>NZ_QGDO01000002.1:0-315203 GCF_003149185.1 Sediminitomix flava | reverse complement strand
GTAAATATGTAGTAACCGTTTATGATGGCGAAGGTTGTAGTGATGAGTTGATAGTAAGATTGACTGACCCTGAACCTCTCAACCTTTCTATTTCCCCAACTATGCCAATTTGTTTTGAATCGTGTAGTGGACAAGCTGAGGCGGTTGTTACGGGAGGTACTGCACCTTATACATACACATGGTCTTCGGGGAGTAAAACTCAGCAAGCGACTGACTTGTGTGAAGGAACCTATACGCTGATTGTTCAAGATGCAAATGGCTGTGAGGTGGAAGGAAGTGTGACCTTAATCGATCCTGCACCACTTGAAATTACTGAAATAGAATTAGAATACACTTTATGTGAAGGACAAGAGTTAGTACTGAATCCTGATGGTTATGCGAGTTATCAATGGACTTCTGTAAACGGACTAGACTATTATAATTCTGAAATTGTGCTTACCGAAGCAGGAACATATACTTTAAATGTATCTTCTGAAGATGGTTGTTTAGCTGAAAAAAGCTTTACCCTAAATTACCTTGAAAATACATTAGAGACTGATTTTGTGATTAGTTCAGAAGCTGTAGTTGGAGATACTGTAGTTTTTGTAGACGTCACTTGGCCTAGAACAGATAATGTGACATGGAGTTATCCAGAATCGGATAAAGTAGAAATTTTAGAAACAGATAGTATTCATAGGCAAGAAGTCATTTTTAGTGAAGAGGGAAGTTATGAGTTTACAATGTACGTAGCTTCTGAGCTAGGTTGTGTAGACAGTGTGACTAAATGGGTTGAAGTTGTAGCAAGTTCTGATATAGAAACGAATACACGTAAACAAGAAAACGACAGTAATATTATTAATATACAGGCTAAGCCAAATCCTGTTTCAAATCTTCTGAGTGTAAAAGTAGATTTAGAAAAAGCAGAACCAGTACGCCTTATACTGAGGGGAATGCTTGGTCGTGTCTATTTTGAATATCTCGAAAACAGTGGAAGTACACAGGTGAGTACAGAATGGGATGTAAGTCAACTTCCAACAGGGATGTATATTATAGAAATCATTAGTGTAACAGAACGTAGTAGTAGGAAAGTATCTAAATATTAGTGTTTAAGACATTTTTTCAGATAAGAAGCATTTAGTGAAATGAGGAAGATATTTTTTGTGATTTTTCTATTGTTAAGTAAGCTTACTTTTGGACAAACATTTAGTTATGACAATAGTGTTTCTTTGCCTGCCGTAGAGAAAGCAAATGCCCTGTGGTTGGACTACAATCTTGATGGCAATATGGATGTGTTGATTACGGGAATGCAAGGGAGTACACCAATTACTTATCTATATAGAAATAATGGAGATGGCTCTTGGGATAATGTGACTTCTGGATTACAACAGATCTATGAAGCAGAATTAGCAGTTTCAGATATAAATAATGATGGCTATCCCGATTTTGCAATGGCAGGGAAGAGTGTTTCCAATGAACCTATAAGCAGAGTTTATCTGAATAATGTAGGATTAGGTTTTACAGAGGTAGATTTAGGAGTAGATTTAGCTCAAGGTGGTTTGTGTTGGGTAGATTTAGATCGGGATGGAATTGAAGAACTAATACTTAGTGGTTTTGATGAAAACTTCAACCTATACACAAAGCTTTTAAAATATAACGGGACTACATTCGAGGAACAAGAACATAACTTACCCGCAATTTCTTATGGGCAATTTAAAGCGATGGACTATGATCAAGATGGAAATTTTGAGATTTTAGTTACAGGAACAAATGACAATTTTTCCCTCGAAAGTAGCCTGTATGAACATGATGGTAATTTCTCATTTTCAAATACCAATCAATCTTTTACACCCATCGCTTCTTCGGGTAAAATTGAGCTATTAGACTGGAATATTGATGGCTTTACAGATGTAATTTTAGCGGGGTTTAGTAGTACCAACGAATTTGTAAAACTCTATGAAAATCAATCAGGTCTTGGATTTACAGAAGTGTTTGAATTTGATGCTACCCAAGATGTAGCCATCGAAGTTTTAGATTATGATTATGATGGAGATGTCGATGTCTTTCTATCAGGAGATGAGTCAGGCAGTATTACTGCAAAAGTATACCGAAATGACCTTTCTACTTTCTCTATTCAAACAGCAGACTTCCCAGATGTAACCTCTGGAGTTATTCGGAAGGCAGATTACAATGCTGATTACAAAAATGATCTGCTTATCACAGGAAAAGGCGATGGGGGGAATTTTACTTACCTCTATCAGAATGTGGGAGCAAGCTCGAATACAGCACCTTCAGCACCTTCAAATCTAAATGCCGCAGTTAATCTAAATGATGTAAGCCTTAGCTTTTCAGTTGAAGGGAATGATGACTTAACACCATTATCCGCTTTAGCTTATAGTTATTATGTCGGGACAACGACAGGGAGTGCAGATATTCTTTCACCTTTAGCCGATTTGAATACTGGTTACCGGTACTCTTCAGGGCTTTCTTCTACTCAGTTTTCAGGTCAAGAACTTCGCTTAGAAAATTTAGCCGAAGGACAATATTATTATGGGGTACAGAGTATTGATCAAGATGGTGTAGGTTCAGCTTTTTCGACGGAGGATTCTTTTATCATCTGTGATAAAGCCGACTTAGGAGATGATTTTTCTGTTTGTGTAAATACTGAGATTATACTCAATGAGGGTACTACCGATGATGTTGTCAATTGGTATAACCTAGCTGATCATAGTTTGATTTCTTCAGGCAATGAACTTACAATGAGCATTTCAGAAAAAGTTGAAATTGAAGTCCAAGTGCTCAAGCCCCTAGGTTGTGTTGTAAAAGATACAATAGAGGTAGATGTATTTGTTCAAGAAGAATTGAGTTTAGGTAGTGATTTAGAAGTTTGTGAAGGAGAGGAAGTGTCTTTTGATCTTTCCTCAGATCATTGGGAAAGTATTCAGTGGATTGATGTTGATCCTGATACGGTGTTAGCAACTACGGCAAGTTTAAACATTCAAATTTCAGCAGATAGAACTGTGAGAGTTGAAACGACAGATGCCAACGGTTGTACTTATTCAGATGAGATTACTATTACTAAAAAAGATTTACCTGTACCTGACCTTGGTGATGATTTAAGCTTTTGTGAAGGAGAAACGATGGCATTTGACTTGAGTACTGCATCTTACGAAACGATTGAGTGGTACAATATTGATACAGGTGAAAGACTATCTACAGAAAATGTTTTTTCTTACACGGTTACAGAGAGTTTTAATCTTGAAGCTGTAGTTACTCAAAATGCTTGTAGCAGTAGAGATACAATTGCAGTCACTAAAAATAATCTACCCGATGTGAATTTAGGGGCAACACCTTACGTCTGCCAATATGAGACTCACACCTTTGATCTGAGTGATGAGGGTTGGGATGAGATTAAATGGTATTTTACTTCAGACCATAGTTTGCAGTCAACGGAAGCCATTTGGTCATTTGATGTAGAGACAGATACAGAGGTGACTGTAGTGGTCAGTAACGAAAATGGTTGTGTAGACTCAACTTCAATTTGGGTAAGAGCATATGATAAGCCAAGGGTTGATATTGGCGATGAAATAGAAGTCTGTAATGGAGAGAGCTATACCTTTGACCTCAGATTGGAGAATTGGGAAAGCGTGAGTTGGAGACTGCTTGATAATGATTCAATAGTAGGAACTGACGCTCAACTGGAAATTTTACCGATCGAAGACATTCAGATAGAGGTGACAGTAACGGATGCCAATACCTGTAATGCAAAAGATACAGTGTGGCTCAGAAAGTTAGAGGAAGTAAATGTCGAATTGGGAGAAGACTTTTCTCAATGTGAAAATACAACTTACACATTTGATCAAACCGAAGAAGCTTGGGCATCCTTAAAGTGGATTTCATTGCCATCAGGTTTAGAACTAGGAACAGAAGAAACTTATACGCACACATTTACTTCAGCATCTATGATTATGCTAGAAGTAATAGATAATAAAGGTTGTGTAGGGCGTGATACCATTACGCTAGAAGTGGATGAGCTTCCAGTGGTTGAATTGGGGGAGAATCCTTGGATATGTACATCTGAAACGATTACACTCGACTTGAGTGCTGAAAGTTACGCAAGTGTAAGTTGGTATGATGCCACAGCTGATACCTTGCTTTTAGATGCTGCCAGTTTGAGTATCACACCAAGTGCAGCTATGGATA
The DNA here is from genome assembly GCF_003149185.1 of Sediminitomix flava. Classification (NCBI taxonomy): domain Bacteria; kingdom Pseudomonadati; phylum Bacteroidota; class Cytophagia; order Cytophagales; family Flammeovirgaceae; genus Sediminitomix; species Sediminitomix flava. The sequence goes on along the minus strand of NZ_QGDO01000002.1, from coordinate 311,024 downwards.
TAAAAGTCATAGTTACTTCTGAAGAAGGTTGCGAAAGCAGTGACGAATTGACCGTCAATGTGTATGAATTGCCAGCGATAAGTCTAGGGGAAGATCAAGAAGTATGTGATGAAGAGATTACAACTTTTGATCTGACCATATATGACTATCAAACAATAGTTTGGCGAAATATTCTAACAGATTCCATACTTGGGAATGAGCCAGATTTAAGCCTTGAGATTACAGAAGATATTTTACTGGAAGTGAGCGTAACCGATGAAAATAGTTGTGTAAACTACGATACGGTTTTTATCGATCACCTTGAACTTCCTGTCATAGATTTAGGAGAAGATCGAAATGTCTGTCTCAATCAGTTTACCCAAATAGATTTAAGCACAGAAGGATACGCAGAAGTAAATTGGTATGAAAAAGGAAATCCTCTTGCTTTAAGTCTAAACTCAGATCAGTTTACTTACGAAGTAACAGAAACTTTGGAACTAGTCGCAGAAGTATTCAATGCTAAATCTTGTGTAAGCTATGACACACTACTAATTCGTCCAATAACCTTACCCGAATTTGATCTTGGTACAGATACAGCTTTGTGTTTTCAAGAAGTATTACATTTAGACTTAAATACACTGGATGCAGCAAGTTATGAATGGGAAAGTACAAAGCTAGGTGTAATTTCTACAGAAGCCGAGATGAGTTTAGAAGTACTTGAAAATGATACCATTTACCTTACAGCTTTCAATGAGTCAAGCTGTCGATATAGTGATACACTCTTTTTGGAGATGCGATCATTACCAACTTTTAACCTAGGAGCCGATACTACGCTTTGTGATGGTGGAACGGTATTGCTTTATGGGCCAACAGGAATGAGCAGTGTAGAATGGTTTGACCTAAGTACGAGTGCAAGTTTAGCCTCTACTTGGTTTTATGAACACGAAGTAAATTCCTCACAAGAAATTGTTTGCTTAGCTACAGACCCAAATGGTTGTCAGTATGCCGATACCATTAAAGTAGCTATGGAAACACTTCCTCAGCCAGATTTGGGAAATGATTTGTCGATCTGTTATGGCGATAGTATTCGCTTGAGTTTGGGGGAGAGTTGGACAAGTATTCAGTGGTCGTCAGCATTTGAGGGAGATTTAGGAGCTAGTGAACAGCTCACAAAAACAATCTTTGAAGATGAAACAATCTATGTAGAAGTAAGCTCTGCTTTGGGTTGTGTGGGGCGTGATACCATAGAAATTAAGGTATTGGACTTGCCAATATTTAGCTTGGGAGCTGATACGGCAGTTTGTGACGGAGAGACTTTGGTATTGAATACGGTATCTAGTGCCGCAGAGACAAAATGGTCTACAAAACAGTTGGGCATTCTAACCGAAACTTCGAGTCAGTTAGTGTGGACAGTTACACAAACAGATACGCTTATTGCAGAAGCGATGAGTGAAGCGGGCTGTGTATATGCAGATACCATTGTTATTCAGAAATTAGACTTACCATCTTTCAATCTAGGAGAGGATCAAGCAATTTGTTATGGACAAGAACTTAACTTGAGCCTTTCAGATGAATTTTTACAAGTGAATTGGTATGACTCAACTAAGCTGATACAAGCCAATAATTCAAACTTGAACTATACCATTTTTTCAGATGAAACGATTATTGCAGAGGTATTTTCTTCGGCAGGTTGTGTTTACTATGATACCTTACAAGTTTCTGTAATCGATCTACCTCAAGCGCAAGCAGGAGATGATAAAGATATATGTTGGGGATCACAAGTAGAGATTGGACAAGCCTTGACCAATTATGACCGTACGGATTATCAATTCAGTTGGTCTCCTTCCAATAACCTATCTGATCCTCATATCTCCAATCCGATTTTTACAGGTGACAGTACACAAACCTATGTATTGGAAATCAGAACAGCAGAAGGTTGTATCGGTCTTTATGATACAATGACTGTAAGGGTTAATGAGAAAGTAATTGCCGATGCAGGTGAGCATCACGCAATCTGTTGGGGTACTTCAACTACTTTAGGTGGCGCTACAGTAGGAACAGGAGGTGAAGGCTATTTTGTATACGATTGGAGTCCAAGAGAATTTTTAGATGATCCTAATGTGGCTAATCCAGTAGCTACGCTAGAAGAAACGACAACGTTCCAAGTAATCGTTTATTCTGGGCAATGTATTCCAGATACGGCAAGTATCACCATAGAAGTCATTGATTTACCAGAGCCTAAGGCAAGTGAAGATGTAACGATCGGGCAAGGAGCAACAACCACGCTTACAGCCGAAGGAGGACTCTATTACCTTTGGTCACCAAATTACAATATTGATGACCCAACTTCCCCAACACCTATTGTAAATCCTCAGGTAAACACCACTTATGTGGTAACGGCCTACAATCAATTTGGCTGTGAAGCAACAGATTCGGTAACAGTCTTTGTAGAAAATGAATTGTTTATTCCGAATCTTTTTACGCCAAATGGAGATGGACAGAATGATACATTTAAAGTTTATGGTTTTGGTATTCAAAATCTTGAACTCAAGGTGACCGATAGATACGGAAAATTGGTATATCAATCTTCCAATACCTCAGATATTTTAGAGAATGGATGGGATGGTACCGTAAATGGAATTGCAGTAGAAAGCGGGATCTATTTCTGGTATATAGAAGGCTCTTTTATGGATAATAGTCCTTTATCATTCAGAGGAAAGCAATCAGGAACGATAAACTTAGCAAGATAACTAGACAGCAGACTGATTTTTTAATATGAAGAATTTGACTATGAAGCAGTTGAAAACAGACCGTCGTTATAAGAGATACAGCATATCTATCATGATAAGCTTTTCACTGCTTTTTTGCTTATCAGTACAAGAAGGCAAAGCCCAAGCATTACCATTTTTTCAGTTATCAGGCTATGGTTGGGAGCAACTAAATCCTGCGCATCATTTGCTGTTGGAGCGCGGAACATTTCAAGTTTTACACCGAAAGCAAAGTCCTTTGCCTGGGGTAGACTACCGTCAGACTTCAGTCGGTTTTTCATCTCCAATACAAACCAAAACGAGCCAAATCGGACTTTCTGTAAATTACTTGAATGACGATTTTAGTTTAACGGAATATCAGCAAGTCCATTTATTGCAAGCTGCTTTATCTTATGCCTTACCTCTGAATAAGCAACAAAAGTTAGGTTTAGGCTTAAGTACTACATTTTTTCAACAGCAATGGGATTATAACAATTACTCCACAGGTAGCCAATGGGTACCTAATGTTGGTTACGATCCTACTCAAGCTACTGGAGAAGCTTTGTCGGGTACACTTATAGGGAATTACTGGGGATTGAATGCTGGAATGATGTGGTCTTATACACCAAAAAACTACAGTAAACCTAGTGTTTACTTGGGGGTATCTGGTTATTTTCTCAATAAACCAAGTATCGATATTGTGGCGGAAGAAAATGTACTGCAACCCATATACTCGATTCAGGCAGGGAGTAGGCATTTCTTAAACAAAAGCTGGGAGTTGCGTCCTCAATTAGTTTTCAGGCAAGACTATAAAGAAACTTGGATTAGCTTTGGCTCTGATCTGGTTTATCAGTTTGATAATTATAATCCGAATGATCCAATTGGTTCTGGAGCTATAGGTCTTAACCTTAGGGCTGAAAACAGAGGACTAATGGCAGCAGGGATTATGTTCGAACAATCAACTTTTGCTATTGGAGCAAGCTATGAGTTTGTACTTTCATCTGAGGTAGTTAAGCGTCCAGCTTTAGAAGCGGGGATCACTTTATATCCTTTCAGAATGAACAAAAAGAGAAGAGTTGTTCAGCCTAAAAATCAAGTAGATCGAAACTCGGATGAATGGGTGGCATACGAAAGGAAATTTGATCAATTCAATACTCCCCAACCTAAAGAAGAGGTCAAGGAGCCACAGATAGAAATTGCCACAGAAGATGAGATCAAGAGGGCAAAAATGAAGCCGATTAAATATACGCTCTACTTTGAATTCAATAAGATTGTATTAGATGCGATTTCTCAGAAGCAGTTAGATTATACGCTCTTATTATTGAAAGACAATCCTCAGCTTCATGTAGATGTAGTTGGGCACTCAGATAATGTTGGAAGCTTTGAAGCCAAAGAACGTGTAGCTTGGTTTAGGGCAAACTATGTCTATCGTTATTTAAAGAAGAAAGGGATTTCAAAAGAGCAGATGAAATTGATTTCGGAAGCAGACCGAATGCCTATTGTGTCGAATGATACAGCCGAAAACAGGGCTAAAAACAGAAGGGTTGAACTATTGATTTTTGAACCATAAACCCTAAATACTAGACTAAGAGAATAATGATAAAAGCGATTCTCAGATAGAGTTAAAACCAGTATTTAGACCGAAATCATTTCAGTTCAAAAGCTTACTAAAGACTTTATTTTTACTTTGAAGAATACATTATGCGAAAGTTATTTTTTGTCATACTTCTACTTTTTTATGCAAGTACTGTGTTTGGACAGAATTACCCTGTCCAATCTAGCGTGCAATTAAATAAGCCATATTCGCTGTTCTTATCCGATTATACGGCGATAGGAAGTAATAAAATGTCCGTCAATCTTTGGCTAAAAGACTTGGCCAAGCCTGTACTGACTGCCAAACTCAGACTTAAAATTGAAGGACTTAATAACAGCATTCGTATTACTTCAAATAATTACGGAAACTATCCGCAGCTTGTATTGGAGTCGGGCAGTCCACAACTCTTGTCAGACTCAGACCTACAGCCTTATTTTGAGGTCAGAAATTTAAACTTTGAAAGAGGACTAACGCAACAAGCTTTTCTCAGAACAGGAAAATTACCCGAAGGGCTGTATCGTTTTACCATTGAGGTCTTAGATTATTTTACAGGCAGACAGGTCTCTAATGCGGGTTCTGCTATTGCTTGGATGATGCTCAACGATCCTCCAATGCTTAACTTCCCAGCAGACCATCATGAAGTAACCCAAATAGACCCTCTACTGATTACCTTCCAATGGACACCAAGACATACCGCATCTCCAAATGCAGTAATGGGAGTAGAATATACCCTCGAATTGGTGGAGTTAAGAAACGCACAGCATCGTCAAAATCCTGCAATGGCCTTCCTATCTGCGCAGCGATTTTATACGGTAACTACATTTAATACAACATATATTTACGGGCTGTCTGATCTGCCTCTTGAGGCGGGCATGCATTATGCTTGGCGTGTAAGGGCAAGTACAGAAGATGGGGCAGATTTGTTCAAAAATCAGGGTTGGAGTGAAGCACGAAGCTTCCAATTTGGACAATCTTGTCAGCCTGTAACCTACCTGACCGCAGAAGTTGAAGGAACGCATGCTGTCGCTTTGGAGTGGATGGATGAAATTACGCATACAGAATTTGTAGTCGAGTACAGAATTAAAGATTCAGCCAATCCAAATGCGCCATGGACAGCCGAACGAACAAACCAACCTTATCTTCGCCTTAAAAAACTGGAGGAAGGAACAACTTATGAGTTCAGAGTAAAAGGCTTGTGCATGGGGGAAGAAACCGATTATACAGAAACGGTTGAGGCAGAAACCATGGAAGAAGTAGAACGTGAGTTTGTCTGTGGGGCAGAACAGGTTCCTTTTAACCTAGAGCTCCAAGAGCTTATACCATCCTTGAATACGGGAGATATAATATGGGCCAATGATTTTGATATAGAGCTAACCGAAGTATACAAAGAATCTGAAGGTTTTAGTGGGGAAGGACTGATGGTACTCCCAATGATGAACCACGCAAAAGTAGGGGTAGAGTTTGACAATATAAAAGTCAATCCTGAAATGCGTATGTATGTAGGGCAGATTTACTTGACAGGAGTAAGTGTTCAACCTTTCTCAGATGATTTCTATGATGAATACGGAGATTACCTAGGCGCTTTTACGGATGCTTACAGCTTTATGAAAGGCTCTGGCGATTTGTATGAACAGTTCAAAGATTTTATCCCTGAAGATGTAGGGCAAAATATTGAAGATAAGCGCACAGGAGTTGATGAAGCCAAAGAAGAGTATAAAGAAGCCAAGCAAGAAAAGAGAGACGCGAAAAGAGCTGCCAAAGAAATTGAACGAGCAGAAGATGAAGGTACACAGCCTTCGCAAGAAGCACTTTCGGCACCAAGTGTAGAAGAAGCCAAACAACAAGTAGCTGATGCTAAAAAAGCCAAGCAAGAAGCAAACAAAGCATTGGTAGATGCCTATATGGAAGGACTAAAGGCTGTGACTACAGAACTGAAAAAAGTAGTGAAGGATTTAGCCGAGTATAGCTCTAGCGTAGCCGCAGTCATTTCTACAGCACCTGGGCCACTGCGTCAGCAAAAAGAAAGTGAAGCCCTAGCATCAGGGAAGAAGATCATGGATTTCTTGAAGAAATTAGATGGTAAAGATGCTCCAGAACGTTCATTGCCCGACCTCAATAATATCCCGAAAAAATACCTTGACAAGATCAATGAAATCAATGCCTTGGCAGGTATTGAAGAGGATATTTTAGAAATGGGCAACAGTAAGATAGCTGAATTACCACAACTGGCTCAACTTCAGATGGTCTTAGGAACCATCATGCAAGGAAAGTCCATGATCGAAAAAGGACTTCCGACCGATGTTTCCACTTCTATTGAGTTTGTAAGGCAAAGTATTTCGCTACTGAATATGGCGCTAGAAACAGCAGGCGGATTTATCAATGACGAGGGTGAAGTGAAAGATGCTGAAGGTTGGTCTGAAACTGATTGGATTACTTTCCAAAATGTAGAAGGTGAACTAGGCTTTGATCATGCTGTTCTTAGCCATCCTGAAATGGGGCCATATTATACCAAAATTGATTTTGGAGAAGGAAAAGAACCTTATTGGGTGCCTTGGAAGGCCGTTCCCAAAGACGGTACAGGCTTTGTAAAACTGGTATGGAGTAAAGGCACTCCCAATTGGTCTAAGCTGAGTGCTAAAGATGAAGACGGAAATGAGGTAAGCATAAGCAGTTCGCAAACCATACAGGTGAATAGTAGCTCCAGAAAAAAATATTATCAACTCTTTTTGGATGAGGGTACAGGAGGTGAACCTAAGATTGTAGGAGAATTGAATGTAAGAGGGTATAAACCTGAAGCGAAGCAAGTATATATTGTAAAGCTGAACGGAGAAGATCGCTACTTACCTTCAGAAGCGGAACTGGAAGAGAGGTTGAATGAAATCTATGGTGTTGCAAATGTAAGTTGGGAGGTAAAACCCTACGAAGACTTAAGCTTGGACAATTGGGATGAAGATAATGATGGGAAAATAGATGACGGACAAACCGATGAGCTAGCGACTTATACCCCTGAAATGAAAAACATCATCAAGGCCTATAGAAATATCAATAGACCTCGTGGTGATGAGTTTGTACTATTTTGGGTAGGCAGTCCTGCCTCTGGAAACTTGGATGGTTATATGCCATTAAGCAAGCGCTATGGTTTTATCTTTTCAAGTCAATTAGGGAGTAAAGAAAATGCTAAACGTACCACAGCTCATGAGCTAGGGCATGGTGCTTTCCGCCTAGACCATACTTGGAATGTCTTTGAAAATATAGCACAAGGACAATCTCAGAACTTGATGGACTATAATGGTGGCTCAGAGTTATGGAAGTGGCAGTGGGATTTAATTCATAATCCTGTACCGATGATTGGTTTCGAGCAAAATGAAGAGGAGGGGCAGTCGATCGCAGATAGAGAAGATTATATTATTAGAATAATGGAGAGTATAAGGTGCGGATGGGTCAGCACTTCAGATGTATTAATTGATGATTGGGAGACACTTCAAACTGATGGAGTACTCTTAACTGATATAACATTAGCTAATGGTACAGATCTCTCATCGGTTAGGTTAAAGAATGGAGCTATTGGTGCATCTAATGATTCATCCGGCGATTTTTTAATGACACCACAATCACCAACTATAGAAGAAAGTGGATTATATGGATTTAAAATTAGATATGTAGCTAAAGATAATAGGTTCATAGAGTTTCAATCTTTTACAAAAAGCGCGGTAGAAAAATTATTAGCATATCTGACTCCAGAGATAACTGACTGGGAGAATAACATAGCTTCCAGAATATCAGAAATGGATGCTTTACTTATTAAAGCGGAGTTAACTGATAATGAGTCTGATGATTTAAAGATGCTGGTTTTACAAACAGGCTGTGCTTTGAATCAGATTGAGGATGTTGACCTGAGGTTCCGTTTATTTAAATTCTTAGCACATAATAAAGGAACAAATTGGTTTGGATATGGTATGGAGAAAGAAATGGGAAAAATTTTCCTTGACTTAGTGACTACCATTCCAAATCAAACTCAGCGTGGGGAATTTTATAAAAAATTAAATGAAGACAATTCCGGAATTTTTAGAAGTTTATTGTTTGGTTGGTCATCGATGACAGGTGATTTATTGAAAGAATTTCATAAAGAACTTGCTATTTTATTTAATGAAGGGAATAAGGAAACTCTAATTGGTGAATTAGATATATTTGAACATACTTTATCTGAAGAGGTCTACGAAAAATTAGTAGAGCAGAATGATTATTCAACTATTAAACTATTAGCAGAGAATAATATATTTTTATGGTCTGATCCAGGGCTGTTTAAGTTTATTTTTAGTACTGACGGTAATTCAGTTGACTATGATGAGTTTAATATTAATGATAATGGAGAAATTTCATTTAATATTGATCATGTCACACTTGGTCAAGATTATGATTTTTCAGTACCAATAAATGGTGCTAAATTAAAGCCTTTTGAACCTATTCTAGTATTGTACTTAACAAATACCTCAGACTTTTTCCAAGTAGACAAAAATTTAGCTAGTCAACCAATATATAGAGGAGGATTTTTAATGTTGCCAGCAATCAATATGCAATTGTTGGATGAAAACAAAATGAATAGTCAACTAAGTAGAGGATTTGATGCTGCTACTTTTGTTATTCCTTTTGGCTTATTTGCAAAAGCAGGTAGATGGGGATTAGCAGCTTATGAAACAGGGTTATTTTTATTACAGCAAGGCTTTAATGATTATCAAACAGATCTTCAAACGACAGAAACTGGAAGAGCTGTATTAAGAGCATGGATGATTACTAACATTGTAATCTCAATAGCAGAACTTAAAGGAGACCCAAGTGAAATATTTGGTTCTTTAAAGAACCTTAAAAGTAAAATTCAGAAGCTACCAACTACTGGAAAATTAGGAAAGTTTAGAGAAAGTCAGCTTTCTAGTCTCGAAAACGATTTATTAAAATTAGAGAAAAGCGTTGGCGCTGATTTAGCTACTTTAGAAATTTCAGAGCTTTTAGAGAATACAGCTAGTAATATTCTGTCTGCATCAGAATTATCGAAGTTTAAAAATCAATTTAAGAATTCAGATGGGCTAAGAAGTATTTTTAAAAATGATCATACATCAGAGCTTACCGAGGATTTAAGAACATGGCAAAAAGCTCAAGATCTACCGACAGAGCAAATTGCAGATTATTTTGATCAACTTCAGAAGTTAGACAAGCAATTAGGTGCTTCAAAAGCTGATATTTCAGCAATTGTAAATAGGTTTGAATCAAATTATGATCGAATTGATCAGATTACAACAAAGCTAGCTACTTATGTAAAAGCAACAGAAGGAAAAGCTGGTGCCTTAGCTTTAATGACAAAGTTACCTACTAATAAACTTGATGAAGTTTTGGCAGGTATAGAATCATTAACTCCTTCAAATTACAGGACTGAATTTTTAAAGGATGTGACTCGAACTCCTGGGAATATAGATAATAATTTGAAAGATTATATTATAGATAATCTTGATAAGCTCGAAGGAAAACATATTGAAACTTGGTTTAGTGTAAAGCAATCTTTCCGTGATAAGGCTACATCATTTAAGTTCTTAAATGAAAATGTTGGTAAAACAATTGAAGAAATTGCCGATGCAAATAAAGCAGGAGATGTATCAATTGTGAAAGTTTTAGAAGGGTTAGATGATGGAGCCGACTTGAAAACCCAATTGCGTCAGATACTGAAGCACAGTGGTGGAGAAGATGTTGCAAACCTTATTGATGCAGATAAACTAAGAGGCATGGGGGTAGATCCTCAAGAAATGTTGAGAGTCGTCTCTCAGTATGAAGGAAAGTTAGCTTTAGTAGATTATAATAAGAAGGTCTCATCTATCAGAGATGAATTTGTAAAAGAACTGAATGTAGCATTAGGAAAGGGAATACCTTCAGGGAATGGGACTTTTGGTAAATTAATGAACTCAATTTATAGCAATGGTTCTATTAAGGGGGCTATTGGGGAAGCTTATGTTAAGCATCATAAATTAGGAGCACCTTCTATGGCAGCGACTGGAGTTGATAAAATACAGTTTGATGGGGCTATAAGAGATGCCTTGGGTTTAACAAAGAAGCGTAGCCCTGATGGTTTTTGGCTTGAAGTTTCAGGAAATCAACTTGTCATATACGATGTAAAAGTTGGGAGTAGCTTTGATGTTGAACAATTAGTAGATTATGGAAAAATTGTTGAAGCAATGACCAAGGAAGGGACTCGTAAATATGATAAAATGAAAGAATTTTTAAGTACTAAAGGAATTTCTCTTGATGATATGGATGATATTGAAATGAAATATATAGTGCTTGATGGAGGACAAGGAGGTATCTCAACGGCAGTAAATAAAATAAGTAATGCGAAATCTACACATCCAGAAATAGATAATACAGTAAAAAAAATAATTACAGTGGAGGGTTATGAATAATATTTATATTTCTTTTGATGTATTTGATCTAGAGAAGTATCATATTGAACAAATACTAAATAGCTTTGATAAAATTCATTCAGAAGGGGAATGGAAAGATATTAAAGGTTGTGATTATAAATCATCTATTGATTTAAACTTTATTAAGTTTAATGTAATAAGTGAAGCAAATACTTTTTATTTGGAAAAGTATAAGCTAGAAGGTTCTACGTTAAATTTTTTTGATGAATTAGCTGAAAAAGTAAATGAAATAGAAATAACAAAAGGTTTAGGTATAGGGTTTATTGAAAAGGGGATTACTAGAATTACCTTTTACAATTTACAGGAAGACCTTACTTCTGCACATTTCCGTGAATACGATGATTTTTTTACTAAACTTTATCAAAGCCTACCCAATAAAGCAGGTTATGTATGTTATGTAGATGTTGGAAATCATAAACGATTTTTTAGAGAACATGATCTAAGAAAATATAAATGCTATAGTGATCCATTTATGAATCAAACTTTCTTTTGGCATTGCATCACCCCGCCATCAATTTATGAAAAATATAATACGAAAGAGCAATTATTAGGTTGTCCGTTTTATAGTATCAAAGAGTTGGAAGAAGGGCATTTGGATATACAACAATTTGATGAGCCGCTAGAAATAACCTCAGAGAAGAGTCTAAATTATTTGCACGAGGTTCGTAAATACTTGAGTGAAAATAACCTTTACGGGCATCTTTTTGAGTAATCCCCCTCCACTCGTCCTCAAATGATTAAAAATAAATCTCGTCCTGATATTTATCAGGATGCACGAGAGCGGCACTTGTAGTGCCAAAAATGGAAGCAAAAAGTTCTATCAGCAACAATAGAAAATCAAAACCACTTTATCTTACAGTTTAGATGAAGTGGTTTTGTTATATTGTAAACTAAACCCAAGAACAATGTCAGGAGATCGGTACAGAATATATGACCAACAAGCTACTTATTTTATCACACCAACTATCGTAAGATGGATTGATCTTTTTAGTCGGCAAGAATACCGAGATGTAGTAGTGGATTCTTTAAACTATTGCACAGCACATAAAGGATTAAATGTCCATGCTTGGGTGATTATGAGCAATCATTTGCATTTGGTATTGAGTGTCAGTGCGCCTTTTCAGTTCTCTGATGTCTTGCGGGATTTCAAACGACACACTTCAAAAGAATTGATTAAAAGAATCAAAGATATACCAGAAAGTAGAAGAGAATGGTTGCTAGATGCATTTGCTTATGAAGCAAAAAAGACAAGACGAACAAGCCATTATAAGCTATGGCAAGACTCAAATCACGCAGTTTGTATGGGAAATCAACTATGGAAAAGTATTGATTACATACACAATAATCCAGTTCGGGCAGGCTTAGTGGACAATGTAGCAGAGTATAGGTATAGCAGTGCTAGAGATTATGCTGGAAAACAAGGTCTTGTCAATGTAGCTAATCTTTCTAGATAGCTTGCTTAAGCTGAATTTAGTTTAAGTTTTGGCACTGAAAGTGCCGCATTCGAGCATCCGCAAAACATTTGCGGACGAATGGGGGTAGCTTAGGTTTTTGTTAAGGTATTGGTGCAGGATGTGCTGGATTTAATCATTCACTGACAAAATTTACTTTTAGTTAAATACAAACGAATTGGTATAATTTTACCCCCCGATCGTCCTCAAATGATTAAAAACAAATTTCGTCCTGATATTTATCAGGATGCACGAGTGCGGCACTTGTAGTGCCAACATGAAAAACGAAAGTTCTATCAGCAGCAATAGAAAATCAAAACCACTTTATCTTACCGTTTAGATGAAGTGTTTTTCTCTTTCAATAGAGTAGCTTAGGTTTTTGTTAAGATATTGGTACAGGATGTGCTGGATTTAATCATTCACTAACGAAATTTACTTTTAGTTAAATACAAACGAATTGGTATAATTTTACTCCTTAAAGAAGCTACTGCACTTTTCATTTATCCATGAAAAAATAGCTATACAATTTTGTTTGAAGAGTATAGCTTAAACCATTACTGTTTAAATGAGAAGTTTGAATAAAATTATCCTAATTCCTCTTTTAGCCTTGACATTTTTAATGTCAAATACTGCTAATGCCCAAGATATTATTGATCGTATAGAACCTACTTTTTGGTGGGTAGGAATGCACAATCCAAATCTACAATTAATGATTCATGGCGATAAAATTGGAGATTTGAATCCTTCGGTTTCTTACAAAGGTGTTACACTTGAGCAAGTGATAAAGGTCGAAAATCCGAACTACCTTTTCATTAATCTTAATATTTCACCAGAAGCAAAAGCAGGAAGTTTTCCTATCGAATTTAAGATTGATGGTAAACTCGTTTTTACCTACAAATATGAGCTAAAACAACGACGAAAAGGCTCTGCTGAACGAGAAGGATTTTGCAATAAAGATATCATCTACCTTATTACTCCAGACCGTTTTGCCAATGGAGATCCCTCAAACGATACTGTAAAAGGAATGCGTGAAGCTGCTGATCGCTCCGACAAAAACGGGAGACATGGCGGAGATATAAAAGGCATCATAGATCACCTAGATTACATCAAGGACATGGGATTTACAGCTATTTGGGTAAATCCGTTACTTGAAAATGACATGGAAAAATATTCCTATCATGGCTATGCCACTACAGATTATTACAAAATCGATCCCCGATTTGGCACAAACAATGACTATTTAAGACTCACGGAAGAGGCCAATAAGAAAGGAATCAAAATCATTATGGATATGATTGAAAACCATAATGGTCTTTTCCATTGGTGGACAGGCGACGAACCAACAAATGATTGGTACCATTACCAAAGTGAGGAAAAGAAAACTTTCACGAGCCATAAGAAATTCACGATTCCAGACCCATACGCCACAAATACGGATAAAGAAGCCTATTCTGACGGTTGGTTTGATACTATTATGCCCGACCTAAATCAGAGAAATCCATTGATGGCAAATTACCTGATTCAGAATTCAATTTGGTGGGTAGAGTATGCCAATTTGGGAGGAATAAGACAAGATACTTACACTTACCCAGATCCTGATTTTATGGCAGAGTGGTCATGTCGTATCATGGCCGAATATCCAAACTTCAATATTGTGGGCGAAGAATGGATAGATCAACCCGCTATTGTTTCTAGATGGCAAAAAGGAAAGATAAATGAGAATGGGTATGAATCATGCCTTCCGTCATTAATAGATTTTCCTCTCCAAAAAGCACTGGAAACCGCTCTGAATTTAGAGAAAAAACCATATTCAGATACCTTCAACAGTTTGTACGAAACCTTAGCCTATGATTTTCTTTACCCAGACCCTTACAATTTGGTCACGATGATTGACAATCATGACATCGCCCGTTTCTACAACCAAGTAAATGAGAACCTCGATTTATTTAAAATGGGATTAATTTATCTGTACGTAACCAGAGGGATTCCTCAAATCTATTATGGTACAGAAATCTTGATAAATAATACAGAAATTCCAGACGATCATTCACTAATCCGTACAGACATGCCGGGTGGTTGGAAAAGCGATTCTGTAAATGTATTCACGGAAAAAGGCTTAACAAAAGAGCAAAAAGAAGTCAAAGATTTAGTCAAAAAGTTGAATCATTTCAGAACTGATAATCCTGCACTACAAACTGGTCAGCTAAAACATTATGTTCCGAGAGATGAAGTTTATGTACTTTTCAGATTTGATGAGAAAAAGAAAATCATGTCAATTTTCAATAAAAATAAAGACTTGACTAGCGTTGAGCTTTCTCATTACCAAGAACTGTTGGAAGGAGCAACTAAAGCAATAAATGCTCTGACCAATGAGTCTTATGATCTAAAAAAAGGAACAATCAATGTAGAGGGCACATCTGCCACAATCTTAATCATCGAATAAGAAAAACTATCAAGTGTAAAACTTGAAAAAGAAGAATATGAAAGGCTCAAGCTAGTGTTATTACTAGTTTGAGTTTTTTCTTTTTATCTTTAACGTGAGTCTAGAACATAAGAAAATGAGTAAAACTATTCTTAGAATTTACGAAGTTAGCGAGTGCAACATCTAAGGTTTATTGATGAATGAAAGAGGCGGACGCAGTACCTCATACTCGATTTTATGTACAATTTTCGAGTCTTAAGACTCTTGCCCTCATTTAATAGTTTGAAGATCGCTCTGCTAACTTATCAAACAGTTTTTATTTTATCCCCCCCCGACTCATTTACACTTGGAAAACACATTTCGTCCTGATATTTATCAGGATGCAAGAACGGTGCGCTTGTAGCGCGGACGCAGTGCGAAAATGGAAGCAGAAAGTTCTATCAGAAGCAATAGAAAATCAAAACCACTTTATCTTGGTCGTTAGATAGAGTGGTTTTGGCTATTAAGCAGATTAGCTTTTTGTTAAAGTGTTGGCACAGGATGTACCACATTCGAGCATCTGAAAAACATTTGCGGACGAATAGGAGATACACTCTCTTGAATACTCCTAGGGTGTTACAGTCTAAAAATCTGAACTATAGTTCAGTATTGAGGTTTTTCAATACTTTACCTTCCTCATCTAAGAATTCCATTTGTGGCTGATTTTTTTCATCGACATAAATACGGATTCTTTCATTCCCTAATTCATCTCGAATAAACAACCCAGTGCTTTTATTATATTTTTTTCCTACAAACATACGGACAGAACTGATAGGCCCTCCATTCAGTTTTTCCATTTCAACAAAGGCTTTCTGTTGACTCATTCCCAATTTTGTAAGTGAATCTAAGCAATGAAGAAGACGAGGTAGATTGAAATTTTTGTCTTTATCCCAAAGTTTAATACCATGACTTGTCTGACCTTTACCATTTGTATAATGACTCATTTGCATGATCTGGTCATTTTTGTATTCATCAATAGAAAGGGCAAAGTTTGAACCTTGTTCTTTGTTACCTCCAAAGATAAGTCCTCCTACTTCATCTTGTTCTTCATTAAAGAAAATCATACCTGCAGGACGAGAACGTTCAAACAATACTTTTCCATCTATCATACCGGGGTGCTGTCTTTCTGCATTACTGATGACCATTTTAAGCAGCCCATCTTTCTCAACTACATTGATACGTTCTACTGTAATTTCCTCAAATTTAGGATTCAGGGTATCTGGTTTAAAACCAGTAAAGATGAAATAGAGTAAAACGAGTGTTTGTGAGATCGCTAGAAATTTCCAAAAAAAGTTTTGTTGATTAGTTTTCATGTGTATCGTTATTATGCTTTGAATTGATTATTCTGGAATTAAATAAAAAAATAGTAAGAAATCAAAGCTTATAGTTGGTTTCATGAGAATAAAGAATGTAAAAAAAAACTGACTCATTTGCATTTGGAAAACATATTTCGTCCTGATATTTATCAGGATGCACGAGAGCGGTACTTTTAGTACGGACGAAGTGCCAACATGAAAACGAAAGTTCTATCAACAATAGAAAATCAAAACCACTTTATCTTTATAGTTAGATAGAGTGGTTTTGGCTATTAAGCAGGTTAGCTTAGATTAGTTTTTAGTTAAAGTGTTGGTACTGCGTCCGCACTAAAAGTGCCGCATTCGAGCATCCGCAAAATATTTGCGGACGAATGGGGGGAAATGAAAATAGAAATGTATCAGTTTACTAATGAAATAGCAGATTGGGCTAGAATAAAAGGATATAATGGTTTAATTGTTAAGGGAGCCAGAGGGAATAAAGATTATGAAAATATAATTTTATTTGAACAGGACTATATTGATGGCATCTTACAAAATATTGAACCTAGAAGAGTCGAGAAATAATGAAAAGATATGCCGAATATAAAAAGTATACAGATGGAACATGGCAAAAACATCTATATGATCTTTCAAATTTACCGTTGAAGGATTTTTTGGTAAAATACCATAGAAATATAGATAAACCCACTCTTCAGGAATGGCAAAAATGGATGGATAATTTTGTGATACCAGCTTTTGATAGTGGTAGATATTGTGAAATGATAAAGAACTTTGGCTATTCTTCAAAGGATAAACATGATTTTAAGAAGCAAAACATATTCTTTCAAATATTAAGAAAGGATGATCGCCTAGATGATGAGACAAGAAAATTTATAGCTTTTATGGCAGGGAATCATTTTTTTGATAAATATAATTTAACAATTAATGAATGGTTTAATTCACTGTATTGGACAAGGCCTGACTTAAAAGGCGGAAAGTACACAGATTATAAGGACGATTACACTATTAATCAAATTTTAAATCTACCATATGGATTAAATCACTTTAAAAATGTACTATTAAATTTAAATCATTGGCATCGAATATAGACTGAATGATCCCTCTTGTGGCAGGTTTTCCCCCGTTCGTCCTCCTCAAATAATTAAAAACTAATATCCTGATATTTATCAGGATGCACGGGAGCTGCACTTTTAGTGCGGACGCAGTGCCAACATGAAAACGAAAGTTCTATCAGAAGCAATAGAAAATCAAAACCACTTTATCTTTATAGTTAGATAGAGTGGTTTTGGCTATTAAGCAGATTAGCTTAGATTAGTTTTTTGTCAAAGTGTTGGCATATCCTGTGCCACATTCAATCATTAGCAAAACATTTGCGGACGAATGGGGGACTAAAAGAATACACTCATAATTCAGGTTATTTACTAGTTTGAGCTTTTTCTTTTCAGCTTACAGAATGGAAAAAGGAATAGGAGAGTTCTAGCATCTTTTTGTAAACGGATAATTCATGATGGAATTCGTGAACTATTGAAGAGTATTTTTCCATCTGATTGATTAATTAGCGATGGACTTTTAATAGGAACATTTATACCTCATTAGCCTACTTATGTATCCCTTCCTAAATGCATTAAAAAACCGCAATAAAATATTGTTCTATTTCGGATGTTTCTGTTGCGTTGGAGCACTCATTTCGATCTTATTTATCCTTTTTACAGATAGAACTGTTTTTGGTATCAATGCATGGATTAAGCCTTTTAAGTTTTTCATTTCTTCGGCAATTTTTGCTTGGACAATGGCATGGTATATTTATGATCTATCGATAAGTAAAAGGTCGGTTTCTTCCTATTCATGGGTACTGGTATTTGTACTCTTGTTTGAAACGATTTATATCGCTATCCAAGCTTCAAAAGGGGAGCTTTCTCATTTCAATACTTCATCCGCTTTTTACAGTATGATGTTCGGGCTGATGGGTATTCTGATCACTATCCTCACTTTATGGACGGCATACATCGGGATTTTATTTTTTACGAAGCCTACTAAAAATATGCCTATTGCCTACTTGTGGGGCATCAGATTGGGGATTATCACCTTTGTTATTTTCGCATTTGAAGGCGGTATTATGGCTCAAAAGCTGACACATACCATTGGTCATCCAGATGGTAGTGAAGGTTTGCCTATTTTAAACTGGAGTACGCAATACGGAGATTTGAGAGTTGCACATTTTTTGGGTATGCATGCCTTACAACTCTTTCCATTTCTTGGGTATTATGTATTCCGGAAAGCACCTTTTATCATAAGCTTCGCTATGGTGTACTTTGCTCTTGTCTCTTTCAGCTTTTGGCAAGCTTTGCAAGGGCAGTCTATTTTTTCTTTGTTCTAACCAGCTTGGTAAATGGATTAATCGAGGTCTATAAAATATGATTTGGTATTGATACTTCTCAAAGTAAGAAACAATAGAACACCTACAGGCCCGATCATAAACGTAAAGAGCAGGCAGGGAACAACAAGAAAATGATTCAGTTTTGCTTTTTGAGATAAATGAAGGATAAGCATTCCTACAAGAAGGTCAAAGGCTAAATAATGAATCCAACCTGCTAGCACTCCTTTCTTATCGGCAAAGAGTGTCATTAGTCCATCGAGTGTACTGAAGGATGAAAAGTCTTCGACACTAAGGGCTGAAAAGACAATTGATGCATAAAAAACACCTAATACAAGCACGACAAAACCGATGACCAAACGATTTGTCCATTTCCATTTTGGGAAAAATAGTAATAGAATCCAGCCAATCAGCACAAAAGCATTTACAAATTCGAAAGTAGCATTGAGGTCTAGCATATATCTGTTCTTTTCTTTAAATGTAGTAGAATCTTGTAGCTAAAAAAAGACTTAATATCTAATTGTGTAAATTCATTTAGTTTGAATGAAATTGGTCTGTCTTTATGAAAAAATAAATCTAGTGCTTTAATAACTGAAAAAGCCAATATTCTCATTCTGAGATGGAATTGTATGTTTTTTAAGTTGAAAGCGAGTGTTCAATTTGTATATCCCCCTTTCTAGGGATTGTATTTTAAATACCTTCCTTAGCCTTAATTTTTTTTAAAGATTAGGTTTGCTTTTTTAGAGAATTAGCTACAAAATTGCAATGCTTTAAACAGTATGACATCTAATACTACTTAACTCAAAACTCATTATTTACCTAATCATATTTTAGACTCAAGCACAGTAAATTTTTCATCATAACTTCTATTATTTATTTAAATTTTTAAACCCAAAATGACAACTTTTAAAAAGTATGTCCTTGGAATCCTATGCACTTTTTTCCTCATTGGCATCGGATCTAAGGAGAGTGTGAGCTATGCCCAAGCGTGTAATCTCAACGCTGGCGGAGATCAATTTTATTGTCTAGACTTAGACGAATTCAACCTAGTCGGAAATATCAGTGCACAAGTGGATACGACAAGTATTCAATGGACAGTCGTTGGTTCATCTTCTGGAATGTCGATTTTAGACCCGAATGTCCTTTCGCCTACTGTTGTGGCTACCGCAGGAAACTTCCCAGTTGGGCC
Source organism: Sediminitomix flava (assembly GCF_003149185.1). Classification (NCBI taxonomy): domain Bacteria; kingdom Pseudomonadati; phylum Bacteroidota; class Cytophagia; order Cytophagales; family Flammeovirgaceae; genus Sediminitomix; species Sediminitomix flava. The sequence continues at coordinate 291,449 of NZ_QGDO01000002.1, read as the reverse complement.
ACATACCTTCGAACTCTCGGCAACATGTCTGAACACCGGAATGCTGATTACAGACCAAGTTGTGATCACGATTACTCCACCTGCAAGTGTCGCGACCATTTTTGATATGTCCAATAACATTGTAGGAGATAGCATTGATGCTTGTAGAGCACTTCAACTGATAGGGTCAAGTCCGGGAAGTAACGAAACAGGAGTTTGGAGTGTGGTGAGCCAGCCCAATCAACATCAATTTATTCAAGATGGAGATACGCTAAATGCTCTAAATTCAGGATATGGGGGGTGTAGTGAGATAACCTATCTTTACAGTATTTCCAATGGCGGTTGTACCACTACAGATACAGTTGTCGTGACTCACTTTCTTCAAGATGAAGCAAACATTATCAATGTAGGAGGTATCCCTGTCATGAATCAAGATCATATATCTGTCTGTGGAGATACCGTGCAAGTATATGGCTCCTTGGTAGACTGTTCTTCATTGGTTTCATGGCAAGTGACCTCAAATACGCCGGGTGTGCCAACCCCAAATCTAGGTAGTCAAGGTTCTCGATCCAATGTCATATTATTTACCCAATCAGGTAATTATGATTTAATTTATACGGTAAACAGTAATGGTCCTTGTGTAGGGGGGAGCGATACCCTAAACATTGATTTGTGTTTTGCAGATAGCATTACAAATACTTTTGTGACGAATAGTGTTTGCGAATTTCCAGATTCGATTCCTCTTCAGTCTGACCTAGACCCTTCTGCCATTTGGACATCAACCGCAGGAGCGATCATTATCAATAATGGGACAGCTAATGCTACTGCAGTGATCACGGATACCACAAGAAACTTTTTCCAGTTTTTAGCTACTGAGACTGTAAATAGTTGCTTTGATGGAATCGATAGTATTCAGTGTCTATCGATGTATAGAGAAAATTGGAGTAGGTTTGGAACGTTTGAAAATGATACGGACACGCTCAATATTTTCTGTCAGAGTCCTGGGCAGTTTTATAGAGCACAAGATTATATTACAAATCCTACGGGTTTTCATGGCGTGAATATGGTAGCCGATTCTGTACCGAGTGCTGCAACACAAATAATCGAAGGGAATTCATATTATGTCTCATCAAATCTGAGTTTTGATGCAGAAGGTCGTTACATTTTTACCCTAAGTTCAAATTCAGCGTGTAATGATACCATGAAATGGGTAGTAAATGTGGCAAATATCCAAATGCCAAGTGCGGGGAGAGATACTGTGGGAGTCTGTATAACCGATATTTATCCGCTAGAAGGAAGTACACCAATAGATGGCTTGGGGAATGTAAATCCTGCGGTAGATATGACTTGGACACAAGTGGGTGGCCCTGCTCCTGTCACCTTCAGTGGGCCAACCAACCAACAAGACTTAGACATTTTGTCTTTCCCTCAAGTGGGGACATACTTCTTCGAGTATGCTTTTGCAAGAGATGAAGGTTGTGCTTTAGCAGATACGATTGAGATCACGACGATTGCTTGTGATACGGTAGCTTGTCCATGTTTTACGACCTTGAATTGTTGTGAATACTGGGATTTGTTCCAAACGGATAACAAAAAATACAACAATGAAGCGATTTTGGCAGAGGTGAATGCTTACCGAGAAAAGATAGCGGCAAAATATAAGCTAAAGAGTACAGCAGATGTTCCTTGTAATGTTTGTGACTATCCAGAGGAAGAGATTCCTGTTTTTGTGGTAGATACTTGTACATCTCCTGTTCAACTTATCAGTACGGGTGATTTTACTGTAAGTTGGAGCAATAATGTAGGTGTAAATATCAACCCAGGCTATGCAATAGCCAATGAACCACTTTCTATATTCGTTGCCAATGCAGACAGCTCTTGCGTCTTTTCTGATTCACTTTATATCCAATGTTGCGATGATAGCGAGTTGAACCCAAGAATAGAAACATTCTGTACAAGCTGTGACCCATGTGAAGACCCAAGTGTTCCACTTCTTGTTCAGGTAAATAGCGATCAAGGGCCACTTTCATCTTCAGATTATACCTTCCAATGGGGAGGAAGCTTCTTAGGTAGTGGAAATGGAAACTCAGAACAAGTATATGTCAATGATACCATTTGGGTAAAGATCACAGACAATGAAACACTCTGTGTGAGTGTGGATACCTTCTACTATGATTGTTGTAATGAAATTCTTCCTCCACTAGATTTGAGTTGTGAGGGAACGAAGGAAGGACATCAGCTTTCATGGGCAAGTGTGAGTAATGCACAGTATTACGAAGTTTACATTACCCTAAATGACAAGGAGTGTTGTAGAGAAGGTTTACCAGCGCAGTCTTTAGTGCCAATTCAGACAACACAGTCACAATTGCTCGTGACCGATTATGACTGTTTTTCTTGGTATGTTGTAGCGGTTTGTGCAAATGGCGAATCTTCAAAAGCATCGGTGAAACAATGTTCTTGTGATATTCCATGCGAAGGAGCTTGTGATCTGGCACCAAAATGGAGTCTTGATTTTGTGACGGTGGACTGCGAATATGTATTCAATGGATGGAATGAAGGAACAAATTGTCCATCGCAGCAGTATGAGTGGTATTTCTTTGATATGAATGGAAACCAATTAGGCCCTGTACAAACAGGAACTACGGCAACTTATGTGGGGGGTAGTAAGAAAGAGGAGATCGAAGTTTGCTTGCTTATCTATGTAGAAGATGCAAACGGAGATGTGATCTGTGATGAGAAATACTGTAGTACCGAAACCATATTCCCTTGTAAAACAGTCGGAATAGGTGATGATATATTCATGGAAAAACAGTCTGTGAGTAATGTCTTGAGTGTGCGTCATTCACCAACGCCAGTAAGTGAAGAATTAACCTTTACATTTACTAAAGGGGCAAGTCAAGAAACAGCACGACTTATCATCTATAATGGCAACAATGAGGTGATTCTTGATAAGTTGATAAGCATCGAGTCGGATTATAAACTCAATGTTTCCGCCTTATCTCCAGGTCTATATTTCTATCAGATTGTCAATGCCGATGGTCAAACTGAAATACAGAAAATATTAATTTCTAGGTAATCCTAAGGGTATTACAAAGCTATTCATAGCGTAGAGACAAGGCATGCCTTGTCTCTACAAAATGCAAATGACGAGAGAGTCGGATGCAATTCTTCAGACTTGACATTTTAGCAGATTTTTCGAGTCTGAAGGCTCTCTACTTCATTTATGAGTTCTTAGAGTAATTCTAAGAACAGTAAAGTTTTACTTCGAAAATATATGTCCTAGTACTTAACCATCAGTCAACCAAGACTGGTGGTTTCTTTTTATATGTTTTCATCTTAATCCTTCTTTGATTATCATTTTCACTCCCATCATTTTTCTGATTAATGACAAACCGTTTTCAGTGAAATTGTAGCCCAATAATTTTTTAAGCTTGAACAATTTGTATATTGTTAATAACAGACAAACGATTATTGATCGAAGCAATTTTTTATGAAAAGTTTATTACTGATACTTTTTAATGTTATACTCATTCAGCATCTGATTTTAGCACAAGAAAATCAGGTACCAGATAAAATCTATATACAGACAGATAAACCTGTTTATAAACCGGGGGAAACCCTTTGGTTTAGTGCTTTTTTGCTAGGAGGGAGTACGCATACTATTCAAGAGTCAAGTGACATTGTTTATGTAGATGTGATTAGCCCTAAGGGAGATCTTGTAGAATCGCTAACTTTAGTTTGTGTCGATGGTCAAGGTGCTGGAGATTATCATTTCTCAAGTAGTATGTCTGGAGGTATTTATACCCTAAAGGCCTATACGAAATGGATGCAGAACTTTGGAGAGGCATGTGTCTATGAAAAAAAGATTCAGGTACAAGCTATCGTAAAACCTCGTTTGCTTAGTAAGCTAGATTTTCATAAAAAAGGATATGGAGCAGGGGCCGAGGTACAAGCAACACTTGACCTGAAAGATTTGAAAGATCGTTCAATAGCCTACAGAAACCTCACTTATACAGTAAAAGTCAATGATGGAGTAGTTAATACAGGAAGTGTAAAAACAAATAGAGAGGGAAGAGCCTTGCTCTCATTTTCTTTGCCTAATGAACTGACCACAGATGATATATTTTTAAGTATTCAGATTCCTCATGAGGGAACAATTGAAGGTTTGCTTTGTAAGGTTCCAATTTTGAATACGAATGAGATTGATCTGCAATTTTTACCTGAAGGTGGACATTGGGCAGAGGGTATTCGTACACGAATGGGTTTCAAAGCGATTGATACGAAAGGAGAGCCAGTATATGTAAAAGGGGAAATTGTCAATGAAGAAGGACAGCATATTTGTGACTTTGAAAGTTTTCATGATGGTATGGGAGCTTTTGAAATTAAGCCTGCACAAGAGCCATATTTTGCCCTAATCACCGAACCTAAATTGGAAATAGATCGCATTGCTTTACCTGAGGTAGAGCAAAAAGCATTTATCCTTAATGTCTTTCCTTTAGATCAAGGTACGAAGGTCAGAATTAATGCACCCTATGCAACGAAGGTTGTCTTGAATGCTAAAATGGGAGGAGAGGAAGTAGATCAATTTTGTTATTCGCTGAAAGAAGGGAATAATGAATTTTCATTAGATTTTTCAGGTTTTCCTATGGGGATTTTAACACTCGGCTTACATCTTCAAGAGCAAAAAATGATACTTGCTGAACGCTCTCTATTTATCAACAAAGCTTCTCAGTTAGCAATCAATATAACAAGCTCAAAAGAGAAATATTTACCGCATGAAAAGGTAGAGTTGCTTGTGGAGACCAGTGATCAAAATGGAGGAAATATAGCTGCATTTTTGTCGCTAGCAGTGGTCAACGATAAAGTATTAAGTTTGGCAGATGATCGATCAGCTGATTTAATTTCGACCATGTTCCTCACTTCAGAACTTAAAGGAGATATACATGAACCCAATTTCTATTTTGAGCCTAAAGAAGAAAAAGCTGATCAAGCACTAGATTATTTAATGATGACTCAAGCTTGGACGAAGTATGCAAATGCTTGGGCCACGAAATGGGATGCTCAGAAGAAATTAAAGAAAGAAAAATCAATCGTGAAGGGGCGATTACTCGATTACAGAACAGAGAAACTCTATAAACATACCCGCTTATATATTCCTGAACTAGACAGAGAAGTGAAAACAGATAAGGATGGTATATTCGTAATTGAGAATATTGACCTAAGTAGTCCTAAGTATATTCGTTTAGCGGATTCGTTAAAAACACCATTACCGACCACAGGTTTTTTAAGGTTTTACACTGATAGAGCATACACAGGGAAGTATTTAAAGGGGAAAGTGATTGATCAGGATACTGGAAAACCTATTGAACATGCTTATGTAAATGAATCTTATATTGGTCATAAATATGGTGAAAAAGGTACTTATGAGTTACCCTTATTTGATGACCTTGAGGGAGTAAAACTAACGATTTCAGCGCAGAACTATAATTCTATTACTGTATCCTTAGATCGTATCGATGATCTGTCAAAAATTCAAGTACATGCCTTAAAAAAGATACCAAAACGGCAGCAATCAGAATTAATAGAATTGCCTATTGTTGAAGAAATACCCGATATTTTTTCAATAGTTGCTGAACACGATGTAGATGCAGTTCCTGAGGAAGAAGAACAAACATTCATTTTATATGATCAAGTTTTTTTACCAACATCTCAACCTGATGAAGCTGATCTAGCAATTGAATATCAGGAATCGGTGGAGAGTTTTATGGATGTTTCTGAGGATGAAGAAGTGGTTGATGATATATTCGAAATTGTAGAAGCTGTTGCAGCTCCTGAGGGCGGGATGAGTAATTTTTTGGGATCAATTTCGAAGTCGATATCCTATCCTTATGCGGCTAAAATGATGGAAATTGAAGGTAAAGTATATGTCCAATTTGTTGTTTCAAAATCAGGAAAGTTAGAAGATATTAAGGTCGTACGAGGTATTGGTGTAGGTTGTGATGAGGAAGCTATAAGAGCAATCTCAAATAGCACTGTAAAATGGAAACCGGCAACTCAACGTGGGAGAAAGGTACGTCAGCGTATAATCATTCCTATAAATTTTAAACTAGCTTCTTCACCCAAAGAAAGCGAGTATAAAGATAAAAGAATGCCATATTTGGAATTGATAAACTCGAGGAAGTCAATATTTGGTCAAGCAGGTCTTCTTTATAAAGCGAGGGAATTTTATGTGCCAAAGTACAAGAAAAAAGCCTTGAAGCGAACGGACTTTAGAGAAACGATTTACTGGAATCCGAGATTGAAAACAAATGATCAAGGAGTGGCTAAGGTAGAGTTTCCAACTTCTTCAGAAATTACCTCTTTCCAAGTGCTCGCGCAAGGACACAATGGTTACGGTCTTCTTGGAAAGGGAGAGACGCATATATATACTGAGGCTCCTTTAGCAATCAGTTATAAGTCACCGGCGTATATGGTAGATGGAGATATCATGAATCTCCCGCTCATTATTCAAAATAATGGAGATCAAGATTTAGAAGTCTTTTTGAAAGATTCTTTGTCTTCTAACTTGACTAAAAAATTTGAGATGCCTCAAAAAGTATTTATCAAATCTGGAGAAACCCAGACGGTAACACTAGCATTTGAAGCTAAATACGATGGTCAATTCGGGCAATTAGATTTGCAAATAAAAGGGGGTAGTTTTGAAGATCAACAATCGCAAACTTTTAAAATCTTACCAAGAGGGTATTTAACACAGTTATCGATTTCAGGTAAACACAAGCTTCAAGAGTATCATTTCGACTTAGGCAAAGATGTAGTTCCTAATTCTATTCGGGCTTATGTAAAAGCTTACCCCGATATGGTCGGTACGTTAATGCATGGAATTGGTGAATTAATCAGAGAGCCTTATGGCTGTTTTGAACAGACATCTGCAATTACTTACCCAAACCTGTTAGTGCTTTCCTTTTTGCAAGATCGAAATGATATAGCTTTAACGGTTAAGAAAAGAGCTAGAGATCTGATTGAAAAGGGGTATCAACGTTTGATCGGTTTTGAAGTAGACGGTAGAGGTTTTGATTGGTTTGGTAAAGGACCAGCCAATATGAGGTTAAGTGCATTAGGCTTGATGGAGTTTACTGATATGAAAGAAGTCTATCCTGATGTAGATTCCGATATGATCGAACGAACACGTTCATTTTTACTTTCTCAAAGAGATGGAAAAGGAGGGTATACAAAAGGCTATGGTTACTACGGCCAAAACACGGCATTTGCAGAGGCATATATTACTTTAGCTTTGGTAAGTACAGGTCAGAAGGACTTAGCATTAGAGATAGATAAAGTCTATGAAAATGCAATAACCTCAAAAGATAACTACTTAAAAGCTTTAGCTTGGAATGTATTGATGTATGCTAACGATGCTAGAGCTAAAGAAATTGAGAATCAAGTCTTTTTTAGAGCGAGAAAAATGGGATGGGAAAGCATAAATGGAAAAGAGAGTGTGTTTGGTTGTTATCTTGAGTATCAAAATACGGAAATAGTCGCCTATATGCTTCAAGCTATGATGCTAAATAAATACACCGACCACAAGTTACTTTCAGATGGAATTAATTATCTTTTGAGTATGCGTAGTCCCTATGGTTTTGGTAGTACGACAGCTACAGTACAGGTTCTGAAAACCTTGGTGCAATACCAAAAAAGAAATCCAGAGCCTGCTCAGCTAGGGGATTTTGAATTTACAGTCAATGGAAATGAATCAGAACTGCTTCGTAAAACAGGACTGAATAATATCCTTCAATCAACGAATTTTGGGGGGCTCTTGGCTTCCGTAGATAATAAGATTGGTATCGCTTATTCATCGGATGCTATTCCGTATCATATCGCTGTCGATTATCATACTTACAGGCCAGTTTCTAGTAAAAACTGTCCAGTGTCATTTAAGCTCAATTTAGAAAAGGAGCTTGTACGCCTTGGAGAAACTGTACTCTTGAATGTTGAGCTGAAAAATGAGAAAAATGAAGCACAGCCTATGACTATGGTAAAGATTGGTATTCCATCGGGGCTTTCTTTACAAACGTGGCAGTTAAAAGAAATGCAAGAGCAGAGCCTTTTCGACTTCTATGAAATTAAAGACCATTACTTATTCCTCTATTTTATAGAAATGAATAAGAAGGAAACGAAGCAGTTAAGTTTTGCCTTAAAATCGGAGTTTGTCGGAGACTTTAATGGGCCTGCAAATGCTGCATATTTATACTATAATGCTTCAGAAAAACAATGGGAGAAAGGTTTAGATATAAAAGTAGTTCCAAACGATTTAAAGGGGGATGTGAATTAGTAGAGCCACTTTTTCTTTTCCTTGAGAAGGAAGTAGATGGACAAAAGAAAACGGGTAATACTATCCTTATAATTTGCGAAGCTAGCGAGTGCAACATCTAAGGATTTATCTATGAATGAAAGAGGCGGACGCAGTTCTTTAGACTCCAAAATCTGCTAAAATGTAGAGTCTGAAGAACTGCGTCCGCCTCTGTATCCATTTATAAGTTCTTAGAGCAACTCTAAGAACAGTAAATTTTCATCTAGAAATTATATGTCCACCTACTTATTAGTACCTTAAGTAGATTAGGGATTTAATTCATAGGTACTCTACAAAACAATTAAGCCTGTCTATCACAGTTACGTGTGTATAGACAGGCTTTTTTATTCAAACAATAAACACAACTTTAGGAAGTGTCTTATTTAATGATACCAATAGTTTGTGAAACCCCAGATTTATCACTCGGTAAATGAAAACCAAGTTGATAAGCTTCGTTCATATCAAGCGTAGTCATAGTACCCTGAATTGATACAGCCATCGCAACAACCCATGGATCATCTAGTAAGAAGGAGAATCCCCAGCTACGTTGTCTTTCCATTGAGAAAGTTAAATCGGGCTGTAAGTATAGACCTTCAGCGTTTTTAACCATGTACCACCAATATCCATTACTTGGGGTTTGTGAAGCAAGGCTTAATACAATTTGTTGATCTGGAGTCGGCGTATTCGCAAAGCCTTGGAGTTTATTATCTACACACCCAATGTAATACCCAAATTGATAGCATTGGAGTGAATACGTTCCGTTTGAGATGTGGCTACCGCTAACATCAGTAGGTTGATTTTCCATAACAATGATTTATTTAATTTGAAAAAATGATGATGTATTCAAAATATATTTAGAATCAATAAGTCTGAGTTTTCTAAGCTTAATAGCTAAAAAGTATGTTGGATTTCATATGTAGCTAAAAAATTATTGGGTGGTGAAACCGTTTCTAGCATATCATAATTAATATATAGCTTATGAAGATACTTATAATCAAAGACTAATCAATAGGCTTAGTTAAAAAAGATGCCAAGATATAAGAGAAGCTTACCGTAGACTGAAATGATTTTCTACTGTGGAAGGAGTCGTGTAATAGTATTAAAGCGAATACAGCAGGTATAGAGATATATACGGAAGAACGACATTTAATTCTACAAGAAGTGTAGTATTCTTAGTGAAAAGCTAAGAACGCGGTCTGGCTCATTGGCTAAATTCAATAGTGTAATTACTTACACACATCGGCTAATTTGCCATCAATAACTGAGAGCAGATTCTCAATAGACATTTCTATGATATGCCCTCTTTTTCCGCCACTGATAATAATGTCTTTTCGATCTTCAGAACTCATTTCAATTACTGTCTCATATTTCTTTTTCATACCAATAGGAGAGCAGCCCCCTTTTATGTATCCTGTGTATTTCAGTAAATCTTTATGCGGGAGCATTTCTATTTTTTTCTGCCCGACCGCTTTTGCTGCTTTTTTCAGATCCAATTCCTTTGTTAGGGGAATGACAAATACAAATAGATCATTTGTAGTACTCTTTGTTACTAGCGTCTTATGACCAAGTGTATGATCTCTGTTGTTCTTTCTAGAAACTAAAGTCCCGTCTACATTTTCTTCCTTTCCCTCATACTGAAAATGTAGGTATGTTACTTTTAACTGATCTAGAATGCGCATTGCATTTGTCTTAACTACTTTAGCCATGAAATCAAGCTTTATCTTAATGATGCTTTTCAAACAAAACAAACAAAAATAGTTGATCTGTTAGATATTCAAAGAATGGAGGAAGGCTTTAAAAGCTAAAACCCCATCACTTCCTACAGTGATGGGGTTAGGATTTAGTTTTATACGTCTACTTTTTTATTGAGTAACTTCTGACAATTCAAAAGTAGTCTTTAGACCTTCAGCAGAACTTGTACCTACCATAACATCAAACTCACCAGCTTCTACCACAAACTCACCTTGGTTGTTGTAGAAACCGAGTTCTTTTGCCGTTAGTACAAATTCAACAACTTTACTTTCTCCTGATTTAAGTGTGATTTTCTCAAATCCTTTCAACTCTTTTACAGGACGAACAACACTAGCTACTTTATCTCTGATGTAAAGTTGAACAACTTCTTCCCCTTCATACTCGCCAGTATTTTTCACGCTTGCAGTCACTTTTACCTTTGCCGCATCTGAAGCATCAACTTTCAAGTTTGCGTATTCAAAAGATGTATAACTCAAGCCATAACCGAATGGATACAATGGAGCTACAGATTCATCCATATAGTGTCCCCAGAAGATGGCATCACTTGTAGGTCTACCTGTGTTGTAGTAGTTGTAATAAATTGGTACTTGTCCAACACTTCTTGGGAATGTCATAGGTAATTTACCGCTAGGGTTATAGCCTCCAAACAGTACATCTGCAATGGCATTACCTGCTTGTGAGCCTAATTGCCATGCCTCTACAATTGTTGGGATGTGCTCATCTGCCCAAGTGATAGCCAATGGTCTACCGTTTGTCAGTACCAAAACAATGTTTTTGTTTATTTTATAGACTTCTTCTAATAGTTCTTGCTGAACTCCTGGTAGATCTAATTTCGAACGGCTTCTAGCTTCACCACTATGGTTGGCATGTTCACCCAATACCATAATCACTACTTCAGATTCTTTAGCTAAGTCAATGGCTTCTTGGAAACCACTTTTATCGGTTTCGTTGATCACCAATTCATTGGCAAAACCGATGTTTTTATCAGCCAATACTTCAGCACCTTTTGCATAACTGATGTGCTTAGAGTAGTTTTTCAATCCTTCTAAAACGGATACCGCTGTATTTGGGTCTGCACCCATAATCCAGTTACCTAACGGACTTTGTTTGTCATCAGCTAATGCCCCGATTACGGCAATCTTTTTCTGTTTCTTGTCTAATGGCAAAACATTGTTTTCGTTTTTCAACAATACAATAGACTTCTTTGCCATATCCAATGCCGCAGCTTTGTGATCAGCATGGTAAAGTAACTCCTTCTCTCTTTCTATATCACAATATTTGTATGGGTCTTCAAACAAGCCCAATTCATATTTGACAAGTAGAATTCTACGAGCTGCTTCGTCAATTAACTTTACATCTACTTTGCCTTCTTCCACCAATTCTTTCAAGTGGTTGACATAAGCATAAGATTCCATATCCATATCCGAACCCGCTACAGCAGCCAATTCAGCAGCATGTTTTAAGTCTTTTGCATAGCCGTGGTTCACCATTTCACTTGCTGAACCCCAATCAGAAACAACGAAACCTTCGTAAGCCCATTCGCCTTTCAAAATATCACGTTGTAAGAATTTATTTCCTGTGGCAGGGATACCATTTAAAGTATTGAATGAATTCATGAATGTTTTTACATCACTCTCAATCGCAGCTTTAAAAGGAGGCAAGATGATATTATAAAGTGTAGATGTTCCTACGTCCACAGTATTATAATCTTTTCCTGATTCGGCAAAGCCATAGCCTGCAAAGTGCTTGGCACAAGCCGCAATCGTATTATTTGCTGAAAGGTCATCGCCTTGGAACCCTTCAATTCTTGCTTTTCCGACCAAAGAACCCAAATAGGTATCTTCACCAGCACCTTCCATAACTCTACCCCAACGTGCATCTCTAGAAATATCTACCATTGGTGCAAATGTCCAGTTCAGGCCCATTGCTGAAGCCTCGATCGCAGCTACTCTAGCCGATTGTTTGATTGCTTCCAAATCCCAACTGGCTGTTTCTGCCAATGGAATAGGAGTGATGGTTTTATGACCGTGAATGACATCATTGGCAAAGATCATCGGAATACCTAACCTTGATTCGTTCACTGCAAGTTCTTGCATTTTACGAACACGTTCCGCTCCAACTACATTTAGCATCGAACCCACTAAACCTTGCTTTACATGCTCATATTTGTTTTTGCCGTAACCATCGGTAGGAGCAGGACCGGTTGCATCCCAAAAACCAGTATATTGATTCATCTGACCTATTTTCTCTTCCAAGGTCATCTCATTGAGAAGGGAATCGACAAAATGTTGTTGAGCAAATGCTGTTTGCCCAAATAAAAACGATACAAAAAGTGCTGTCAGCCAATTTCGGATCGGGAGGTTTCGTTTAAATGCGCTAAACATAGTTTATATATTTTAGAGATTAAAAATTCAGCTTTTGCAAAGGATTTTCGCTTTGCTATGCTACAAATAAAGATCTCTGAAGCTTGAAAAACAAAAAGTGAAATTGGACTGAAAAAAAACAAATTGCACCTAAATAGCATGATTGTAAAATGCTGTTTTTTAGTTTATTAAAAAGTGCTTATTCAGTTAATACACATTTTTCATTGCGCATAAATACATTGTTAATAAATCAAATAACGTTAGGATTCGGAACAAATACCCCGACTGATAAGTGTTTTTTCTACTCTCTTGGGTATGAAGGCTTGTCCGCTTCAATATTCCTTAAGAAGGACTGACCTAGACATCTACTTTTAATCAACATCAAATTGGTATTCATAAAATAAAATATCTGCGGAAGGACTGTCAATGCTTGAGGCTTTAAATCCATTTTTTTCAAGTACTTTGATTGAACCAATATTATCACATTCTACTCCTCCAGAAATTGATCTGATATTTCCTTCTGTTTTACACCAATTGATTAAGCCGTCAATTAATTCTGTTCCTACTCCTTTACCCCAAACTTTTTCAGACAGAAGGTATCCAAATCGCAAGTTATAGTAAACATCATTGGTGTCAGATTCATAGAAAAAGATAAAGCCTACAGGCTCTTTTGTATCTAAAAGTTGGATGCAAACAAAATGACTTTCTGCATTTCTATCTTTAATCCATTCTTGAGCCTCATTTTTAGTTGTGATGTTTTGCCAACCATCAGGTAAATTTTTGGTCACATTTGGACTGAGAATTTCAATTACTTTCTCTGCGAAAATATCAATACCACCGAGTTCTTCTACTTGCTTAGTCCAAGACTTTACCGATAGTCTCTTTGTTTCAAAATTACATTGCTCTTCTATCATCTTAGCACTCATGTTCGATTCCTCTAAAATTCTTCACTATTTATAATTCTGTAGCGTGTTATAGCACAGTTTTTACCTAGGGTAAGTAGGTGGACATATGAACTCAGGTAATTTCGATTTTCACTCAAATTGATTTTTCACAGTGAGAACAATCTTTTATTGATTTGATCGCAGTCTTCATTTTTTGTCTTGACACAAAAAACGAAGCAAAAAAAGTCAAGTCCTATTCAATCATCCTCCCCGCAAATCAGTCCAAGCTCCGCACGATGGGACAAACAGCCCTCTTAAGCGTATTTGCGGGAAGCTTGCCACAAAAGTGGAGAAGCGAAGGCTAGTGGGCTAAGCGTTTTTTATGTGGCTTGATTTTTTGGGCGGATGCAGTCTTCGTTTCTTTGATCAAGCAAAGAAATGAACACTACACTCAAAATAAGAAAGACAATACCCACTGTGGAAGAATTACAATGAATGAAAAGTAAACTCGTTTCTTATGTCCTAGTACTTAAGTACTAATTCAGTTGTGTTTTTGTTCCAAATATGCTATTGTTTGAATTGTACAATCGTGAAATGTATCATGCATTCGTATATGCTCAAAGTAGTTTCTACTAAAGAAGTAAAACTATCCTTAGATTTAGCTAGCGATCTAAGGATTTATAGAAGGAAGTTAGAGTCTTCAGACTCTCGCATTCATTTTATGAGTTCTTAGAGAAACTTTAAGAACAAAGAGTGATAGACTTTATTTCACATCCAACGGAAGATACCTTTCTTTTATGATATTGAAATGATGTATTTGGTGTGCCGTAATTGTTAGCCCAATAGCGAAAAGTGGCATTTCATACTCGAAGAATTCACAGTTTTTTTCTAGGATATCTTTATTAAAAGATTCAAACATCAAGAGAGTAGACTGTCGCACAATGCGCAGTTCATTTATCAAATGCTCAATGGAGAGTTTATCAGCATTTGAATTTGACCCCATAATTTCTTGATCATGTGCTTCTGGTGTACTTCCTTCATCGCGTGCAAAAAGTATGGCTCTGAAGCACCAAATGCGTTCCCAGTCAATTAGGTGTTGAAGTATCGTATGAATTGTCCATTTATCTTTCTCGTAAGTTTTCAAGCCAATTCTTTTTAGTTGGTCGATATCAATGTTTTCTATATCGTTTAGGCTTGATTTGAGTGCTTCAGTGAGTTCTGTACCTTGATTTAATTGATAGACATATTCTAAAAATGCAGGATTCTTTTTTGTCTCTGTCTTTTCCATAACTGATATTACTAGATGTGATTGGTATTGGATAAGTATATTTAGTTGAGTGTTAACTTTAATTCTGGGAACTTTGGTGCATTAAAACCTAGCTCTTTGTAGATGTTTATACCGTCTTGCGTAGCGTGTAAGTTTAAAAATTCCAATTGCTCCTTCTTTGCTAATTGAATTAGTTTTGCCAATAATTCTTTCGCAATGCCATGACCTCTATACGTTTTACAGGTATATACATTCAATACATAGCCTCTTCTTCCTTTATTTTGTAAACTCTCATAACTTGGTGGTGCTTCACTGATGACAATTACTGCAGTAGAAATAATTTTATGCTCATATTCAGCGAGTAGTGTTAAGATTGAGCGTTCTTTTATTGATTTTGAAAAGTAGTTGATTAGCTCGGCTTTTAATTGAGCTACATCAGGATGATTTTCATGCCCTAGGACTTCATCCATAAAATCAATTCTGTAGTTGGCTAATACTTCAGCATCCTCTACAATTGCTTCTCTAAAAATAACCTCTGAGGTATTGATTTGCTTCATAAAAAGTTGTCTCTCAGTTTTAATGTTTTCCAACTAGATCAATTAATAAGGTAGGTTAAATGAAAAGTAGCTTCTATTGGCTTGAAAGATGTTTATCAGCTATCTTGTTTTAAAATTCTATTTCTTAGTGAGTGTGTATTTATCACCTATTGAATTTACAATAATCAGTATATCATTTTCATAGGAATATTTCCATTCACCATATAAAATTAATCTCCAATCAAAATCAGCCGTCCAAACACAATCATCTATAAATTCAATGATGCTGTTATCCCTTACGATATATCTTCCTACGCAGATAGCTGGGAATTTGAGTAGATCACTTTCTCCACTAAACTCACCACCTCTGAGGGTTAAGCTTACATTTGAATAAGTCCCATTTCTACTAAATGTACCAATGTAAGTGCCTTCAGTAATCGGCTGTTGCTTACTTTTTTCCTCACAGGCAAATAGTAGAATGCATATCGAAATTATGAAAAGGGATTTTATCTTCATAAGCTGTATTCGTTAGTTGATATTGAAAAATATTTGTCGAATATTAATTTACTACGAATCCGAATCAATACTATTGCCGATGTAGCTTTAATTTTTCCAAAAAAAAAGGGATACACCACTTTTCAACTTAGTAGTTACAATGCAGACAATATAATTAATCATGTTTGTGTTTACACTTTTATGATGTAAAAGAAGATATAAAACTTAAAAGAGCTGAATTAAATTTGGTGAAGATAGACTTGTATTATGATATAAATACACATGATTATGTTTTAGACTTATCTAGCTACTTGCTGAATTATTTTATGCGTTTGTTGATTTTGATTGTAGTTGAATAAGAGATATTTATCGTTATGGATTTTGTGGGTTAGGTTTAGGTTCAAATAGTCATTTAAAATGCTTTTAATATGTCATTTATCCATATAGTGTATTTTATTTTAACATTGTTCTTGCTTGGAAGTTGTGATACAAAATCATCAACTACTAATGAAGTTGACAAGAAAAGTATTACCAAACCCAATATTATACTTATTGTAGCTGATGATATGGGATATTCAGATTTTCAACCTTTTGGAGGTGAAATTAAAACTCCCAGTCTTCAAGCTTTAGCAGATTCAGGATTAATTTTAGCTGACTTTTATACTGCTCCCACCTGCTCTCCTGCAAGAGCCATGATTTTATCGGGAAATGATAATCATGTAGCTGGGGTGGGGAATATGGCCGAGGTTATTCCCTTTACTAGCAATTTAGAAGGGAAACCAGGTTATGAAGGTTACTTAAATGATCAAGTTGTTCCATTTCCTATTTTATTACAAAATAATGGCTATCATACTTATGCTTGTGGTAAATGGCATTTGGGGTCTAAAGAAGGACAAACACCTTACTATAAAGGTTTTGAAGAAACATTTGTTTTATTGAGTGGTGGTGGAAGTCATTGGGATGATCTAAAAAAGCATTATGAAAGAGCAAATATTCAGTATTCTAGTAATGGAAAGAGCGTAAAGCCTCCTAAAGACTTTTATTCCACTCTAGGCTATACAGATCAGATGATGAAGTATATCAACAAAAATAAAGAGGATGGGAAGCCATTTTTTGGCTATTTGGCATTTACAGCTCCGCATGACCCTTTGCATGTTCCCGATGATTGGGTAGACCGATACAAAGGTTATTATGATATGGGTTATGACGAATTGAGAGAAAACAGATTTAAAAAACTACAAGAAAAAGGAATAATAGCACAAGATATACAACTTGTAGATGGGCTGAATAGTATAGCTAAGTGGAGTGATTTATCGGTAGAGGAGCAAATTTTAGAAGCTAAGAAAATGGAGATTTATGCTGCAATGATTGAGTATTTTGATATGCAGATTGGTCGGCTTATTCATTTCCTCAAAGAAAATGACTTATATGAAAATACACTGATCATGTTTATTTCCGATAATGGAGCTAATCCTAAATATTTAAGAGAATATCCAGGGAGTTCTCAAGAGTGGGTAGACAAACATTTTGATAATAGCTATGAAAATATAGGTAGAAAAGGTTCTGGTGTAGCGACAGGACCAGGATGGGCACAAGCAAGTATGTCACCGTTTAAATTCTTCAAAACTTATACTGCCGAAGGTGGGATTAAAGCACCTTTTATTGTTTCAGGATATGGGGTAGGTATGAAGGGGGAAATCAATACACAAGCACTTACTTCAGCAATGGATATTGCGCCAACGATACTGAAACTTGCAGGAGTCGAATACCCGAAATTGTATAAAGGTCAAATGGTAAAACCAATGCAAGGAAAATCGATGCTTCCTTTATTTGAGGGGAAAAGTGAAAAGATTAGAACAACGGATGATATTTTGGGTTGGGAACTATTCGGGCATAAGGCAATTCGTAAAGGAGATTGGAAAATACTTTGGGTAGAAAGTGCAAATTCCGTGTCCAAATGGGAGTTGTATAACCTAAAAAATGATCCATCAGAGTCAAATGATTTGTCAAAAGTGTATCCTGAGAAATTGGAAGAACTTATAAAAGGATGGGAACGCTATCAGAAGGACAATGGGGTAATCATTCCTAAGTTTAAGGAAAAAAATATAATGCTGAGTGACTAATAAATATGGTAACAAATAAGTTGGTGTAGCTAGGTACTTTGATGTTTGTCTTTCCCAACAAAACAGTATAAAAATGAGTGAGTATTGAACCTTCCTAAGAATAAATTCAATTTAATAGATAATATTCTAATTTTATTAGCTTGTTTTTTGGTTTATGGATTATGCTCAGCTAAACTTGTGATAAAGCTAGTCAGAAAGATGCATCGAAAGACAGCTGTCAAATTAATCTTAAACCAACTATTTTAATCTTATGAACACTTTTGATTTTAGTCCTGTATTTGGGGCTAGCAATTACTCAGATTATGCAACCAATGAAACAGAGGCTCAAGTATTTATTGATGAAATATTTGACCTACAGCAAGCTGTAGAATCAGAAAGCCAGAAAGATGAGATTGACCAACGGAATGATGTGCAATCTAGACCAGATGTTGAGGCAAACATTCAAAGCTTGGAGGAAGACATTACCTATCTCGATGGAAAAATTCCCACTTTGCCAGATGGTAAAATCAAAGATGACCATATCCTTGATCGTGACCGTAAAAGTGTACAGCTCAGAACGACTCAAAATAGCTATGAACGTCGCTATAAATTTCTGTTTGTCAAAAGAGCAATGGAAATCGAATTGAACAATGCATTATCGGCAGAGTACCTCGAATTGCTCAACAATTTCTTTAGCTATTGTGATACCCAATCTTGGACGATCAATGATTATGGCTTGAGAAGTAACTAAATTTATACAAAAGGCTATCTCTTTATGAGGTAGCCTAATTTTTTCAAAACCTCTTAAAATGCGAAATCTCGAATATTCAGATAGAGTAAGAATTGAGAAATGCCTCAACCTAGGGCTTTCCGTACAAAGGATTGCGAAGATCATTCGTTTTAATCCTTCATCTGTATATCGAGAAATCAAAAGGAATACCTTTGGGAAGGCTAGCTATAAAGCCAAAAGAGCACATAAACTTTACATGGCTCGTAAAAAGCGAGTAGGGAGTATGAGCAAGTACAAAAGTACACAAACCAAAAGGAGATACCCTTACCTTCTTATTCGTGATCGTAGAGAAATTCTTTGGTTTTCGGATACCAAACTGGGAAGAAAAAAGACTAGACCTAAAGCTCGTTTGAAGGGAGTATTTCGTAAGTATAGAGCAAGGATCAATTATAAAAGATACTGTTATATGGGTGATTATGCCCTTTATCAATTTCTAGAACTACATAACGGAACTCCTTTACCTCCTTTAAAAGTAGATATTGGTTTCAAATACTATTTCAAGAAACACCCAATTCACATTTTGTCAGCCAAATTCATTAGCTTCTTTTCTCGAACAGCAAAG
The DNA here is from genome assembly GCF_003149185.1 of Sediminitomix flava. Classification (NCBI taxonomy): domain Bacteria; kingdom Pseudomonadati; phylum Bacteroidota; class Cytophagia; order Cytophagales; family Flammeovirgaceae; genus Sediminitomix; species Sediminitomix flava. Next base: position 272,372 of record NZ_QGDO01000002.1, on the reverse strand, counting down.
AGAAGAGCCGCCTAGTTATGTCCAATACAAACTAAATAGCTCTTGATACTTGATAAATACTTACTCCTTTTCAACTATTTCTGTAATCTGTCTTTTTAAGGCGGATTTTTTTATGCCTAAATTCAAGAAGGAGCGTTATGTCTGAGTTTGATTTGCATTTGCTCACGAAGAAAAGAGAAATTCTCTCAGAGTTTTAGTATTTTTGTGTGTATAAGTAATGAACACTAGGACAAATAATTACGGGATAAAACTATACTGTTATTAGAGTTGCTCTAAGAACTCATAAATGAAGGAGAGAGGCGGACGCAGTTCTTCAGACTCGACATTTTAGCAGATTTTGGAGTCTAAAGAACTGCGTCCGCCTCTTTCTTTCATCGAGAAATCCTTAGATGTTGCACTCGCTCACTTCGTTTACTCTAAGGATAGAATACCTAAAATCATTTGTCCTAGTACTTAATTTATTTGAGTATGTGTTTTCAGTGTTAGCTTTACTTATTCTTCATTCAGGTTACTCAAAGGAATGAAGTTGTAATAGTGGATTTATTAGGATTTAGTTCTAACCAATTTTTATTCTATTTTTCTTAATCATCTAACTTGATTAAACTTTTAAACTAATCTAAGTTGAAATTTTATTCTTGCGTATACATTGTTAATGTTTTATTGTTTTAACTTATTGTTTTTCAGTGGGTTAATTGTTTGTGTTTAATGAGTGTTAATGTATAATCATTCAAAGATATTGTGTGATATATTTGACGCATTAGGTTACATCACTTGAATTATACAATGAATCACGAACAATTAATTTTAACCCTAGATACATTAGAAACGGAGCAAAGTGTAAAGAAAGATGGCTTACTGAGTGAGTCTTTAAAGATGGTGATAGGGCTTAGTGCCTTATATGTTGTCTTCTTTCTTCTGACAGAAAATAATATAGCGGCCCTTATTTGTTGCTCCTTTGCTATTATTTGTTTTGCAATACTTTCTTTATCCACGAATAAGGTTATTCCTTTTCACTTGGTTAAAAAGCTTTATCCGGCAAGTGTTCATTTCTTAATTATTGGTTTAATATTAGTCACAGGGGGAACCGATTCAGCATTTATTATTTGGTATGGAGCCGTTTTATGTGTTGCATTCTTCTATGGGAGCCTAAAGAGAGGGAAACTGTGGTTAATTTTAGGCGCTATAAATGTGGCCTTGGTCGGATTATTAGAATATTATCATATTGTTTCGATTCCCGACCTTGGAAATGATCAATACAAAGAGCTTACATCTTATTATTCATCGTTCTTATTTATCCTTTATATAGGTCGAAATTTCTATATGTATGAAAAATGGCACATACAAAGTTTAGGGGAATCAAAAAATTTGACCGATGAAATAGTAGCTCAAAATGAAGAATTAAAACAGTATCAAGAAGAGATTCAAACACAAAATGAAAGCTTAGAAAAGACACAGTCGATATTGTATTCGAGTTTAAAGTATGGTCGTAAAATTCAGTCTACATTATTAGATTATAGTAAGCTTGTTAAATCAAGTTTTGACGATGCTTTTATTATTGAAAGACCTAGAGATATTGTAAGTGGTGATTTTTATTGGTGTAAAGAGACTCCTACACATTTATATTTGGCTGTCGCTGATTGTACTGGGCATGGTATCCCATCTGCATTTTTAACTTTGGTTGGGGCTGCGAATCTTCATCAAGCAACACTCATTCAAAAAGAAAATGATCCTTCTAAAGTATTAGAAAAGCTGGATCAGTTGATATTAAAAGATTTGAATCAAGGTCGAAATGAAGGAATGGACATTGGCTTATTGATCTTGGATAAGAAACATAATGTAGGGGTGTATAGTGGTGCTAATACACCTTTATATATTGTAAGAGCTGATGAATTGGAAGAAATAAAAGGAAGTCGAAACCCAATTGGTGATACACGACAGAACAAAAAGGTATTTGAAACTACAAATATTAAGCTTCAAAAAGGTGATCAAGTGTATATAACAACTGATGGTTTTCAAGATCAATTTGGAGGAGAAAATGATCGTAAGTACTTACGAAAAAATCTAAAAAACTTACTGTTCAATAGTAAGGATTTATCTATGTCTGAGCAATGTAAATTGTTTGAAGAAGAGTTTGATAAGTGGAAAGGTAGCAATAAGCAAACAGACGATATTCTTATGGTTGGTTTTAAGTATTAAGATTTCATTTCTTAACGAAAAAAATATCATCATCCCAAAAAAATAGGAGCCATCATAAACTATAGCTTATGATGGCGTTCTTAATTTATATCATTATAACCAATGAATTGATTTTCCTCAGAAAAAGACCGTAAGGCTCCTTTAAAAAGAAGTCATTATGATAGAGAAGACTTTTTATTTACTCAGCAGTGCAGTGCAATTGGGTGTTTTTTTTATGCAGAGGAGACGTAATAATAGAGTGCTTTTAGAGCGGTATTAAATTAGAATGGACTAACTTTTTGTATTAAACCATTTTCAACATGAATATTCAATAAAAAGCCAAGTTTATGTTTTCCATCTCCGGCTATTTCATTATTCAGTATAACTTTACCACCTCCTAATACATAGACACCCGATGAAGTATTGTAAACATTCTCAATATCGTTTGGTGCAATAATATTTTGTCCATAAGTTGGATCTTTAGTAATTGTCTTTAACTGCTTAATTATATAGTATACAATAATTGGTGAAATTAGTCCAATCATGAACCATATCAATACACTTCGCTTCTTCCTATATGCTAAATTCACCAAATGATATTGAAAAATAAGATTTATTGTAAAGAATAAAATTCCAACAAGTGTTCCAAACTCTAAAGTATTTGAATTCATAATCTATGATATGTTTAATTTAAATCCTGAAGTTTTAATCATGTAGTATCATTCTATATATGTATGCTAAGGACTCAGGGATGTTTATGAATTTAGTTTATGTTGTAGGTATGGAATTACGGTGAAACTTATTTTTAATTTAAGACTGTTCTTAATCCCAAATACCATTTGAAGCTGTCAAAATCATAGGATTGTGGTCCGTTATCAATATTGTTTGTTCGTGCTGAGTTACAAATCCTCCATTGTTTCCTACTAAAGTCCATCCATCATTTAATTGAACTGCGATAGTAGATTTTGTAGATATGAAAGTCTCTATAGCAACTGTCGTATTCTTTTTAAACCTTTCTCGATTTGTTTTAACCCTATAATTTAAAATGTTTTCGGGTTTCTCGTGTAGGCTTCTACCGACACCATGACCGGATAAGTTTTTAATCACTTTGAAGCCTGATTTTTTAGCTTCATTCTCTATTAAATATCCAATTTCAGAAATCCTTACGCCCCCTTTAATATGCTTTATGGCTTTATGTAATATATTTTTAGAAGCATCTACAAGAGGTTGGTGGTTATGAATATCTTTTCCAAGAACAAAAGAACCACCATTGTCAGACCAGAAACCATTTAATTCAGCCGATACATCAATATTCATCAAATCACCCTCTTTTAATATTCTTTTCTCAGATGGTATGCCGTGAGCGGCTTCTTCATTTACGCTAATACATGTGAATCCTGGGAAATTATAAGTTTCATACGGTGCTGATTTTGCTCCATAGCTTTTTAGAATTGCACCACCATATTCGTCCAATTCTTTGGTAGACATTCCGACTTTCGCATACTCTCTCATCAATTTTAGTGTAGTACCAACAACTTCACTAACTCTTTTCATTCCTACTAATTCATATTCTTTTGTAATTGACATTTTATGTGTGTTTTAATTTGGCTATGATGGTCTTGTATAAGGGAAGTGAAATAATATAGTTTTTAATTTAACAATACACTTAAAAAAATACAAAGCGATTTAGATGTAAACCTAAATCGCCTTGCATTTATAACCTGTTGTTACTCCTTGTTTTAGTTATCTATATGGAGTTTTGATTAATCAATTCAATCACTTTTTCAGAAACGCCTTTAGAGCTTTGATAGTTTTGACCTGTAACCAATCTTCCGTCTACTTCAACATGAGCTTTCCCACGGGCTGAGTACTTAAAATCGCCACCTCTTTCTTCAATGGTTTTCGTAATTAAAAATGGGAAGGTTTTGAAATAAGATTTTGTGGGGTTTTCATATTCATCAGGGTATCCACATACGCGTTTACCATCTACTAAATATTTCCCATCACTTGTTTTTAGATGCGCTATCCCTGCAGTTCCGTGACAAACAGAGGAAATTATACCATTTTGTTTTTCATAAATGGTCATGACTATTTCTTGGATTGCAGTGTTATCGGGTACTTGGAACATGGCGGCTCCACCACCAATATATTGTACCGCCAAGTAATCTTGTGTATTGATCTCTTCTGGTGCTTTTGTCTGTTTCAGGGCATACATAAAATCGCTGTTGTACACATAATTTTTAATCAATTCGGCTGAAGTATTGATATAGGCTAAAGGTACCGCGCCTCCTTTTGGGCTCACAAAGTCTACATTAAATCCTGCTTTGGTAAATGTATCGTAGGCATTTACAATTTCTGAAAAACTATTTCCTGTTGATAAGTCCGTATTGCCATAAAAGCTTGCATTGGAAACGATAAATAGGACTTTTTTACCATTTTCTGCAATGTCAGTTTTAGTAGCTGTTTTACTGATTATCTTCCATTGGTCATCTACCTTTTTTAATAGAAATAAATCTACAAAACGCCAATTTCTTGCAGGAATCAAGATTTCAGCTTTTGCCGTAGCAATATCGTGTTCTATTTCTATCGAAAGAATTTCGCCAATTCGACCATTAAATTCACCTTCTTTTTTGTTTTCAAACCAACTAGCATACTCTTGAGGACTGTATTTTTTAAAACCATCTGCTGCTGATAAAAAAAGTGTGGCATCTTTAGTGAAAGCACTTACTATGAGGTCGGCATTATTATAAGAACTACCTTTGATGTAGTCTTGAATGGTTTTGGCGACCAACTCTGTGTTGGTTTGTGCCAGTAAATTTTGAGAAATAAATACGAAAATGATGATGAGAAATTTATTCATTTTTTTAAAGTTTGATTTCTCAGCAAACATATCGAAACCGAAAAAAATAGGCGTTTTTTTAAGTCTTAAAGAAGTTCGAAATTATAATACTGGAGAAATTAGTGTGAATTTTCTTTACGAAATTGAGCAGGAGTTAGGCCAACAACCTTTTTGAAAGCGGTGTAAAAAGTAGATTTAGAATTAAAGCCACATTCATAGGCGATCCCTTCAATTGTATAATTATTAATAGTTAGTAAACGCTCTTTGGCTTTCTCGACCCGAAGTTCATTTACATAATTGGAAAAGGATTTGTCCATGTTCTCATTTAGAAATTGAGACAAGGTGTGTTTTGAAACGTTCAACTGATTCGCCATTTTCTCAAGCGTCATGTCAGGGGCAAGGAACATTTCATTTTCTATGAAATTTGTTAAACCCGTTTCTAACATTTTTGAGACCTCATTTTCAATTCTCTTGTTGCTATATTTTTCTTTTTCTTCGAAAAATGTACTCTGCTTGTTATTCCTAAAGACGAAAAGCAAAACAATGATATACAAGACAAAGGAAAATGATATAGCACCGATATAATATGATGTATATACCCCGATATTATATACCAACCAAACAAATGTAACCCCGAAAAAAAGGCTTAATACCCAAGCATCCTTATTTTTTAAATTTTCTCGATTTAATAGCTTTTTAAGGCTTGGTTTGATAAATCGAAAAGAGAGTAAAATGTAAATGAACCATTGAATGTAAATACTCCTAACAATCCATAGACTCCATCCGCCACGATGCCCCATATAGGAATAAACAGCTCCCAAAATAGTGATCCCTGTCAAATAAGGTAGAGTATGAACAGCCCAGTTGAGTTTTTCTTTCGTTGTATATTGTTTGAGATACAGAAATAAAAAAGGCCCAATTAGCGCACAGGCTGAAAGCCCAATTTGAATGAAAATAGTTGTGAGTTGTGGATTAAAATAGAAGAAAACAGATTTGATAATTCGAACACTCAACGTCAAAATCAGTAAAGCCAAAAAGTAATTTGAGAACTTTCTCTTCTTAGCAGCTATTGCAAAATAGAAGGAAAGCAAAAAGCCGTTAAAAGCTCCTAATGCACTAAAGAAAAAAATGACTTGGTTATCAAAGTTCATGAGTTTGATGTTCTTTTTTTATTGTTAGTAACGTTGAATTGTATGAGTAGTGATTGATTGTTTGATCGTTTCTGATCAAGCTCTAAGATTTATAACATTAGCTGTTATTACTCAAACAAAATATTGTGTTTAGAAACTATTTCCACTTCAAATTAAATGACTGCCAAAAATATAAATGCTCTCATATTGTCACATAGTTTAGTATATGTACTATGTAAGTAATTATAAAGATAATAGGTTTGTTGTCAATCTTTATGTGTTTCGATCCTTTTTCCATCATAGCTGTATTCTGATCAAAAATGGTGAATTTTAATGAAATGCTTCAAGAGGTGTTAGAGAGTTCTAGAGCGATTAAGGACTAAATCAATGTTTTATTGTTCTTAAACAACTTGGGCATATTTCACAGTTCAGTTGCACTGCAACCTACAAGTGGAATATGCCCTTTATTCTATATAGTCTTTTAAACTTCGAGAATCAAAATTGATAACCCATAAAAAACCAAATGTTATTATCAAAAGTGTTTTTAGAAATTGTAGTATTACCTAGTTGGGTTTTCTCATGTGGATTGAAATGGACACGTAAAGGAATAGAAACGGTATAATACAAGCCTTTTAAGGCACTTTTAGTTTTAAAAGGATTTGTTTCTCTGTAACTCAATTCAACGCCAGTAGTAAATGAAGACTGTTCTAAGTTTTCATCTAACTCAGTATGCCAATATTTATTTTTATAAGCCCCCAATGAAGGAGAGAGGTAAATGACTTGATTGTCTTCTTGCCATTTGATAAGAGGGAAACTGTAAAATGCCTCCAGACCCAACATTTTACCTTCTACATTTTCACCTTCTACAGTTGTTACAAAGTCAGATTTTAGGTGTTCTTCAGTTAAGTTTACATTCATATGTACTAAACGAATCAAATGTTTATTGGGAAGGCTTACTCCAATTTCACCAGATAATGACTGAAACCTATTGAAAGCTGCTTCTCCAAAGTCATACGCAATAAAAAAATTAATATCACTAGAGTTATGCGTATTATTTTCAACCGTTTCTAACTGTTGAGCAATGACATTGATTTTTAAGATTACACATATTGTAAATAGAATTATTTTTTTCATGTTTGATGTGTGACAAGTCGGATAGTAGAAAACAGTAAACTTTCGTAAAGTATTGAACACGTTATTTGTTATTCAGTCATAGCAAAGTTTTAAAGCTCGGTGAGGGTTCCTTCCCAAAAATCTAAAGAATATTTTGAACCATTTTTAGCTATAAGAATTGTTTTATCAGACTCACAGTGTCCAAGTTCTACCGCTTTTATGGGGTGAATGTTTTCAGTTTTCCAGCCATCATTTGTAGAGAATCCTATTGAGTTATCTTTAATGACTAATATAAAATCACAATCTGAAACATAAGTAGCTGTATAACCTTCGTCAACAACTTTAGAATTTTGAGTATCATAAATAACTTTTTTGTCATTTAGTATACCAGCTATATAATCACCATTTGAAAAAGCTAAGATTTTATCAAAGTTTGGACTCGAATATTTTGTATTTCCTCCACTCCAGGTTTCACCTTCGCTTAACTTTTTATTTTGTTTGTTGTAATCCTCAATATCTATGATGGTGTAATAGGTTTTATTACTCTTATCGATACATTTTACGATGAATTTTCCAAAGTCAAAACTTTGAATACTACTCATTGACTGCCAAGGCTCGTTATCTTTTTTTGAGTGTAATACTTCAACTGCATTAGGTATTATTTCACTGTTATTTGGGTTTTCTACTGAAAAAATACTTAGCCCCTTAGAATTGTAGCCTATAACTTTTTGCCATCCGACATAACTAATGGAATCATACTTACTTTTTGCTATCTGTGTACTTGTCCATCTGGTAGTCGGAGCAGTATCGTAACAACATTTACTATATAGTACTATCCAATTGTTTTTTTCATCAAGAATAATAGTACTTTCATCATCGAGTCCTTTGGAATATATTTTGTTTTCAGAATTAGAATAAAGGTGTTTTTTATAGTCTTTTGTTGTTACCCATGAGTAATCAGTGCCTTCTAATTTTTCTATGGTTTGAGCCTTTAAATTAAATTCCTTTTTCAAAGACTTAATAGATTGTCCATAACCATTAAAAACAATCGTAAATAGTATAACTTGATAAATTGCTTTTTGAATTAAGTTTTTCATAGGTTTAAGTTTAAATTTTGCTAAAGTCATAGTTAAACTACGAGCATTGGCTGTGCTGGCCAATGCATGGCGTTTAGTTGATATGAGCTTATATTTTAAGTACTTATTTTTTTAGTATTTCAAAGTAATAGTCCTTATCTGTATTCCATTTTTAACGTCAATTTTCAGAGATGCTGTTGGTGTAAAATTATTCACCATTGGAAGTCTAATAAATGTTATAAAAAATAAGGCCAAAAAATCACCAATCATTGTTTTTTAATATCTACTAAAAACGTATCGTCTTTTCGAAATTTAGTAATGAGCTATAAATATTGATATTAAAATCTGAGATTTCAATATATACTTACATTCTTAATTATTGGAATTGTAAAATTAACTTCAAGAAGTTATAAACTGACATTCTATGAGTCGTTAGTAATGGTGGTGTAGTTACTACAAATCTATTTTGGGTGTATATCAATTAGTATATACCGAAGTATAAAAAATGCTACAATAAAAAAAGCACTCTAGATTTCTCTAAAGTGCTTCTAAGCCACATACAAGGCTATTCCGTGGTCCCACCTGAACTACAACTAGTTTACACTATTTTACATAAATGTATTTTATTTGCCTTAGAATAAGGTTTTCACTATTTTGTTTTACAATTTATTACAAAGTTTTACATAATTTAGATCGACCTATAGATCGACCTGTTTCTAGTTAATTTAGATGTTAAACTTTAAAGTTGTTATGACAACCAAGTTATTAATCCGAAAAAAAAGGGTAAATGCTAAAGGAGAAACCGCTATTCTTGTAGGCTATTATCATGATCATAAACATTGCTTATTCTCAACAGGAATATACGTTAAACCCAAGGACTGGGATGAGACGGGACAGAAGATAAAACGAAGTATGAAAGGCTTCAGTACAAGGAATAGTGTTCTAAATCAATTGAAAGCAGATATTGATGAAATTGCTTTAGAGTTGAAGTTTCAAGGTGTAGTTCCAACAACAGAGCAGGTGAAGAAAGCACATAATAGCAAGGTCGGAAAGGGGGAAATAGAACAAAAAACTTTTATGGACTACTTTGATAGCTTTGTTGAAGAAAACCGTCCACAGAAAGCTCATGGTACAATCCAGAAGTATATAACTCTTCAGAACCATTTGAAAGACTTCCAAGAGTTTCATTCCACACAACTTAGTTTTGATGTAATCAACAACTCCTTCTATAACTCCTTTATCAATTTTCTTTATGATCAAAAGGAGCTGAGTGATAATACCGTTGGAGATATGATCAAGAACCTGAAAGTCTTTCTCAATGATATGTCAGATAAAGGCCTGAATTCAAATCTAGATTTTCAGAAGTTCGTTAGACCCAAAGCACCTGCAACTCCTTTCGTATTATCGGAAAAAGAACTCAATCACATTGTAGCAATAGATTTAACAAATAAGCCTAAACTTGAAATAGTCCGAGATTTGTTTGTGTTAGGCTGTTTTACAGGCTTGAGGTTTGGTAATTATTCAAAGTTGACTTCTGAAAATATAGTTGGAAACACATTGAAAGTTTTTCCAAACAAAGGGAAAAAAGCACAGATTACAATTCCAATTACAGATCATTCAAGACCAATCATTGAAAAGTATGATGGTAACTTCCCAACAATGTCTGATGTTTTAATGAATAGAGGATTGAAGGAATTAGGACAATTGGTCGGATTGGATGATGAAGTTGAAAGGGTAAGGTATGCGGGGAAAAATAAAACAACGTTCAAAAAGAAGAAATGGGAGCTTCTCGTTACACATACAGCACGAAGAGTTTTTATCACCCATTCGTTGAATAAGGGAATGAGACCTGATATCATCATGAAAATTACAGGACATACGGACATTAAGACAATGATGCGTTATGTAGGAGTTAACCAAGAGGAAGTCAATGCTGAAATGATGGATGCTTGGGGGAAATAGTTTAAGATGGTCTATCATGGGTGATATTGTAGATAGAGAAACCAGAAGCCGCATGATGGCTAATATTCGGAGTAAAAACACCAAACCCGAACGACTGCTAAGAAGCTATCTGCATAAACATGGCTTTCGGTTCCGTCTGCATGGGAGTTACAAGAATGGAAAGCTACCTGGGGCACCCGATATTGTCCTTTCGAAATACAAGACTGTCATTTTTGTGCATGGCTGCTTTTGGCATGGCCATAAAAACTGTGAGCATTTCCGGTTCCCCAAAAGCAATACCGACTTTTGGACATGGAAAATCACTCGTAATCGAGCGAATGATATTCTTCACCGACTGAAATTAGAAGAAATGGGATGGAATGTTATAACAATATGGGAGTGTCAACTAAAAAATTACGTTTAAGAAGGAGGTATTGCAGAAAGTGAGTGTAGAACAATACCTTCAATCTGACACAATTGGTTGAACATCTTCATTAATATCATCGAAAACTTGTTTTTGGACGATTTCTTCATCCATAAATGCATTGTGTATTGAATAAGATGTTTCATACTTAGGTTTTAGTTTCTTTAAAGGCAATACATCATTTACTTTATTAGGAACTTCTCCTTCTAAATACTCTTCATATACCTTAATTTGTATCATATCTATATTTTTCTTCCAACGAATTTCTGTATTTAAAAAGATACTTTGGAGTACGGATAAATCTAAGTCCATATGTCCATCAAACTGACCTACCTTTTTTTTGAAGTCTTTTGAAGTCTTTTGAAGATCTAATATAGAAGCATAAATATGATAGGTTTCATCAAGACACTTGAGGTTATAGTCTTTATACTTATCATCTATCTCATATGCGATGATCTGAGGTAAATCTGATTTTTTAAGAATCAAAATAGAATTTTCTAAACCTCTTTCAGAGGTTAATTTAATTGGCTTTCCTACTCCATTTTTTTCAAGCCATTTATTAGCTATACGATAAAATAATTCCCCCTCATCAGAAGCCATATCACATGAAAAATCAACTCCAAAAGAAATTATCATATATTCTGAATCGATATTTAATCGAGCAAATACTAGATCAAAATCTGCCTTTTTGATCAAATAAGATTCGCTTATGTTAGAAACAAATGACTTTACTATTTCCTCATAAAAGTCTTTAGCTATCCAATTTCCTAAGATAGAATCCCTATACATATAATGCGTAGTACTCTCTGGTAAATAAGATTCTCTTTCGAAAACTTTCCTTTTTATTTCCTCAAAAAAATACGATTGATAATTCTCTGTTATCTCAGACTTATTGCTTATTTCTTCAAAATACTTATAAACATATTCAATATTTTCTTTCGTTGAACCATAGAATGATTGCAATTTTTCATTATCTAGAGGCACATTTCTTACATGATTCTTCTCTGGATCCTTGAGTAGAGTTTCCAAATTATCAATATACTTAAGAGGATAATCCCGTTTGTTATCTATATACCATTGCTTATCTGAATGACTCCAATCTAAAGCTTTAAACAGTTCTTTATCCTCTAGATTTTCCGATAGCATATCCTTAAAAAAGTCTAATCCATCTAACCATACTTTCAATAGTCTCTTGCCATAAGGTAATGTTAGATTTTCTAATGGAGCTTTTGTTGTCATATGAGGGGTAGTTTTCAAGGTATATTGTCTCAAAAACAGTAATGCTATATAACGAGAAACCCATTTACCTACAACTCCATCGGCTTTTACACCTTCCATACTAGGAAAAGGAAAGTTCCTATGAACAAACATTTCATCATAAAATAACACCTCTCTATCCTTCATATACCAATCGAATATATCATCTATAGAATTCGGTAGTAAGGGATATTCACGAGGCTCACTAGTCGTATAATCAAACATTCGTCTTAGGCAGTCATAACGCTTTTGATACAATAACAAACCACCTAAAGCATAATGGAATTGTAAAAAGTAACTTCTTCGTCTATTTCTTTCTTCAGCTTGTTTTTTATTGATCTGATCATCTTGTTTCTTCCGATCCCATTCCCCCTCTAATAATTCTTCAAGCTGATACTTCATATACTCAGATGCTAATATCCAATGGTGCATCACCAAGTCATCCCTTTTTTCTTCTACGGCTAAGCTTATATTTTTCCATAGATGAGTAAATGTATTACTTGAAATTCTAGGTTCCCGATACAAGCCAACTCTTAAAAGCCATATAGACCCCGAAGTATACTTTTCTAATTGAAGGAGTTTCCTATCCTTCAACACAATTAATTCTTCTATAATCTGGTAGATTAGTTCATGGTAAACATCTGGAAAAACAGTGCCCCAATCATTCTCTTCTTGATTCATCCTCTCTCTATCAAATTCCTCGTTAAAGTTTTTCATCAACCAATCCGATAGCGGACGGTTTTTCTTTTGAATAGAATGAATAAAAATATCAGATAATGCCTTAAAATATTCTAGATTACTTTCCTTTCCTTGTTTCCTTTTTTCATGATGATATTTCTTATGCTTTTCGAATAGATACTCTACTAGTTTGATTGGAGTATAATAAACATGTATCCGCTTGACCATCATAAAGAAAGCCACTACCAAAAATACCACCGCAATTATTATAGACACATCCAATAGCCAGCCAATAGTATTATGACTCACTTCCTTAGCCTTTAGAGTCCCTTCTATAATTCCATTTGTAGATACTTCAATATGAAATGCACCTTCCTTGATACTAGGGTTATGATCATGGAAAGTCCAAAATCCTGCTAATACCAGAGCTACATAAAAAGACCACATGAAAATGTTTCTTTCCTTTTCTCGATCAAATAAACTAACTACATGGGTCGAAGAATATTTGTCATCTAAACGGGTAATTACCTGTAATATCAAAGGGTAAGCAAAACCTATCATCCCTGTGATCACCCCAATAAAAAGTAGTATCTGAAACATGTTAACTTAGTTTTTTAGAATAGTATTGAAGTTAAACTATTTGTATCAGTTTACCAAGATTTAGTATTCTTCCACACACTTTAAAAAGCATGAAGCAAAACCAAAATAAGATTTATCAAAATCTCCCGAAAAGAACCGATCATATAGGAAATAATGGACTAGCCCATTAATTCCTCTACATAGATTCTCAATTGCCTTGAAATGTCTGATCGGATATCTTCCATAAAACGTTTGTCCTTTTTCTTGAAGGTTTTCATTTCAATTTCCGAATAGGCTTGTGCCAATTGAGCGATTGCGTTTAATGCTTCAGGGTCATTTTTATAATGGGAGATAAAGTCGTGTTTGAGACAAAGCTGACTTTTGATTCTGTTTTGATCATAAATCGGTTCCCAAGCGACTGTTGAATCTTCTTCATTGAACAGAATAGAAGCGTTTTTAGGTATATCACAGCCTAAGTCTGGTAAGTCCATTGACATCTCGGTATTCTTTACTTCTTCTAATGAGCCTTCTGTTTGGAATAAGATCTGAAAGTCTAGTAATTTATTGAATATACTGTAAAACCCGTCAGAGAAACCACTACGATATATTTTCAAATGATCGGCTACAACATTACCAAACATATCATTATTACTTACGCCTACAACCTTAACCAATTCAGGGCTATACTCCACGAGTTTCTTTTTTACAGAAAGCGGAAAGTATATTCTCTTATATTTTTTACCATCGTGTCTAAGTGCCTTTAGAATTCCCTCAAGTTCTGGTTTATAACTAGATTGTCCCAATACCTCCCGAATATTGTTGATCGTTCCTCGTATTTCTTGATCTTCAAAATAACGTGCTAGAATATTTGATATTCCTCCTACTTCATCATCCTTTTTTTTACAAGGCTGACTAGCTATTCCTATCGCCACATCTTCATTTGTTTGAGATTTCCAATAAAACAGGATAGCTGATAAATGATCAAGATAGAGTCTTACAAGAGCATTTCTTTCTTCAAAGATTCTATAAACAAGATCTAATGGAACAGGAATATTATTTTTCCAAAAGATCAATTCATCTATTCTTGCTCCGGGCATATTTTCAAGCAAGTATCTTTTAAAGTCGTATTTATTGAATCTGTATTCCATGTTCTTTCTGTATTAGTTCTCTAATTTGTTTAGGTAATAAAGGTGGTTCTTGCTGATGGGCGATTGTATGGCAATTTGGGCAAAGCGGTACTAAGTCCACTAAAGGATCGAATATCCTTTCGCCTTCCGAAACAGGGATAATATGGTGTACATGGATTAAGTTATGAGCGATTGCTCCGTATTTTTCATCCATTTGAAGGTCACAAGCTTTACAACGATAGCCGTGAACGGAGAGTGCTATTGCTCTATTTTTAGCACTGCGTTCATATCTAGAAAGTGCTACCTCCACTTGCCTCCCTTCTGTGATAGCTCCGACTTCCTGCTTATAGGGAAAAACAATTAGCACCAAAGTTTTCAATAGATCTATAAAGCTTAACAGGCTCTTTTCAGTATATGCCTCAACAGTCTTTCTAATGATTAACTTGAAGTCTTGTGAAAAATGCTGTTTATCTTGAAAGTTCTCTTGAACTGCTAAACGTTCTAAACTTAGCCTGACTGTCTGATCTTTGTGCAAGATCGCTTGTAACAAAGCTCTATTCTCTTCAATGGATTTATTGACTACTTCCAACAAATTTAATGAGGCACTTTCAAAGCTAAATATAGCTGTCAGCGAACAAGATCTTGCCTCAATTAGAATGGTAAATCCTTGTCTTTGGGGTAGTTTATTATCACGAAGAAGAATTGTATTTTCCGTGAAACTCATTTCCCAAGCGTTCCACCATACTTGGGAAATAAGATTCTGCGCAAATTCCTTATTCTGCATTTTCAGAAGTCTCTGGTGGTTCTGGCAGTTCATCAGACATATTTCTCAAGATACGAGAAGCTTGTATACGGTAATCTTCTTGAATACGCTTATCCTTATTATTTACTGTTGATAGTTCACCTTCAGCCAAAGCCCAAAAGACCATATCCATTGCCTTTACAGCATTTTTGTTTCCTTGAATTGGTAAATAACATTTTTTATAAAATTCATGTGTCTTATTCAAAAGGACTGCGTGTCGGTTTCCTTCAATTAACGCTGGACACCATAAGACCCCGTTATCAAGAGAATCTACATGATTCACCAATCTATCTTCCTCATGATTAATGGGTATCTTAATAGTTACTTCTTCATGACCTCTACCATTGACAATGGTTGCAGTTTGTGTCGATTCATCAGCTTCTGTTACTTCTGAATTAATACTGTCCTCATACTGCTTATCTATAGCTTTACCAGATTCTTCATGAGCCTTGTCAAGGTTTGACTGACTTTCTTTGCTTGTACTCCCTTTTCTATATCTGCTATTCGCTTCATTCCTTACTGCCGCTAACACTTCTTTGATTTTACTTCTTATTTCTGCAGGAATGGTAAAACGAGATTTCCTTACATCAATTTGGAAATAGTCATCTAGTCTATGGTCAAAAGACAGCTCTACCCTTAAGAGATTTAAGTGAGGCTCCTTGACAAACAGTCTATTTGGCCATCCGCCTGAATAAATCATTCGTCCCTCTCTAAAAATATGAAAACCTTGATTGTCATGACCATACCTAATTTTATCTTGAGTATCTTTGCTCATCTGATTTTTATTCGGCAGTATATAGGCATGTAGCTCAAATTCACCTATTCTTTCTTCCCAAAGTCCTTCTCCTTTTTTTACAGGTATAGGGTCGTTTGGATGAGGTTCAACTCCTTCCAACCACCTACAAAATGGATCCCAAGGCTGAATGTCATGTAATTCGTCTTCAAACTCAATTGTAATATTTACATCTGGGTATTCATTTTCTCTTTCCAGAAAGTTATAGAATACGCCCGACAAGTGTTCTCCTAATTCAAGCATTGAATTTCGGAGATGGGTCTTTATACTATTTCGAGGAGCAGTCGTAAACAAGCGATCTACTTTCTCCCAAATCACTACTGTACCATCTCCATTTTCATCAGAAACTTGATTCAATAGTTCTATAGCTTCTTCATAATCTTCCAATTCAGGTGTCAATAGTACCCATTCGTTTCGTTCTGCTATCAAGTCTAAATCCCACTGTCTAATGCTGTAAATACCATCTACTCTAGAAACTACTGTCAAGCGTCTACATATTGCGGTGGAAGCCGTTTTTAATCCTAACCCAAATTTTCCAAGTGATTTAGGACTAGCTCTCTTTTTTGAACCGTATAACATTGCATTCCTCAAATCAGCCTCAATCATGCCATAGCCATTATCGGCAAACATAATAGAAACCTCATCAGCATAATCTAAAGTAGCCCTTATATGTAGCTTACTTGCCTCTGCTGCAATACTGTTATCGGCTATATCTGCCCCTGAGGTATTGAATGTGTACCCCATGTCTCTTAACCCATCCGTTAACCTTGATGGACTTGCTTCTACAATCTCCTCTTTCATATTTATTGTGTTCTTTTTATTCTTTTATAAAATTCAAAATCTCATTGATATCCATCTCCTCTATCGGTACGATCACTTGATCGGATAACTCCCTTTTTTCTTGGAGTCTTTTATCTATAACCTCTTCAATCGTGTCTACATAATACATATAGTAGATATTGACATCCTTGGTCTGCTTGTTACGATACGCTCTTGCTGAAGCTTGTTCTTCTAGGGCAGGATTCCATTGCCTTGTATAGTGAATGACATGATTTGCCGAGGTGATATTCAAGCCCATTCCTGCTGTACGAGGGTTTAAAACCATCATACTAAAACCTTCTTGAGCAGAGAATTTATCTATAGCTCCTTGTCTTTCGGGTATATCAATTCGTCCATCTATATGGAAGACTTCTTTTTTGTACTTCGCTTCAAAGAGTTCTTTCATCTTGTCAATCATGTCAAGATATTCGGTAAAGATGATGACCTTTTCCTTTCGTTCTTTGATTTCATCTAGAAGCTGTAGGGTACGTTCCATTTTTTGACAATTGCTGGTCATTTCCTTCAAGCTTGCTTTTTGAAGTCTTTCTTTATCCAAAAGGAAAGGATGAGTGGTGTACATCCTCAAATCCATGATCATTTTGAGGATTTTCCCTTTACTCTCTTTACTCTTCAAAATTTCGTTACGACGATGGTGGTAACACTCACTTTCAAAAGCTTGTAAACTCAAAGCCTGGGGGATATCAATTCGGTCTGGAAGATTATCCAATACATCCTCTTTCTTTCGGCGTAGCATGATTTTATCAACTCTTTTTTTCAAGTCACTTAAATCTTGCTCTAGTGTTTCATTCACGGATTTTCGGATATAAGTCTTCTTGAACTCTTCAAAGCTTTCTAAATAGCCTTCGTTGGAAAAATCTGTAATTGACCATAAATCTTTGAGTGAGTTTTCCACTGGTGTTCCTGTCATCGCAATGCGTACTTCTCCCGAAATACCTTTGAGTGCAATATGCCTTTCTGAATGATGATTTTTGATCAAGCTGGCTTCGTCCAATACAATCAATCCCCAATCTATCTTATTGAAAAGGTATTGGTCATTGATGATCATCGAATAGGAAGTGATGACGACATCTTGCTCATTCAAACGCTTGTGGGATCCGCCTCTGTATGCTCCATGATGAATATGGGTCTTGACTTTTGGAGCAAAGAACTGAAATTCCCTTTTCCAGTTTTCTAGCAATGTACTCGGTACTACGATCAAGAGATTCTCTAAAGTACCACTTTCCAACAGCCAACAAACCAAAGCTATTACTTGGGCTGTTTTTCCGAGTCCCATATCATCTCCCAAAATGCCTCCTTCCAAGTTCAAACACCTGCCTTTGAGCCAAGCCAAACCAAATTCTTGATAGTCATACAACTCTTTGGTAAAGAGCTTTTCTCTCTGCTGTTTTTCAGAAAGTTGGTGCAGTTCTACTGGTTCTATCTCTTCAGGCACAAAGGACAAGCAAGTATATTTTTTTCTTCTCGCATATAGCCAAAATACCTTTTGTAGAATTTGATCTCCTGCATTATCCAAGATATTTAAGACCTCTTTGATCTGTTCAATAGACTCTTTCTCTATTGGGTACCACTGCTTTTCATCCATCCAATAGCCAAGTGTAATCCAGTGCTCAAATTCAGCTCTAGACATAGGAATTTCTCCTAATAAAGTTCCTTTGACAAAGAAGCTCAATTCTACAACATCCTCTTGTTCCAAATGGAATCGGAGTTGAGCTTTCAGCGGAAATTTCTTGTATTTTAAAGCTTGTAACTCCTCTTGCCATACGGCATTAGCGTAGTTATCAAGTTGTTTTTTTGCTAGCCTAAGGGAATAGATTTCTTCTGCTGTTACTCTCTCTTTTTCTTCTGTTAGCTCTATTTCTTCTAGAGCAAATTGATTGTTTTCATAATTATATATGATTGCTATTCCTTTATTAGAGGTCTCTGATTTTTGAATGCCTTTTACACCCAGGTGCTTCTGTTTTGGGAAAGATTGCGCTTTTTTTATTGCGCGATTTACACGCCCCATCACCTGCTGTATGACAGCCTCTGGGTTTTTACCCTCTTTTATCAGAATCTCAATCGCTTCCTCTAGGTTATCGCTAGGCAATAATCCTTCTAGGAAGTTGTTCAGCTCTTCTTTTTTATTATGTTTTCTTTCCATTGGTTTCTGTATTAAGTCGCCGTTCTGACAATAGCTTTTCGGCAATCCGCCTCAGCTTTTTTTGAGCATTCTGTACCTTGTTAATCGGTATATGATACTCATCAGATACCTCTCGGGGTTTATAGCCTTCTTTCAAAGCTTTGAAAACAAGACATAACTCAGGATCACCCCGCATCTGTTTGGCTATTGCATTGTCCAACTCCTGTGCATCGATGTCATTTTCTATAAAATCCGATTGCCCAACCTCATGAAAGTCTTTAGTATCTGCCCGGAGTTGATTTGCTTTCTTCTTATTGGTATTGTCCACTATACTGCGGATAATGCTTTTCAACTCGTCAAATAGGGATTCTTCATCACTGAACTGACATTTTCGTTTATCAGTAAAGACTTTTTCGATGGCTTCTCCCACAAGATCTTCTGACTCTATTCCTCTGAGGTTTATCCTTTTGTACTGCATATACTTAAGTGTATATGCGGTCAGTTTGAGGATTAGTGGTTTCCAATCGGTGGCTACTAAAAAATCATATTTATCCTGTTCTGCGACCATATAAAAATTGCTTTCTACTATAAAGAGCTGATGAAAAGGTCTTTTTTGCCATCAACTATTGAAAAAAATTAAAAAGTATAGTTTGCTTTAGGGTTTCTAGATAAAATCACAGTGAACTTACAAAATAAATATATAGCAATAAATCTATATATAGCATTGTTTACATTTTTTAATAATTGATATTTAACCTATAAAAATCATTAGCACAGAACAGCATTCATTTACGGTCTAAGTCCTTATCTTTGTATTCGAATTAGATAAGGGATTAGAGGAAATGTTCAAGTTTATAGATCTTTTCGCAGGCATTGGTGGATTTCATCTTGGGATGCACTCCATCGATGGACACTGCGTTTTTGCTTCGGAAATCGACAAGTTTGCCCGACAGACATACGAATACAACTACAAACGATATTCACCAGAAGTTTTTGAAGAACGTGAAGGCGAATTCAAGCTCTTCAATGAAGATATTACTACCGTTACTGAAAAAGAGGACCTAGACAAGATTCCTGAATTTGATGTATTGTGTGCCGGTTTTCCATGTCAACCTTTTTCACATGCAGGATTGAAAAAGGGTTTTGGAGATACTAGAGGTACTTTGTTTTTCAACATCGAGCAAATTGTCAAGAACAAGATTGAGAACGGTACCCCTCCGAAAGTGCTCTTTCTTGAAAATGTCAAAGGACTGAAAGGACATGATAAAGGTCACACTTTTAAAACCATTGTCGAACATCTTCACGCATTGGGTTATCATGTACAGGCAGAGGTTTTGAACAGCAAGCATTTTGGTGTTCCCCAAAACCGAGAACGTATTTTTATCATTGCTTGGTATAAAGATGCTATTCCTGTACAGGAAGGTGAGTTTAAATTTCCTTGGGGTATAGATCAAGATGGTGAACCATTCTACGAATACAGCAAACGAGACAATGTGGCTGTCAGCACTCGTGTAGGTGACGTTCTTTTTACAGACAAGGAAATACGATTGGAAGAGAAACGCAGAAAGGAAGAATCTGCAAGGGCTGCGATCTATACCATTTCTGACAAGCTTTGGGAAGGGCACAAAAACAGAATCAAGAAGCACAAGGCGAATGGAAACGGTTTTGGCTACTCACTTTTCAAAGATGATTCGCCTTATACCAGTACCATTTCGGCTCGTTACTACAAAGATGGAAGCGAGGCTTTAATTTACCAAGAAGATCGCAACCCTCGCAAGCTGCACCCTATTGAAGCGGCTAAATTACAGGGCTACCCTGTCGAAGAAGATCCTACAAAAGGACTACGACCAAAAGGGGACGCTCCCAATGATGATAAGTTTTATATTCCTGTTTCGGATACTCAAGCTTACAAACAGTTTGGAAATTCTGTTTCGGTTCCTGTGATTAAGGCTTTGGCTAAGGAAATTAAAGAGCAGTTGTTGGATAAGTCCAAATGATAATTGAATAATAGCAATACAGGTCGTATTTTGGTTTAAAATTGATTTAAACTAAAATACGACTTTTTTTTTATGCTAGATTTAGGAGAACGCTTAGAATTTTGGAAGAATAAATTACAAAACTACTATGAGAATGATTACAAAGAATTTTCATTTAGTGACACTACTAAAACTGAAATAAAAAAAATATACCCTTCAATATCCTTTGGTTATACTACCTTTAAATATCAAAATGATAATCAACAATTTATTATTGCTCCTAATCAATGGTTCCTAATTGCATCCTTCTGTCAGGAATACATTAATGAATTAAATCAATGCAAGAAGGAATTAGAAACCTACTTCCAAGGAAATTTAAAAAAATATTTCACTCAAGATGAGTTAGGCAAAATGAGGGATGAAAAAATTATCCCTAATGAAGTTGACAACTTATTACCTAAAGATAACAATGGAAATCTACTTCGTAAATTCCTAACAGAATATGAATGGTGGACAGGAAAAAAAACGGGGGGGAGGGTAATATCAAGAACAGAATTCTATGATGCACCAATTCTAAGTGTATGCAACTTAATCGCAGCATCTTCAGACCTTGTTACAAGAATCACAAAAAACCTTATTGGAAAAGAAGACTTGATAGAAGCTATTAAAAAAGATGCTGAAGAAAATACAATCAATCCACCTCAGAATAAGAAGTATGAAAATCTAATACAATCCGACAACATAAATGAATTTGCCTTAAAAGTGTTCAAATACTTTTATGATGGAGAATGGGATAAGTTATTAGATAAAACCTGTAAAAAGGTCAATAAAGGTTATATTAAACACTCAAACAGAATACTTAATGATTTTATTCGAGAACGAGATCCTAATGATAGCGCACTTCCTAATTTCGTTCGTATAGAAGGAACAAACATTTTTTTTAATCAAACATGGGAACAAGAAAACCCCGAAAAAACCCTCGTATCTGACAATCTAAAAAAATATTTTAAGGAAGAATTTCCATTATACAAACTCACAGATAAAAATGGTGAATACTTACTTCTAAAAAATAACATAGATTTTAAGCACAATCGCCTTGTTTATGGTGCTCCTGGTACAGGAAAAAGCTACGATCTAAACAAAGACAGTAAACAATTCGGCACAAACCTCACTCGTATCACTTTCTATCCAGATTATACCTATGGCAAATTTGTAGGTTCCTATAAACCTGTATCAAAAGGGGAAGACGGAATCGGTTATGAATTTGTTCCAGGTCCATTCCTTCTCGCTCTAGAAAAAGCAAAGGATCAGCCTTACCTTCTTATTATTGAAGAAATCAATCGTGCCAATGCTGCTGCTGTTTTTGGGGAAGCTTTCCAATTACTTGACCGAAAAAATGGCGCGAGTGAATATGGTGTTGAGCTAGATCCAATGGCACAAACATGGTGTCAAAAAAAAGAACTTTTGGATGAAAATGGCTTGTTAAAACTACCATCAAATTTCTATATATGGGCAACCATGAACTCTGCCGATCAAGGTGTTTTCCCATTGGATGCAGCATTCAAGAGACGTTGGAGTTCTCAGTTTGTCTCTATTGATGATGGTGTGAATGCTATTGAAGCTTGGCAAATCGAATACCAAGGCACAAAAGTGAATTGGAACAAGTTAAGAACAGCAATTAATGAACAGATACAGGCTTCCAATGTCGCAGAAGACAAATTGATTGGACCATTCTTTCTCAAAGAAGAAGAGCTATCGGATGAAAAGGCTATCAAATATAAACTCCTACTTTACCTAAAAGATGATGTAGCAAGGCATCGTCCTAGCATGGTCTTCAACACTAATGTTTGTGGGACAACTTTCTCTAGCATACAAAAAGCCTATGATGCTAATCAAGCTATCTTTGTAGATCCAATTCAGAAAATCATTAACGATGCTAAAGTAGATACAGATACACCACAAGCAAATTCAGAGGGGGAGGATAATGACCAAGAATAATCATATTCATTTTTTCCACGAACTAAAGTCCTTTTCAAAAAGCGATCTCAATGATCTTTTGCCCTCAGCTCTCTGCCAACAGCTGATGGCAAAAGGTATCTTGCAAGAAGCAAAGGAAAAAGGCAAGCTAAAGTTCAAGTACGTAGGCTTAATCACTGCAAAGAATATTATCATATCTGTACTTCCCAAGTATGCTCAAAATTGGGCTACAGAAGAGGAAATACAGCTTGAACACACAAAACTTATCATTGCTTCCTTACAGCAATATGCCAAGAACTATTTACTGCAACTCGAAGGAGAAGAGTTCTTGCATGAAGACCATGATTTATACAATGAAGCGGCTACGGCTTCTTGGCTGTTAGACGATTTTATCACGCATGGACTTTGGGATGAACAGAGAGAAACCTTGGTCTATAATGGGGATGGCGAGATCAATTGGGAACGTACCATTGAACTAACTGATCCTATTTTCCACAAAGGACAACCCTATTATGTGGATACTATTACCCATTACAAAGAACGTTTGGAAGATAGCATTATCCAACAGCTCCACCAATGGGCAGTTTCCTATTGTGCCGACAAGTATGCAGACCTTTTGGGGATTGGAGTTATGGTTGAAGAAAAGTACCATGTCGAGAAAGAACGTCTTGGGGAAGATGATTATTTACTCAATATCATCGACCGAGAACTGCATTCGGTTTTTCAAGATAGAAGTATTCAACTTCTCAAACGGATAAAGCTCTTGATCAGCCATCAATCCGAACAAAGCGAAGACTTGCTCAGCTTATTTGGTACCAAGAAATTTGATAGCATTTGGGAAAGTGCATGCAAAGCGGCTTTCAAAGATCAACATATTCTTCAAGACAAAATCGAGAAACCTGTATGGCATGATACACATGGCAACGATATCAAGGAAGCTAGAAAACATCAACCCGATATTTTACATGAAGGGAATGATTTTCTATTGGTACTGGATGCTAAGTATTATGCATTAAAACGAGGCTCTACTTCTGAAGGAAAAGAAACATTGACAGGGCAACCGGGTATTGCAGATGTCACCAAACAAATTGTCTATCAAAAATATTTTGAACAAGAGTATAATGATAAAAAGATACTCAACTGTTTTCTTTTCCCTAACCTAGCATCAGAAGCTGAAGAAATGGAATACATCGGTTGGGTTGATTTACCTATTCTCATTTTCAAAGAAGATAAGATCCTAAATATTACTTTGTGCCCTAAAAAGCTGTTTAAGTTCTACTTAGGAACGAGTTCGCATGACTACATCTCTGGTATTGTATCATCATATGAAGAATTATGTAAAAAGGTCCAAGTACCTCTTAAGTAACAAATTAATAGTTTGCATCTGATAATGTATTCAAAGCCTTCCATTTCTGGTTAGTGTTTGATTATTCATGAGGGGAGGGATTCTTAAGTTTTAAATAACAGCCAATAGCATTACACCACCCCTCAAAAATTTTTAAACTAGGGTTATATCCTTTCTCACTAGAATAGCCGTTATGTTCAAATTTACTTAAAGCTTCCTTGACGCCTAAACCTGCTATACGACAAACGTCAGCTTGGGTTAATCCAGCTTGATGTCTAAGTTTTTTGAACTCTAAGTGTAGTGTTCCATATTCTCTGAGTTTAATGATCCTTTCGAAGTACTCATATTTTTGAGAATGTTTGGCATATGGAGAAAAGATAATGGAGATGATAGCTGATGAGTCTTGAATATTTATGGTCTTAAGCCAGTATGTATTTTTATAATAGATGAGGCTTTTGAATAGGTTTGGAGTTGGTTCTAATGATCCAAGAGCCTTCTGATAATAAAAGTCTTTATATTCATTTATTTCATTTCCTTTAATTAGTTCCCAATCGTGGTAATTCTTGTCTGTGAAACTGTATCCAATAGAATCTTGTAGCGTAATATCTTTACCTATATATCTGTAGAGTTCTTTCATTTTTAAATATTGAAGTATAGTTTAAATAAATGAATTATAATTCTTGTTTGGAGGTTCTATTAATACAACCAACATATATCTCTGTATTATGCAAGACAAAGAGAAAGAACTGCAACAAATCAGAAAAGAGATAAGTCATTTGAAGTTTAGAGAGTCAATGTTGATGGGGACAAGCTATTATTCAAACTATTGTAGAACTACTTTCGATAAAATAACAGGTAAAGTGGTAGTTCGACTTAAGGAAAAAGCTGTAACCTTTCCTTCCAGTGAAGGAGTAGAAGAATTTATGGCTAAAATAGATGAAGAATTTCAAAAGTCTAATTTAGAAGAAATAATGCAAAGAGCTAGAACAAAAAATAAAGTATAGTTTTAGCAATAGGGGGGCTTCCATAGTCGTACAGAAAGAGGGGGGGCTTTAGGTGGCTGGTTTCCTCTTTTTATCGAGTAATTTATTTTAGCATGACTATTTGTGTCACGTATTTATGTCAGGTTAACTATTGTTTTTGATATTAACAGAATCTATACCTCCAAGAAAAAAGTCCCTATAATATCTGGATTTAAACTCACTTAAAAAGGACTATCTATTTGCCTCTTCTGAGGGGCGGTTGAGTGTTTACATTCGTTCCGTTTATTTTGATTGCTTGTAAATAGATCACGTTACAGTTTCGTTAGCATTTTAGTTTTAAATAATAGAAAAGTGTGATTCATTTCGTTAGCTATTAATGGAGTATCTAATCAAAATAAGTAAGGGGGTTCTACGTTTAGGCCTTTAGTCTAAAGAATCTTCGGGCCAATAATAATTGCATTTGTCATGTAAGCAAGACAAACTAATCCAATGGTATATTGGATATATAGATAGATGGCTCCTATGTGATTGTCATAGTTGACTTTTTCTGTATCTACTTTTATCCCAAAGAAAATAAGACCCGTATATATCGAAGCATCATAAAAACAGAGAGTGATTTGTTTTATGTAGTAAATGTAATTATGATTAGTAATATCATTTTTTGAGCGAGGTTTTATAGAGTCAACTTGATAAATACTATCAATTTTTGAATACCAGGCTAGAAGAGTATTGATTGTACAGAACATAAGAAAGATCACAAAGCTACAAAGGAATATTTGAGTTTTATTATAACCATAATCCCACCAAAACTTATTGATAAGGTTCCACCCCATGTGCCATGCCCATAATCCGTATCTTAAAGGGTTGTACCAAGCATACTTTTCCCAAGTAATTTGAGCACTTGTAGTATATAGATATTCTTGTAATTCTTTATCTGCTTTAGCATAGCCTTTATTATATCCATAATTTTTTTGCATTTGCATAAGCTGTTCATACATAGCCTCAACTTCTGTTGCTCTTTTTTCTAGATCTAATTCTTCGAGACCTAATTCATATGTTGAAGTATCTAATGATGTGTAAAGTTTGAAATTGTGACTATAGTTAAATTTAAATTTACTAATGTTTGTATAGGAAAGGTCAATTAGACATTCTGTTTTTGCACTGTCTAATCGAGTGAGACTAAGGTCAATGATATATCTGGTTCTAGCTTTTTTAAATGATATAATATTAGGTAGAATTGAGTATTCAAATATAGTTTCGCCTTTAAATACAGCTTTATAGAAATTTGCTGTTGAGCCAAATATAGTTTTCTGAAAATCTACTTTATCATGAAAGTTAACTCCTGAGAAATCAGCGAATAAACCAAATTTGGCATCTTGGAAATTTACTTTTTCAAGGAAAATAGTTCCTTTAAATAAGGCGATTTTACCAAATTGACTATTAAGGTAATTTGAAGTTTTGTGGAATTGGTTGTTTAAAAAAGTGGCATTATCATAAAATTGGGCATTAGAGAAAGTGACTGTATCAAGGAAATGAGACTTTGAGAAATCTACAGTTGAATCAAACCTAGTGTTATCGAAATTGGTAGATGAACGAAATTGAGTCTGCTTGAAGTAAGCATTATTATCAAATCTAGCATCATAGAAGTTAACTTTCTTAAATTTCACTTTGGAAAAATCTACAATATTAAAATAAGATGGCGAGAAGTCTACTAACGAGTCAAATTGAGTATTATAAAAATCAGCACCTTCAAGAAAATTGCTTCCATTGAAGTAAGCGATTGAAGCAATCCGTTTCCATGAGAAATTCACGAAACATTTGAAGTCTATTGAGTCTAGTTTTAGCTCAGTTTTAAATACACTGTCTTGATAATTCACCTCTGTAATAACTGTTCGTCCTTGTGCCAAGCTCTGATAGATACTAACAATAATAAATAGTAGTGTAAAAAGTAGCTGTTTCATGATCACTTAGAAATGGTTATAAATAAATATAGATAGTTTGTATTTGAAATTTAAAAAAGATAGTATTTATATACTTGTCCCTCCATTGTTCAAATGCATTAAAAGCAAGCCTTCTTATCGAAACGTTAGAATTAGAGATTGATCAACGCTTTCATTTGCCTAAAAATAAAGTATGAGTATATATTACTTTTTGGGATGAAATGAGTTTGACTTATAAGAAATATTAGTTTTCTATTCGAGGTAGAAAGAGGTGAGTTTCTAATCAATTATTAAGTCTATGATGCATTGTTTAGACATTTCTATAAGAATGAATTTTTGTATCTAGTTTCGATAGGTTATATGGATTATTTAAGAAATGTAATTGCTATCAAAGCCTTAATTATAGTGCTGGGTTAGCCATCTACTAGTTATTCATTTAGGTAGTTGGTAAAAAGGATTTAAGCCGTGTTTGAGCAAAAAAAATTGTAAAATGATGTAATAATAGTATTATGCGAGTATAATATATAAAATATTAAAGTAATTTCTAAGGTTGTATCCCCATTTACACTTCGGTTGCATGGCGCCCTTTTGACCTTTCTGTCGGAGGCAGAACTACATAAAATATTCTTTTCAAGGTGAGAAGGATTTTTATGTTTTATCTAAATATTATTTACAATGAAAAAAAATGAATTATCTAATTCATTAATAACTGTAGCCGAGTTAGCTAAAAGACTTAGAAAGACTCGCCAAACAATTCACAACTGGACTAAGGCCGAATTGATACCTTCTTATAAAATTGGAGGTAGCCTTTTTTATGATTTTGAAGAGGTAGTTAACGCAATTAAGGAAGGAGGTTGTAATGGGTAATCGTAAACAGTCTAACTCCAAGTTGTCTAAAGCTGCTTTTGATGAAGCTTTGGTAAGTAAAGTAAATCAAAGTGAGAAAAATTCTAATACTAGCCTTAGTTTTAAGGCTAGTATTGTTATGGGTTCTCAAGACTCTGTAGAGTTTGTAAAAGCCTTGAATGATGGTGTACCATTTCCAATAGAGGTTTTCCCTAAGTTATATCAAGATTTTTCGACTAAGGTTTCTGATTCTTTGGGGCTTCCTATTCAATTTATATTGAGTGGATTACTTCCAGTTTTTTCATCATTATTGGGTACTCACTTTGTTTTTGAAGAGAAGCCAGGTATAAGGCATTCGGCATCTCTCTGGTTGACTTTTGTTGGGTATTCGGGTGTTGGCAAGACACCTGTAATCAAAGTACTAACAAGACCTTTACAAGAACTAGATCGAAGGTTATACGAAGAGTATAAACAGAAAGTCAAAGAGTTGGAAATGAACTCTGGAGAAGATTCTAATTTTGAAAAACCGCATTTGATTCAATCTATTATTAATGATTTTACTTTTGAGAGTTTAGCTGAAGTCTTAATTAATAATAAGAAAGGTGTATTTGCTGTTCAGGATGAGGTGATGAGTTTATTTAATGGTTTAAATAAATATAGAAAAGGAGATGATGTAGAAAAGTTACTTTCATTACATTCTCATACCCCTATTATAATCAATAGAAAGTCAAGTGATCATCTTCGTATTGATAAACCATATATGAGCCTAATTGGAGGGATACAACCTGGTGTATTACATAATTTGGGTAAAGGAGATCACATGGAGTCTGGAATGTTTTTTAGGCTCTTATTTGTTGATGCATCTGATTTCAAACAAAAAGAGTGGAATTCTACAGGTGATCAAAATGGAGTAATAGAGTGGTATGAAACTACTATTTTGAAGTTTAATGACCTAATTAAGACTAAAGATTATAACCATGAGAAACCCTTTGTATTCTATTTGTCAGAAGATGCAAAAGTAGAATACAAATCTGTTATGGACACTTTAAGACAGATTTATAATAATTACGAAGGGAAGGATGTGTCTTTTATTAAAACTTTGTTTTCTAAGTTTCAATCACATTTTGGTCGATTGTGTTTAGTATTACATGCTATTCAAGCTTCAGTTAATGGAGATTTTTTTCAAGAAAATATAAGTGCAGGAACCGTAAGTTCAGCTGCAGAAATAACACGTTATTTAATCTCTACTTCTATGAAAGCTTCTCGCAAAATTAAAAACTCGAAGAAAAGGGGACGGAAACCTCAACATAAAGAAATCGATTGGGACCTAGTTTTTCATGATAAAAAATTTATGAAAATGGAGAAAATAATAGAATTTGTTTGGAAACAAAATTCTGCTATAGGATCAAGTACAATCCGCGAAAGGGCTAGTAAGGAACTAAAAAAAGTGTCCCGGGGTGTTTATACACGTCCTTAATTACCAATATTTAATATAATGTGTTGTAAGTGACTGATAATGAGTGTGTAGTTTTACTGGTAATTAAATTTGTAGTGAATTTAATTACCATAATTTTAATCTATTGATAGTCAGTTGTTTATGTTGTTTTTTTTCATTAAGTGGTAATTAAGTGACTTTTTCAATGAATTTTTTTAAGGGGAATAGATATTCAATCGCTAAAAAATGTCCATGCGGTAAAAGTAATCGTGATGGTAAGTTTATTCCATATGTAGGCGAAACGGATTATGGTTTTTGCCATGCGTGTGATACTAATTTCATCGATGAATATAAGGATACTAGTTATGAAAGAGTCTATGATAGATCCGTAGTTGAAGCTAAGCCCGTAGCCATTAGGTTTATAACTTACGAAAAATTTGGTCCTATTTGTAAAGCAAAAAAAGAGAATAATTTATACACATTCCTAGAAACCGTATTTGGACTATCTAAAATAACAGATGCAATAGAAGAGTATTGCTTAGGTTCATCAAAAGATGGCGGAGCTGTATTTTGGCAAATTGATGTAGAAGATAATGTTAGAAAAGCTAAGGTGATGTTTTATAATAAAAACGGTCATCGTAATAAGTCTATACCTCCTCTACAGCCATTTAAGAATAGTGATGGATACACAAGTTGTCTTTTTGGTGAGCACCTGCTTAAAAACAACCTAGATCAAGATGTCTGTATTGTTGAGAGTGAAAAAACTGCAATTATAGGACGTATTGTCTATCCTAATATGATTTGGTTAGCAACTGGAGGTTTATCTAATTTTTCAGTTGGTAAATGTCGTGTATTAGAAGGCCGAAGAGTTTTCGTCATACCCGACTTTCATGACAATGCAAGAAACGCTTGGTTTAGAAAGTGTGAAGAAATTTCTAAGTTTTGTGATGCAGTATTCATTGATCCTTATCCAGAGGAAGATTCAGGTATTGATATTGCGGATATATTAGTGGATGATCATTTAATGAAGAATCCTTTGGCGAGACAAAGGTTAGAAAACCTTCGGTGAAAACAAATTAAAAAGATTGACCTATAGATCGACCTATAAAAACAAAAACGCTGTAAATACTTGATTTACAGCGTTTTAAAAACCTTTAAAGTGGTCCCACCTGGGCTCGAACCAGGGACCACCTGATTATGAGTCAGGTGCTCTAACCAACTGAGCTATAGGACCGGAAAACAGTAGCAGACTGTGCTGTTTCTCTCTGTTTTGCTGTGCAAAGGTAGAACGCTTTTCAGTTTAATCCAAGCCTAAAATGGCTATTTTTGGCCATTTTGGCTTAACCTATTGAAATACAGAAAGAAATTTTTTCAAAAAAAATATCTTTTTTCCAAGTTCTTCCAATGAATGGCTATTTGAAGTAAAATTCACCTAATCTTTGATACAGATTCTTTTTATTATGCCTAGGGAGTTGTTTCTTGTAAAGGCGTTGTAAACAAAACTAAAATCAAGAATCATCATACCTATGAAAAAAGTTTTCCTTATTGTTTTCGGCCTTTTTTGTGTCGTCTTACTGACTTTATTTATTGTTCCGTTATTGTACAAAGATAAGGTTGTAGCTATGCTGCAAAAAGAGTTAGATAAGCAGCTGACTGCAAAAATAGAGTTGAAGCCAGAAAATATATCCTTAAGTCTTTTACGCGACTTCCCTTCACTTTCCGTTTTATTGGAAGATTTTAAGATAGAAGGTCAAGATAAATTTGAAGGTGTAAACCTTTTGGAGATAAAAACTTTTGCACTGGGTATGGATGTGATGTCTGTGGTTAGTGGAGATGAAATCGTCATTGATCATATCATTTTAGAAAAACCATCTGTGCATGTAAAAGTACTCGAAGACGGTAGCGCAAATTATGATATTATGGCAGAAACTACAGATGTACCTGTAGAAGAGACGCCAACAGAAGAGAGTACTGGAAGTGGGCCGAGTATCAAGATTGAAAAGTGGTCTATTTCTGAAGGCGTTGTTCGTTATGAAGACCCTACCATGCCTGTAGAGGTGCTTTTAACCGATCTAAATCATAGTGGGGGTGGTAGTTTTAGCGATAATATCTTTTCGATGTTGACTAAAACGACAATTGATAAATCAACGATTACTTTTGATGGAGTAAGCTATTTTAATGAATCTTCCGTTGATGCAAATATCAATTTAGATATTGATTTGGATAAGATGCATATGACTTTCAAAGAAAATTATTTGAAAGTAAATGAGTTTAGTATCGGAGCAGATGGTTGGTTCGAAATGCCTGAGACAGGTTTTGAGATGGACTTAAGGTTCGGCTCTAAAGATAACTCTTTCAAAAGCCTTTTATCTATCGTTCCGGGGATGTACAAATCTGATTTTAAGGATTTGGAAACTTCAGGAGATTTGAAGTTTGGTGGAGAAGTTAAAGGTGTGATGGATGATAACAATATGCCTGCATTTAACTTTGCTCTGAAAGTGGACAATGGATATTTCCATTACCCTGATTTGCCTTCTTCTGTGGAAAAGGTTTTTGTTGACCTGAAAGTAGATAATAAGGATGGTGTACCAGAACATACCGATGTAGATGTCAATAACTTTAGCCTTGAGGTGGCAAAAAGTCCGATCAAAGGAAGTTTCCATTTGAAACAACTTGATGCCTATTCGGCTATGATGCAAGGTGCTGTTGATCTAGCTGTGATTCAGACCGTCTTTCCGATGGATAGCATGAGCTTTTCTGGAAATATAGATTTAGATGCGAAAGTGGATGGTTATGTCTCTGACGAAAGCTTTGAGAAGTTGAAGGCTTCTGGTAAAATGGAAGCCAGTAAAATCAAGTTTGAGAGTGTTGATTTACCACAAGGGTTTGGAATTGAACATGCAAAAATTACATTGAGTCCTTCTCAGATTAAACTAGAAGATTATAAAGGAAATGTAGGGAAGAGTGATCTGACGATAACAGGTTTTATTGATAACTACATGGGATATGCACTCAAGGACGAGCTGTTGAAAAGTAATCTTAATGTAGAATCGCAAGTCTTGGATTTGAATGAATGGATGAGTGAAGAGGAAACGGTAGCTACAGAAGAAGAAACTACAACGGAAGAAGTTCCAGACAGCTTGAGTATGCAAGTAGAAGCTTTACCTTCAAATATTTCTTTTGTAGCAACAGCAAAGGCAAAGACTGTGAAATATACCAATCTTGATTTAGAAGATTTCACAGGAAGAATTGAGCTGAAAGATGGGGTGTTGAGTATGAAAAAACTCTACTTCAATCTTTTAGGAGGAGCTTTTCAGATGGATGGAAAGTATGATCCAAGAAATACTGAAAAACCATTGTTTGATGCGAGCTTTAAAATCAAGCAATTGTCTTTCAAAAAGTCTTACGAATCTTTTGTGACAGTTCAGAAGTTTTCTCCAATTGCCAAAAATATTGAAGGAGACTTTTCCGCAGATATGAACATTAGTGGATTATTAAACGGAGACTATTCTCCTAATTATGAAAGCTTGTTTGGTAAAGGAGGGCTTCAAGTAGTTCAAGCACAGCTGAAAGGGGTAAAAGCGCTGAACTCAATAAGTGAGCTAACCAATATAAAAGAGTTGAACGACCCAAGTATCAAAGATATTGATGCAACAGGTGAAATTAAGAATGGAAAACTTTATGTCGATCCATTTGATGTAGATGTGGCAGGGATTAAAACCAATATTTCAGGAACAAATTCGATTGAGGGAGATATCGACTATAATATTCAAATGAATTTAGAAGGTACATCTTACTCGCAGTATTTACCAGGAGTTTCTTCTGTGAAGTTTAAAGTGTCTGGTACGTATGACAATCCAAAGATCAAGCCCGAATACGGTGATATTGCCAGTGAAGTGAAAAAGCAAATTTCTGATGAAACGAAAAAAGCAACTTCGGATGCTTTGAAAGACTTGCAAAAACAAGCTGCTGACGGGGATATTGATAAAGATAGTTTAGAAAAGAACTTGAAGAAAACTGGAGAGGACTTGTTGAACAACCTTTTTAAGAAGAAGAAAAAGTAATTCTACAGTCAAAAATATAGCATTTGAAAAGAGGCTTTCTCATCACAGAGAAAGCCTCTTTTTTGTTTTTATGTAAATGGATTTAAATAAGAGGCTTTTGTGTTGTAAAAAAGAAAGGATAAAAAAATCATTAAATAATGAAATTTACGGGTATGAAGTTAAAGAGTATTGCTGTTCTTTTCGTGCTAATTTTTTGTTTGGCTTGTAGCAGTTCATATCATTATTCTGAATTATACAAATACGCAAACTTCTATGAGTATCGAAACTATAATATCATGCTTCCCGACTCTGTGGTGAGTGACGGAAATATGGCGATGCACGGTATTCCCCCAGATCGAGTAGAGGAAGTGATGAGGAATATTCGTTTAGAAATGGATTATCGAGGTTTTCGTGAAGACACTTTAGCCGATTTGGAAGTCTATTTCTACGTGAAGACAGATGTTAGACAACCCTATGTAGATCGGGAAGATTTTTACCGTAGTTCTACTTCTACTTTTGGGAAGTATGACGGCTATGATTACCGATGGGCAAATTGGTATGTACCTAGTCAATTTCCAGATGGAACACTGATTATTGACATCGTTGACGTACAGATGAATCGATTGATTTGGTATGGAATCGCCGAGGTCGATTTGTTGAGTAATGATTTTAACCCTAGAGAATTAGAGGAAAGTATTGCAAAACTGTTTACAAAATTCGAATATAGACTAGGGAAAGATGGTCGTGTGAATGTAAAGTAATTTGAGTCTTTAGAAATTAAATAGAAAACAGTGTTATCAGAAAATGTATTTGGCGATCCTCTAGAGTTATGTTGTACAAGCCCAATGACAGGATTTTTTAGGAATGGATCATGTGAAACCTGTGAAGAGGATAGGGGAGTGCATGTTGTATGTGCGGTAATGACAGATGAATTCCTCCAATTTTCTAAGAAGATGGGGAATGATTTGATG
Source organism: Sediminitomix flava (assembly GCF_003149185.1). Lineage (NCBI taxonomy): Bacteria > Pseudomonadati > Bacteroidota > Cytophagia > Cytophagales > Flammeovirgaceae > Sediminitomix > Sediminitomix flava. The sequence goes on along the minus strand of NZ_QGDO01000002.1, from coordinate 237,963 downwards.
ACGGCAAGACCCGAGTATCAGTTTCCTGGCTTGAAGGCAGGAGATAGTTGGTGTTTGTGTGCTTTTAGGTGGAAAGAAGCATGGTTGGCAGGTTGTCCTCCTGAGGTATATCTGAAAGCAACTAATAAAGAAGTGTTGGTACATATCCCTTTAGAAGTCTTACAAAAATATGCAGTAGATTATAATATCAAATAAGATAAAAAAGGGCTTTATTCATTTGAATAAAGCCCTTTATCGTAGCTCAAGAGTTATTTATAGCTCTTTTGCTTATTTTTTCGATTCTTATTGTTGCTGTTTGGATGTCCTCCACCACTTCTGAAGTTTTTACTTTTTGGGTTGAACGGCTTATCATTATCGAAGTTTCTTTTCTTTTTATCATTTCTCGATTTACCGTTGCGTTTTCCCTCTTTTTGCTCCTGTTGTGGTTTTGCATTTTTGTTGCTACCGTATTTGGCATGAGCAGGTTTGAAATCTTCTTTTTTCTGTGGCGCTCTCGAAAGTAGTTTAATCGTCAAATCATTAAGCCCTAATTTTTCTAGACGCTTTCTGATCTTCGATTGATACTCCGATTTGTACCAGAAGAAGAATTGGTGCTGTTCCAATTTTTCCTCCTTAGACTTCGCTGTATAATAAGGTTTAAGTGTGTACGGGTGCACTCCTGAATAGTAGATTACCGTAGCCACAGTCATTGGAGTAGGTGTGAAATCTTGAACCTGTTCCAATTTGAAGCCCATTTCTTTGGTCTCAGCAGCAAGGTGTGCCATATCTTGAGCTTCACAACCTGGGTGAGATGAAATAAAGTATGGAATCAGTTGCTGATTTAGATTGTACTTTTTATCAATCTCATCATACTTTTTCTTGAAAGCATGGAAATGCTTGAACGAAGGCTTACGCATAATTTTCAAGGTAGCATCTGAAGTATGCTCTGGAGCAACCTTCAAACGTCCTGAAACGTGACGACGTAATACTTGTTCCATATATTCGTCAATGGTATCATCAGCTCTTTTGTTATAATCTTTAACCAAAAGGTCATAGCGAATACCACTACCCACAAAAGCTTTTTTGATGTCTGGGTGTTCATCCACTTTTCTGTAAATATCGATAAGTGGTTGATGACTTGTGTCTAGGTTATGACAAACAACAGGGTGAATACAAGAAGGGCTGACACATTTTTCACAAATGCTTTCATCAATCCCTTTCATTTTATACATATTGGCAGAAGGTCCTCCAAGGTCACTGATATAGCCTTTAAAGTCAGGCATGGCAGTCACATGGTTTACTTCTTTCATGATCGATTTCTCAGAACGACTGGCAATAAATTTACCTTGGTGTGCTGAAATCGTACAGAAACTACATCCACCAAAACATCCTCTGTGCATATTGACAGAAAACTTGATCATGTCGTATGCAGGAATTGCCCCTCTCTTTTTGTATTTAGGGTGAGGTAAACGAGTGTAAGGGAAATCAAAAGACTGATCCATTTCTTCCTCCGTCATGGTATAGAATGGAGGGTTGATGATCAGATTGTTTTCACCTATTTTCTGAATGATTCTGTTTGCGTGCAGTTTGTTAGACTCTTGCTCGATATGCTTAAAGTTAGAGGCATATGCAAGTTTGTCGTCCAAACATTTTTCGTGAGAGTTGATCTCAATGGTTTCCCAATTTTTATTTTTAGGGAGTTCCTCTTCTTGTTTTCTTATGAAAGCAGTTTGAGGAATTGTTGTTAGAGAATTAAAGGGAACACCTTTAGATAGAAGTTTTAACACTTCTCTCAAAGGTTGTTCTCCCATACCATATACAAGCATATCCGCTCCACTACTTTCCAAAATAGAAGGCATTAGTCTATCAGACCAATAGTCATAATGTGTAACACGTCTGAGGGATGCCTCAATTCCTCCAAGTAATACAGGAACATCTGGATATAATTCTTTTAGGATTTTGGTGTATTCTATAGTCGCATAATCAGGACGGAAACCAGCCTCACCACCAGGGGTATAAGAATCATTTGAACGTCTTCTTTTATTGGCGGTGTAATGGTTGACCATTGAGTCCATACAACCTGCAGTTACTCCGAAGAATAACTTTGGTTTGCCCATTTTTTTGAAATCACGAAGGTCATCTTTCCAGTTAGGCTGCGGAATGATCGCAATTTTATAGCCTTCGTTTTCAATAATACGACCAATCACAGCAGGTCCAAACGCAGGGTGATCCACGTAGGCATCACCAGAAATCAAAATTACATCGAGTTCTTCCCAACCTCTTCTCTCTACTTCTTTCTTGGTAATAGGTAACCAATCAGTAATTGGACGATCTTGAATTTGCATGATCTATAGAATGAATAAAATAAAATTAATGTGTTTAAAGCCTTAAGAAGGTCAACACCTTATAAAACTTAGGAAAGCACTAAAGTTCCCCGCTTTAATACTCATTTGACAGAGTACAACTTACAAAGTTCTAAAATATTTTTTTGAAATCGATAATCTTCCTGAAAACTTCAGCGGAATCTTATGGATTTTATTTTGAACCTACTGCAAGCAATCTTCTAAAGCTATTTTCAATGATGTATTTTTTTAAACTACTTTTCTCATCTTCTAGGCTTAGGTTCTTAACATTCTAAGTCCGCGAAATGACGCTCAAATGACGCGAATTTTAATTATCCATAGACGAAAAAGGAAAGTAGTTAGGAAATTAAAACAATGAGAAGGGTTTGGAGTTTAGAAATATGACTTATGTCATTATTTTGAATATTCCTTTTTTGCCATGACTACTTGTAACTCTCTGTAGATGAATTGGAGAGAAAAAGGGTATTGAAAAAGTTCAATATTTGTCACTTAAAAAACATGATAAATATCACTCAAAATAGAAAATCTTTGGTATATTTGGGCGATTTTTAGGTTTACAATTATTGTTTAATGAAAATTTCGAGTGTAATCTCATAATTCAAAACGACACATATATGACGACGGTTTTGTTATTGGTTTCTGGATCGATTTTACTGCTCATTATTCTAGCGTTAATTTATCGTATCATCAATTTGGTGAGTATTGCGAAAGGAGAGGATGCGAATAAAGCGAGCACGAGCAACAAGATTAATGCAGTTTTATTTCCAATCTTTTTAGTTTTAGGGTTTGGTGCAATCTTCTGGTATTCAGGAGTTGCCAAGGAGTACTTCTTGCCAGAAGCAGCTTCTATTCATGGTAAAGAAACAGATCAATTGTTCTGGATTACTATGGCAGTTGTAGGTTTGGCATTTTTCTTAACACACATTCTTCTATTTGTTTTCCCATTTACTTATCAGTATAAAGAAAACAGAAAAGCGTGGTACCAACCACATAATAATGCTTTGGAGATCGTGTGGACAGTAGTGCCAGCATTGGTGATGGCTACCTTGATTATGTTTGGTGTGAAAACTTGGACAGATATCACATCTCCTGAAGAGGAAGCAGCTTTAGAAGTTGAAATTTTGGGTAGACAGTTCGGATGGGAAATCCGTTACGGAGGTAAAGACAAAGAAATTGGTGCTTACAACATCCGTAAAATTGATAGCGATGGTATCAACTCAATGGGTATCGATTTTACTGATATCAAGAGTACTGACGATTTTGTAGCGGGTGAAATTTGGTTGCCAAAAGGTAAGCCAGTGAAATTGCGTATCAGAGCATTGGATGTAATTCACTCGGTATTTATGCCTCACTTCCGTGTTAAAATGGATGCCGTACCAGGTATGCCAACTAAATTCCAATTTACTCCAACACTTACTACAGAGGAAATGAGAGATATCCTTCGTAAAGAAGGTAAAGAGAATGCTGACAAATTCAAATATGAGTTGGCATGTACTGAAATCTGTGGTGAAGGTCACTTTGGTATGCGTAAAATCATCAGAGTTGTGGAGCCTGAGGAATTTGAAAAGTGGTATGCAAAGCAAAAGACATTTGCTGAGAAGAATCCTGACTTCGTTTCTGCATTGAAAGCAAAAGGTGAATTTGCTGGAGAGTTGAAAGAAGAGGCAAATAGTGAAGTTGCTACCCGATAAATAAAGTTAGAATCCAAAATTATTGATATAATGGCTACAGCAGAATTGAATGTTCAAAACGAAGCTGAAATGCACGATGTGCATGAACACCATGAGTCACATGGAAACTTCTGGACGAATTATGTTTTTTCACTGGATCATAAAGTAATTGCAAAACAATTCTTGATCTCAGGTATTTTTTGGGCACTAATTGGTGGAGGTCTTTCTTTGATTTTCCGTCTTCAGTTGGGTTTCCCAGAAGCTAGTTTAGAATTCTTACGTCCGATCTTGGGTGACTGGATCACTCCAGAAGGACAATTACATAAACAATTTTATTTGGCTGCAGTGACAATGCACGGTACCATCATGGTATTCTTTGTATTGACAGCAGGTTTGAGTGGTACTTTCTCTAACCTTCTTATTCCATTGCAGATTGGAGCACGTGATATGGCTTCAGGATTTATGAACATGCTATCGTACTGGTTCTTCTTCCTTTCTTCGGTAGTAATGTTCGTTTCATTGTTTGTCTCTACAGGTCCTGCTTCAGGTGGATGGGTAGTTTATCCTCCTTTGAGTGCATTGCCACAAGCAATTGATGGTTCTGGATTGGGTATGACGCTTTGGTTGGTTTCAATGTCTTTGTTTATCGTTTCTTCACTTTTGGGTAGTGTAAACTATATCGCTACTGTAGTGAACATGCGTACAGCAGGTCTTTCATTCGGTAAATTACCCTTGACAATCTGGGCTTTCTTTATCACAGCTATTATCGGTATTCTATCATTCCCAGTACTTTTTGCAGCAGCATTGTTGTTAGTATTTGATAGAAGCTTCGGTACGTCTTTCTATTTGTCTGATATTTATATTGATGGTGTAGCACTACACCACTCAGGTGGTAGCCCAATTCTTTACCAACACTTGTTCTGGTTCTTGGGTCACCCAGAGGTATATATCGTATTGCTTCCTGCATTGGGTCTTACTTCAGAAGTAATTTCTACAAACTCTCGTAAGCCTATCTTCGGTTATAAAGCCATGATCGGTTCTATGTTGGGTATCGCGTTCCTTTCATTTATTGTATGGGCTCACCACATGTTCGTGTCGGGTATGAACCCATTCTTAGGAACGATCTTTATGCTTCTTACTTTGATCATTGCGGTACCTTCAGCGGTAAAAGCCTTCAACTACATTACAACAATGTTTAGAGGTAATATCGTATTTACGCCAGCTATGTTGTTCTCAATTGGTCTAGTATCATTGTTTATCTCTGGTGGTGTAACAGGTATTGTATTGGGTAACTCAGCATTGGATATCCAATTGCACGATACTTACTTTGTAGTAGCTCACTTCCACTTGGTAATGGGTTCTGCGGCATTCTTCGGTATGATGGCAGGTGTATATCACTGGTTCCCTAAAATGTTCGGTAGAATGATCAACGAGAAGTTGGGTTATGTTCACTTCTGGATGACATTTGTTGGTGCTTACTTGGTATTCTTCCCAATGCACTACATCGGTATTGCAGGTTTCCCTCGTAGATACTATACATTTACAAGATTTGATGCATTCTCTACATTCACTGACTTGAACCAGTTCATCAGTATTGCAGCAATTCTTACAGTAGGAGCACAGTTGTTATTCGTATTTAACTTCTTCTACTCAATGTTTAAAGGTAGAAGATCTCCTCAAAACCCTTGGGGATCTACAACACTAGAGTGGACTACTCCAGTAAATGTTGGTCACGGAAACTGGCCAGGAAAAATTCCTACAGTTTACAGATGGCCTTACGACTTCTCTAAGCCAGGTAGTGATGAAGATGGATTTGGTGATTTCATTCCTCAGCATATTCCATATTCTCAAACTCCAGCTTCAAACACTGAAGAAGAGAAACCATTAGTGGAAATCGAAAAAGAATTAGATGCTTTGAATACTACAGAGCACGATGAGATTCACTAAGAATTGATATATGAATTGCAAAAGGCCCTACGAGAGTAGGGCCTTTTTTATTATCTATTTTTAAAGTTTAAGTACTAGGATAAATGCTTTCGGGATAAAACTTTACTGTTCTTAGAGTTGCTCTAAGAACTCATAAATGAAGGATAGAGTCTTCAGACTCGAAAAATGTACATAAAATCGAGTCTGAAGTCTCTAATTCCCATTTTTTAATTCGAAGATGTTGCACTCGCTCACTTCGTTAACTCTTCACATAGAATATCCGTAATCATTAGTCCTAGTGCTTAGCTACAGGTTCAAAAGAGTTTGAGGGGTGAAGGTTTGGTTGATGAAATATTTTAAGCCTTCTTCTAAGCGTTTTTTGGGGCAATGTACTTTTGTATTCAATTGATAAGAGTGAAAATAAAAAGCCATTCTAAATCTGATTTAGAATGGCTTTACTATGTTTTACTTTGATGTTTATCTCAAAGAATTAATCTTTTTTCAAGATCGCATGTCCCATCTTATCTCTTTTTGTCTTGAGATAATTTTCGTTGTGCTTATTCGCTTCAATTTCAATAGCAATGTTATCTACGACTTCAATACCATAGCCCATTAAACCTACACGCTTCTTAGGGTTGTTTGAAATCAATCTCATTTTTGAGATATTCATAGCTCTTATGATTTGGGCACCAACACCATAATCTCTTTCATCCATACGGAAACCTAATTTCAAGTTGGCCTCAACAGTGTCGTATCCTTCCTCTTGAATTTTGTAGGCTTTCAGCTTATTGACAATGCCAATACCGCGTCCTTCCTGATTCATATAAAGAATCATACCTTTGCCTTCTTTCTCGATGATACGCATAGCTTCTAGTAATTGCTCACCACAGTCACAACGACAAGAACCAAAGATATCTCCTGTCATACAAGAAGAGTGTACTCTTACAGGTACAGCATCGTCTTTGCTCCACTCACCTTTGGTAAGGGCCAAGTGAATTTCACCTGTATTTGTTTGTTTGAAAGCTGTAAGCTTAAAGTTACCCACTTCTGTAGGCATATCTACGTTTTCAACTTCTTTCTCAATCAAAGTCTCAGTATTCAAACGATACTCAATTAAATCTTTGATTGAAACTAATTTTAAGTTGAACTTCTTCGCTACTTTTACCAAGTCTGGAAGACGAGCCATTGTTCCATCATCATTCATGATCTCAACAAGTGCTCCTGCAGGTTTCAAGCCTGCTAGTCTAGCGAAGTCAATAGTTGCTTCAGTATGTCCCGAACGACGTAAAACACCGTCTCTTTTTGCTTTAAGCGGGAAAATATGTCCAGGTTTTCCTAGTTCTGAAGGCTTTGTATCAGGATTTACCAATGCTTGGATCGTTTTAGAACGGTCACTAGCAGAAATACCCGTTGTACATCCGTGTCCAATAAGGTCTACAGATACGGTAAATGGTGTCTCATAAGTAGCCGTGTTTTTTCCGACCATAAGCTCAAGACCAAGTTCTTCACAACGGTCTTCGACAATGGCTGCACAGATCAATCCACGACCTTCCTTTGACATGAAGTTGATGATTTCTGGTGTCACTTTTTCTGCAGCACAAATGAAGTCTCCCTCATTTTCACGGTCCTCATCATCTACTACAATGATAATTTCGCCATTTCTAATGGCTTCAATTGCGTCCTCTATTTTGTCGAGTTTGAATGTTTCTTCAGACATTGAGATGCGTATTTAAAAGGTAGTTATATTCGTCAGCTAACTGACATAACTTTGATTCTGAACAAATGTTTGTTGCAAAAGTAAGAGAAAATTTTACACAAACGAACCTTTCCACTATGGATTAATAAGGAAGTAAGCCACATATAAGTTTACAAAATGAGTATTTTTTTAGATTTTTTTTGTTGATATTAATGTAAATGTGACATTTATTAACTGTACTAATGTTCAGCATAAAGTGTGAATGTACTTCAGGTGCCGAAAATTTCGGATGATTTGTATGCTATTATTCTCAATCTCACTCTAAAAAATACACGCATATGCACAAAATTGGTGACCCTTCTACTATCGAGCTCTACGTAAGAAAAGATGAGTACAAAGACAAGCAAACCATAGCTCTAGCAAAGTCTTTGGGAAGAAATGTACATGTCCATGATATAGGGACAGATGCTTTTACGAAAACGATTTGGAAAGACATTCTGAAAAAATTGAATCTTACCCCCAAAGAGTTGATGAACAAAGCCAACCCTTATTATCAGAAAAATATACGAGGAAAAGATTTTGATAGTGAAGGATGGTTAGATGTTTTAATGCACCATCCTTTCTTGATAAAAGCTCCGATCGCGGTTTGGAAGAACAAAGTAAAACTATTGAACAGTCCTCAAGATTTACTTAAAATATAGTTTACTGAAAGTAAATTCCAAGCCTCAAGTTCAATGACTGAGCTTCAAAAGCTAAGTTTTCCCCTTCCGGATCGGATGGGGATTTTATTTTAGCATAGACCTCGCCACCATATTCTAAGCCAATATATAAAGTCTGACTCAAATAATAATCAAAGCCAGTGAGAAGAGAAGTTCGTATAAATTCTTGGTTTACCTTCTCTTTCAAGGTAAAACCTTGGTCATCTCTGTAGTTGATTTGATCTTGATTTAGGTAGCTTCCTTGCAAAGCTGAATACATAATAAACTGCTTTTTTCTCCATAAGACTCTTTCTAATCCTAAAGATATAGCCGTAGAACTCAATGTCTGTATTCGCTTCTTATCCTTATACTTTTCAGTATCATAAAGTTCTACACTTGTCCTTACGCCCCAATTTTTATGAAAAGTTGTGCGAAACTTTACACCTGTAATGAACATCGGAATTCTGCTGTTTTTCTTGAAATCAAATTGGTGTAGTGTTTCTAACCGCCATTGGAGAATACTGCCTTTAGACTGAGCATTGGCATAAAATGATAGAATAGTAAATAGGGTAGAAAGAGCTATTAGTTTCATTTGTTCTAGGGTTTAGAAGAAGTTATTCATTTTCTATCAGCTATTGCATAGTCTATATTATTGTCGATTCTTCTGCATGTAAGTTTTAAAGCTTAACTAACTAAAAGTGTTAGATTGATATTTTTTGTAGGTGAAAAATGAAAAGTATGTTAAATTGGTAGACTAAATAGTGTAAATAAATAAGTTGATGTGAAATGATTGGTTTTTTGTCCTTATTTGTTTTTGTTTTAAATAAATTCAGTTAGATATTTGTAGCGTAAAGGAAATGACACTTCTTAAGTGAAAGGAATTTCTTTTTATGTTTTCATTTAGGATACGACCAACAATTAAACGTTAGCACATATGGCAATTATGATTACGGACGAATGCATCAACTGTGGTGCATGCGAACCAGAATGTCCAAATACTGCAATTTACGAAGGAGGAGTTGAATGGACTTGGGCTGGCGGTACGTCTCTTAATTCAGTAGAATTAGAAGATGGCTCATCAATTGATGGTGAGGCAGAACAAGAACCATACAGCGAAGAATTTTACTATATCGTTTCTGATAAATGTACAGAGTGTGTAGGTTTCCATGAGGAGCCGCAATGTGCAGCAGTTTGTCCAGTAGACTGTTGTGTAGATGACCCTGATTACAGAGAGTCAGAAGATGAGCTTGTAGCTAAAAAAGACTGGTTACACGGGGCTTAATAGTAACTATCTTTCAAAAGATTGTTAAGGAGGCTGTTTTTCTGAGGGAAAACAGCCTTTACTATTTAGAACTAAATGGAAACAAGCAATATGTGGTGGAAAAACTTAATAGATAAGACAAAGAATATTTTTCAGAGTGAAGAGGAAGATGTAGTAGTTTGGGAGGAAGGGTTGAATGCTGAGAATGTAGCCGAACGTTTTGAATTGATAAAGCAAAGCTATCTTTCAGCATACGATCATTACAACAAAGATATTTTCAAGTCTCATATCAAAATAGCGCCAGAATTAGTAAAAGGAAATTATGCGGTAGAAGGGCATAACCCTGTAGAAGCTGAAAATAGTTATTTTGGGCATATCTCGATTAGAGTGTATGATCATAATCTGGTGGATGCTACTTGGAAAATAGGATTCTCTGAACAAGGACAGTATGGTTCTGGTTTTATGACTGATGAGTATATAGCGATGAACTTTAGTAGTTCTCCGATAGCAGAATCGGCTGATGGTTTTGTCATCTTTAAAATGAAAGATCGTGAAACACTGGAAGGTTTGTGGCTCGAATCAGGTTGTTTTTTACCGGGTTATGAAATCTGTAAATTGAAAAATAGATTAGAAGATTAAAAATTCGAATGAGAATCGATAAATGTTTGTGGGCTTTACGCCTTTTTAAATCAAGAACAATAGCTACGGAAGCTTGTAAAAATGGACAAGTGAAGCTGAATGGTGCTTTTGTAAAACCTTCAGCAAAAGTAAGTGAGGGTGATCATGTAGAAATCTTTAAGAAGCCTATATGGAGAGAGTACTTGCTTAAAGAGCTTGTTGAAAAGCGTGTTGCAGCATCTATAGCTGTGGAATGTTATGAGGAAATGACAAGTGAAGAAGAGTTGAAAAAGCTTCAAGATTTTATAGATGAAAAACAGTTTTATCTGGGCAGATAGTAATTTTCTTACTATCTGTTTTTTTATACAATGATTCTTCGAAATATAAGGCTAATGCTATTATGATAGATGATGTATTTGAAACTTGAGATTCACTTTTCTGAGAAGACTAATTCTTGAAGTATTTAAATGGATGTGAATTCTTTTAATCTGAATTACGGTTAAGGAAATAGGTAAAAGTCAGATTAAAAGAAACTTCTATGGGATTAAATAGAAAAGAAGTATTTGAATACATCATCAATACGCTAGATAAAAACTTGATAGAACGTAGAGAATTGAATAAAAAGTCTATTCAAGATATGGTAGAAGATGATGATAATAACTTAAATCATTTTGAAAGTAACACCGAAAATGAAATAGCAGACCTTTCGAGAGAAACCATGAGTCTCGATTATTTAGCCTCTTGTTTAGATGCCATGAATGAACTTGTGTTGTATGAAAATACGGGTGAAAAGATCGGGAAAGGTACAATAGTAGACACGAATGGTTTTATTTTTATAGTAGGAACAAGTTTGCCGAGTTTGAATTACGAACAAAAGAAAGTGGTAGGTGTAGCTCCTGATGCTCCAGTTTATGAGACATTGCTTTCTAAAGGTGTAGGAGAAAACTTACAATTAGGAAATACACAAGAAGCTATTTTAGGTATTTATTGATATAGAAAATGAATTCTGATTCAGAACCCTACAGCTCAATTGTTGTAGGGTATTTTTTGTTCGGTTATTTTTTGAAATAAAGTTGGTATTATTTTCTATACTTGCCACAGTAAACTTCCCATCAAGCTTAATTTCACTAAATCTTATCCGTCAAGCTCAAGTATTTAATTTTATTGATTAAATAAAATTCAATTAGCAAGAGGCTTAGTGATATTTTTGCGTTAGGGGAGATGTTACTTCTTTTGCAAATGATCTACTAATGTATATAAAATCCTTTCTTCTGACTTGAAGAAAACTGTGGAGAACAGAAAAGTACTATAAAATAAAATTTTATGAATAGTTGCTTTAATATCTCCCTAATTATAGAGAAATTTGAAGAGGTGTGGTAAAGGTTCTGTGAAAACTAACTTTAAGGGCTCACTCTGGTAACCTTCCTATATAGATAGAATATAAGACATTTAACATATAAACTGAACTGTTGTAATGGGTCTGTTTGACTTTTTATCAAGCGATTTGGCAATCGATCTTGGAACTGCCAATACTCTTATCCTTCAAAAAGGGAAAATTGTTGTAGATGAGCCTTCAATCATTGCTTTGGATCGTGCCACTGGAAAAACGATTGCAGTAGGTGCTAAGGCAATGCAAATGCATGAGAAAACGCACGAAAATATCAAGACAATTCGTCCGCTTCGTGATGGTGTAATTGCCGATTTCCATGCTGCTGAACATATGATCAGAGGATTGATCAAAATGATAGATGGAGGTAATCGTTTTATGACACCTTCTCACCGTATGGTGATTTGTATTCCTTCAGGGATTACTGAGGTAGAAAAAAGAGCGGTTCGTGACTCTGCCGAACACGCAGGGGCAAAAGAAGTTTATATGATTCCTGAGCCACTAGCTGCAGCTATTGGTATCGGTATTGATATTGAACAACCAATGGGTTCAATGATTGTCGATATCGGGGGTGGTACAACTGAGATTGCAGTAATTGCACTTTCTGGTATTGTATGTGATCAGTCGGTAAGAACGGCAGGTGATGTATTTACTCGTGATATCTTAGATTATATGAGACGTCAGCATAACCTTTTAATTGGTGAAAGAACGGCTGAACGTATCAAAATTTCTGTCGGTGCGGCAATCTCTGAGCTTGATACTGAACTTGAGCCAGAAGATATGGAAGTACGTGGTCGTGATTTGATGACTGGTATTCCTAAGGTAATCAAGATTTCTTATACTGAAATTGCTTTTGCAATTGATAAGTCGATCTCTAAGATTGAGGAAGCGGTACTAAGAGCATTGGAAACTGCTCCACCAGAGCTTTCAGCGGATATTTATGACAATGGTATTCACTTAACAGGTGGAGGAGCCTTGTTGAGAGGTTTAGACAGACGTCTTTCGATGAAGACTAAACTACCAGTTCACGTTGCAGAAGACCCATTAAGAGCGGTTGTTCGTGGTACAGGACAAGCATTGAAGAATTTAGATAGTTATAAATCGGTATTGATGATTTGATCAATTTCGTAAGTCATCAGACCATTTAACATACAAAAAGCAAGATCTTAGCAATTTTTTAAAAGATCTTGCTTTTTATTGTTTCAATATCCCCTTACTTTGCAATTTCCAAAGATTTATTGGTAAATAATAAACGGCATTGAGTTGCCCACTTGTCCTCTTCGTCAAATGATAAATTCTTGTTCATTTCCGAAAAGCCCTGATGAGTGTTAAATACTCAGTGCGCAAAACAAAAAACAATGGCAAATCAAAACAATCAGGAAAATCTCTTCCAAAAAGTAGTAGCTCATGCTAAAGAGTATGGCTTTGTTTTCCCTTCATCAGACATTTATGGAGGTCTTCAAGCAGTGTATGACTATGGTTCAAACGGTGCTGAACTAAAAAACAACATCAAGAAGTATTGGTGGGCTGCTATGGTTCAAATGCATGAAAATATTGTAGGGCTTGACTCTTCAATTTTCATGGACTCAAAAACATGGAAAGCTTCTGGACACGTTGACGCCTTCAACGATCCATTGATCGATAACAAAGACTCTAAGAAAAGATACAGAGCCGATGTATTGATTGAAGACCACATGGCAAAATACGAGGCTAAAATTGAGAAGGAAGTAGCAAAAGGGAAGAAGCGTTTCGGAGATGACTTCGACACAGAGCAATTTTTGGCTACAAACCCTAATGTGCTTCGTAATAAAGCGAAGATCGAGGAAATTGAGACTCGTTTCAAAAAAGCTTTGGAAGCAGAAGATTTAGCTGATATTAAGCAAATCATTCTTGACAACAATATCGTTTGCCCGATCAGTGGAACGGCAAACTGGACTGATGTTCGTCAGTTCAACTTGATGTTCTCTACAGAAATGGGATCATTGGCAGACGATTCTAATAGAATTTACCTTCGTCCAGAAACAGCACAGGGTATCTTCGTGAACTTCTTGAACGTATTGAAGACTTCACGTATGAAAGTGCCTTTCGGTATTGCTCAAATTGGTAAGGCATTCCGTAACGAGATTGTTGCTCGTCAGTTCATTTTCCGTATGAAGGAATTCGAACAAATGGAGATGCAATTCTTCGTGAAGCCAGGTACTGAAATGAAATGGTACAACTACTGGAAAGATGCACGTATGAAGTGGCACCATGCCATTGCAAATGATAATGAGGATTATAGATACCACGATCATTTGAAGTGTGCTCACTATGCAAATGCGGCAGTTGATATCGAGTTCAAATTCCCATTTGGTATCAAAGAGCTTGAAGGTATTCACTCACGTACAGATTACGATTTAGGGGCTCACCAAGACCTTTCTGGTAAGAAGTTACAGTACTTCGATACAGAGGAGAACAAAAACTTGGTTCCTTATGTAGTAGAAACTTCAGTTGGTTTGGATCGTATGTTCTTGTCAGTTCTTACTGCGGCTTACACAGAAGAAACTGTAAAAGACGGAGACAAAGAAAAACAACGTACATACTTGAAAATCCATCCTGCTTTAGCACCTACAAAAGCAGCGATCTTCCCATTGACGAAGAAAGATGGTTTACCAGACAAAGCTCGTGAAGTAATGAAAGAGTTGAAGTATGACTTCAATGTTTCTTACGAAGAAAAAGATGCTATTGGTAAGCGTTATACACGTCAAGATTTGATCGGTACACCTTACTGTATAACTGTTGATCACCAAACATTGGAGGATAACACAGTAACAGTTCGTGAGCGTGATACAATGGATCAATTCCGTATGCCAATCGCAGAACTACATAGCTTCTTAGATAAGAAAGCTTCGCTAAGACACTTGTTGAAAGAGTTGGAGGCTTAATTGTTTCTAATTTTGTAGCTATAAAACTCCCTCACATTACTTTTAAAAGTGAATTGTGAGGGAGTTTTTTATTCTGTTTTGTTTAGTAAACCCCATTCGCATTTGCTACTTTTCCACCAGTCAACCAAAAGAAAAATCGCATGAAACCATTCATTGGTTGAAGAGTGTCCCAGTGTTCAACAATGAGGTTGTTCTGTATCTTCCAAGTATCACTTACATTAATCCCTTTTTTATCATTTCCTCTATCTTTTTTGCTAGTCGTGATTTGTGAGTGAAAAATGACATAGTCTCCATCGGCATGAACGTGTTTCACATCATAAGAATAATCAGGAAATCTTTTCACAAAGCCTTTTACATAATCAATCAGCGCTTCCATACCATCAGGAATACTTCTGTTGTGTTGAGTATAGTATGAATTTCCAAATTCTTTAAGTACATGATCAAACTCATGGTTGTTCATGAGTTTCTGCATAAAATCGATGACAAGCTGAACATTTTGAGTTTCTGTCGTTGACCAGCTGTCTTTTCTGAGTTTATCAAAGTCAATTTTTGGTGTATCCATTGTTTCAGTTTTTTATTGTTTTTATTTAACTTGCTTTTTGCAAGCGAATGTAAAATTATTCATTTACTTGCAAAAAGCAAGTAAGTAAAATAAAAAAGTTATGAGATCAGACTGCCCAATTAGTTATGCATTAGATTTTTTCGGTGATAAATGGACTTTATTAGTGATTCGGGATCTGATACAAGGCAAAAAATTTTATAAAGATTTCTTGAGTTCAAAGGAGGGGATAGCAACAAATATTCTGTCCAACAGATTAAAGCAATTGGAAAGTAACGGGGTTATTACATCAAAAGTGTATGAGAAACTTAGAACCAAGAAAGAATATTCTTTGACAGAAAAAGGCTTAGACCTTATTCCAATCATAGTGGAAATGATGGTTTGGTCAAATAAATATCAAGCAGACTTAGATATCCCTGAAGGTTTTATGGAGAAAGTGGATCAGGATAGAGAAAAAGTGATAGCTGCTATTAGGTCAAATTTAGAAAGTTAGTTTTCTATTGATCTTCTGTATTTATACAGTATTTATGGATTAGTCTTTTGATGAAAACTTCTTCAAAAGATCGTTCTTTAAGGTCTTTATTACCTGCTAGACGTTCTTTATTCGAGTATCGATTTGCAGGTAATATACGACTTAAAAGAAGAGATATTTGAGGATTATAAGAGATGATTGAATCATTGATCGTCCATGGTAATGAAAGATCATAAGGATAATCTGTGACTACTTTTATGGTATCCTTTGAAGTGATGAATTCTAGTTTCACATTAGGATAATCATATGTGTTTTTGAGAGAAATGAAAGCAAGACTTGAACGAACAGCTTTCAAGCTGTCTTTAATACAGGAAATACAATAAGCTTTGTCTATGGCGTCATCTTGATGATTAGGTTTATATGTATCAAATAACCTTTCAGCATTCTTATCAATCCATACAGAATCCATTCCAAGTCGATTTAGGATCATAAATGGATGTCTAGTGTCGTTGTTGTTTATTTCATCTATCAATTTATAAATGATAGACTTATCGATGTTATCCACTTTTACCCTTTTATCAGATGGTTTAAATTCAATTATATCAAACCACTCTTTTCGTTGTCTACTAATAACGCTATTAGCTAATTTAATATAACCTAATTGACTGAAAGTACTGTCATACCCGAATGGATAACTTTTCTTTGCCTGTAAAAATAACTCAAACGTTTCCTCTGATTTAAGAATTTCATATGAATATTCACAAACCCATTCATAATTAAAGTTCTGCTGATCAATAATATTGATTTTGACTAGATTAGCTTCATCGATCAATTTTGATTCTTGAGCAAATAAAAAAGAAGAATAACTAATCGATAAGGTTAGAGTTAAAAAAAATTTCATAAAGATTAGACTTAAGCATTTGATAAGAACTTTAGGCAAGAAAAAAGATGAAATGACTATTCTACTTCTTATTAAGATTAAAGTTTAGTTTCAATATATAAATAACAGACTAATTTATTGGCGAGTAGTATATTTTTGATTTAATTATATTTATACTTTAACTTTTTAATGTCTCATTTATTTTTTCATTTCTTACGATTATGTTAAAAGATCAAGTGCAAGTTTCTGAGACCTTCAAGAAACAAGCTTCCAAATCAATTGTCTCTATTGCTCTTTTCGTTATAGTGTATTTATTTCTTATCGTATTAGCTGTTGGTCTTACTGCGCTTTGTGTGACAGGAGGGTTCATGTTAATAGCGGTTCGTCCAGGACTTCTAACGATACTTTTAGGATTAGGATTGGCAAGTGTGGGTCTGATGGTCTTGATTTTTCTCCTAAAATTTATATTTAAATCTCATAAAGTAGACCGGTCTCATTTGGTCAGAATTACAGCAAAGCAAGAGCCTAAGCTTTTTGAGGTTCTTCAAGAGATTGTGACCGAAGTAGGAACGACCTTTCCTAAGAAAGTCTATCTATCCTCAGATGTAAATGCCTCTGTATTTTATGATTCTAGTTTTTGGAGTATGTTTCTACCAATCCGAAAGAATTTACAAATAGGGTTAGGGCTAGTGAATACCGTAACGGAAACAGAGTTGAAAGCGATTCTTGCGCATGAGTTTGGACATTTTTCACAAAGAACCATGAAAGTGGGGAGCTATGTGTTTAATGTTAATCAAGTAATTTATAATATGCTCTATGAAAATGAATCATTTGATCGTATGATTCAGACTTGGGCAGAGATTAGTAACTACTTCTCCATCTTTGTGCTCATTGCCGTTAAGATTGTGAATGGAATTCAGTGGGTGCTTCAAAAGATGTATACTTTTGTGAACTTGAATTACATGGCACTTTCAAGAGAAATGGAGTTTCATGCAGATGAAATTGCAGCACATGTTTGTGGTGGAGAACCTTTGCAAAATTCCTTGATGCGAATGTCTTTGGCTGAACATGCCTATACTGAAGTGTTCAACTATTATGAACGACATTTTAAAGACAATTTCAAGAGTCAGAATATTTATCAGGAACAAAGGGCACTTGTACATTTTTATGCAAAAGAGAGTCAGCTGAGTTTTGTGAAGAACTTACCACAAGTGCATTTATCTGATATGAATAAATACAATAAATCAAAATTGGTTATCAAGGATCAGTGGGCTTCACATCCTAGCTTAGAAGAACGTGTGGAGCGTTTACAACACTTAGGAATTCAATATGATAATGCCTTAGATCGTGACGCTGAAGTATTGTTTGTTGATATCGAAAAGACACAGAAAGAACTGACAAAACGTATTTTTGAAACTGTAGCATATCAAGGTAGTGTAAAAGTACTTGATCTTAACGAGTTCAAAACTTCCTTTGAAAAAGAGTTTTTGGAGAGTTCATTCGATAAACGCTATAATGGCTATTATGATGATAAAAATCCGACAGCTTTTGATTTAGATGATATTTCCAAAAGACAGGAAGTTATTGAAGATCTGTTTAGTCAAGATAACTGTAATTTGGTCTATCACTTTATTGGACTTTCAAATGATCTTGAAGGTATCAGACAAATTTCACTAGGGGGTATAGACATTAAATCTTTTGATTATGATGGAATAAAGTATACCAAGAAGGATTGTGAATCCTTGATCGTAATTCTGTCTCAAGAATTGGAGGATTTAAAAACGAAAATCGAGCAAATTGATAAAAATGTATATAGTTACTTTAGGTCATTAGAAGCAGAGGATAACTCGTCTTCAGTATTAAAGGAGAAGTATACACGTTATTTTGAGTTTGATAAGTCGTTAGAAGCAAAAGAGGATATTTATAATAGATTGAGTGAAGCTGTTCAGTTTATCAATTATACAACTCCATTTGAGGAAATAGAAAGTAATTTCAGAGGCATCAAGCCTTTAGAGAAAATTTTGAAAGCTAATATTGAAGAATTGTTAGCTGATGAAAGTCTTAAGGGAATTCTTACTGAAGAAGTAAAAACAGATCTTGAAAAGTATATTTCCAAAAATTGGATTTATTTTATCGGTGAACAATATCGAGATGATCATTTACAAATCTTGTTTACAGCAATGCATCAGTATATGTATGTTCTATCTCGAGCATTTTTTACTTTGAAGCAAGATTTATTGACCTACCAAATTGGCTTAGAAAAAGATAAGGTAGTAAATGCCTAACCTGAAATATGATTTAAGTAAAAGCCGGCTCTCTTTGGAATAAGGAGATCCGGTTTTTTATACTTGAGGAGAAGTACAACTCATATAGAATATATCGTTTGAGGTTATATCCTTTTGATGATGGGTAGGTGAGGTTTCAAAAGGAATCTAAATATTCCTTATCAAGATTAAACAGATTGCACTCATTTAACTATAAAATTCAACTTTTGGGCAGCTGATTATAAGCTTTGAAATCAGTGTAGAGGGTCCTGCGTAGAGGACTGAATTTTTAATCATATTGAATTATAGTTTGAGAGTATTGCGATGACTGCTTTAGAAAGAGTAAAGAAAGATTTCATAAAGAACCGTAGATATGAGGCGTTTATTTTTTTGATTGTATTTTTTGGTGTGTTTGGCTTTTTAGCAAACAAAATGGGAGCCGCCAATCTTTTACAGACCTTGATGAATTCCGCATGGGATTTACTTACCAATACCGTGTTCTATATTATGGGGATTACGGTATTGTCTGGAGCCTTAGGTAAGTTGTTCGTAGAGTTTGGAGTAATACGATTATTGGAATTAGTTCTTGCCCCACTTATGCGTCCTTTATTTGGACTTCCTGGAGTTGCCGCATTGGCTGGGGTGATGACTTTCCTTTCAGATAATCCTGCAATTATTAGCCTAGCAAAGGATAAAAGTTTTAGCAAGTATTTCACCAAGTCTGAGTTGCTTTCATTGACAAACTTTGGTACTGCGTTTGGAATGGGATTGATCGTGATAACTTACATGATTGGTTTTGGTTATTTTGGAGCAGCCATGATTGGTTTGGTAGGAGCTGTTTTTGGTTCGATCATTTCAACGAGGTTAGTGCAATATCTATTGAGAGATGTTTTTAGCAAAGATGAAACAACTCAAGAAAATGGAGCTACACCAGAGCATGTAAAAGCATTACCTGTTTCTTTCAAGTCTGAAGGAGGAGTTTTTTTGAGAACCATAAATGCAATCTTAGACGGTGGGAAGAATGGTGTTGATCTGGGCTTGGCTATCATACCGGGAGTTTTGGTGATTAGTACAATGGTTATGATGTTTACGAATGGTCCACAAGATAGTGCCATTGGTTATCAAGGGTTAGCTTATGAAGGCGTTCCTGTTTTACCTTGGATAGCAGGTAAGTTTTCCTTCTTATTTAAGTTCTTGTTTGGTTTTGAACATGGGGAATTAATCGCCTTTCCTATAACAAGTTTGGGTGCTGTTGGTGCTGCATTATCTATTCTGAAGTCATTTGTAGCTCAAAATATGATTACAGGAAACGAAATTGCGGTCTTTACTGCGATGGGAATGTGCTGGAGTGGCTATTTGAGTACACATACCGCTATGTTAGATACTTTAGGACATAGAGAACTGACCTCAAAAGCATTGATTGCTCATACTGTTGGAGGATTGTGTGCGGGAGTTATTGCACATTACTTATTTCTAGTTTCTCAATTTATTTAGAATAAAACAGCCCAATAGATTCCATTTTTAGTGGGCTGTTTTTTTTATAATTGGAGGCCAATGAATAGTACATCATCTGTTTGGGCTTTTCCTCCTTTCCAACTGAAGAATTGGTATCTGATGACATTTTCTTGCATCTTCATATCTCTAAATTCCATTTCCTTCAGCATATTAATCATTTTGCTCTTTTGAAAACGACTATCATCTACGCCTCCAAACTGGTCTTGATATCCATCGCTGAATAGGTAGATTTGGTCTCCTTTTTGGAATGGAATGTTTTGTTTGGTGAAAGACTTATTTTCTTTTTTAGGGATATAACCAATCGTGGTAAGACTTCCTTTATGGACTTCTATTTCATTTTTTTGATTACGAATAACAAGTGGCCTTTTAGCCCCTGAAAATCGTATCTTTTTAGCTTCTTCATCTATCCTCACAACCGCAATGTCCATTCCGTCTCTTAGTTTCTCATGACTTTTGGTATTGAGGAATTCATATAGTTTCTGATCCAATGCTTTAAGAATAAGATCAGGTTCATGGATTTGATTGCTAATGATGATTTCATTCAGCATTGCGTTACCGATAACCGTCATAAAAGCTGCTGGTACACCATGTCCTGTACAATCTGACAGAATAATGAATTTGTATTGTGGTGTTTGATGGAACCAATAAAAATCTCCAGAGATAATATCCCTAGCTTCATTCATAATAAAGCCATCATCAAATTCAGAAATAACACGATCTCGGTTGAGTACCGTAGCCTGCTGAATCTTTTTGGCATAATTGATACTCTGAGTTACTTTCTTGTAGAGTTTTCCGAGTTGTTGATTCTGTTCTGTAATTTTTTCATTCTGCTGTTCAAGCGCTTCACTTTTCTGAACAATATCATGATGTTGTTCTCTGATTTGCTCAGTTCGAGCTAGAATTTCCTCTTCAAGACGTTGGTTGGCGTGTAGTTGTAAATTATGGTTTTCTCTTAATGTTTTGATAAGGTCATCTTGTACTTTTTTCTTTTGCTCATTGCTCAATATCACTTCCTGATGTGCTTCTTCAAGTTCTTTATTTTGATCTTGAAGTAAGGTCATGTAGCGAGAAATAGCATTTACAGCTGGTCTAAATATTACAAGGGCTTCAAGAAATAAGCAGAAGATAGTTATGGAAAGGAGAATCAGTTCTAGGTTCTCTACTTCTTTTACTCTGAGTGCCGATTCTTTATCATATTGGAAAGTAATGGTATTCATGATGGTTAGGAAGCGATCTTCATGAGCTAAGATATTTTGTACAGCTTCCGAAATGTCATCGCCAAATTTACTCTCAGCGATTTGAGTAGTGGCTTGATCAAAAACGATGTAATGTGGTTCTAACTCTTCAAAGTATTTCAAGATAACGGGGCTGTTATCTCCACCCAGATTGAGTAAGGAATCTCTATGGAGTAGCCCTAAGTGAGATGATTTCCAAAGGTGAATGATATTATTAAATGTATCGAGAAGGCTTGCATAGTCTGCTTCATTTTTGGCAGTATGAAGTTGTAAGACAAGCTTACTGATTTTTTGGCTCAACATTCGTTGTCTACCAGATATATTGATAACACGGCTATCTTCTTTCTGATCTCCCAATACATTTCTTATGATAAGTTGAGAGGAAATACTAAGAATAGCGACAAAGCTCAGTGCGACTACGTAAGAGAGAGTAAGTTTTTTCTTAGGGTTATTAACTAGGTTATTCATACTAAGGTCGATTTCTACTAACTACAAAATTAAAGTAGAACAGACTTAGATTTTTTTACTATGTAGAAGTTAACTTACACAAAAAAGGAATTCAGCAAATCTATTTGATTAAAAGTAAAGCTCCCCGAATTTGATCGAAGAGCTTTAGCTGTTGTTTAGTCTTCACATTCGTATTCAAATGTGGTGATTATTGTAGTGACAGAGTCAATGTCAAAAATACTGCTTTCAAGAACCGTCTCTTTACTAGGTAGTCCTTTATCATTGAATTCATATTCATAATCAGTAGTGAACACTAAGGTGTCTATAAAATTGATACTATTTGTTTCACTTCTGATTAATAGGTTTTTACTCAAGTTGGGAGTTGAAAGGGCTTCTACCGCGAAGTCGCTACCAAAGGTAAAGTTTAAGGAGTCCGAATAAGTGTAGAAAGTTTCGGAAGAAAGATTTGTACCTCCAATGATGGGGATGTTTGTAAACTCTCTTTCTGTAATAACATTTCCATCTAACCACTCCAATTCAATAAAACTACTTTCAGTAAGAGAATCTGTGAAAAGTGAATCAAGAGTAGAGATTCGAGTGACACGATCTTCTGTATACTCGTAATTCTGTTTTGTGAGAAGTAATCGATTATCTAGACTATCAATGATGAAGCTAGTTGACATAATTAGGCGTGAGCTGTCATACATATACTCTCTTTCTATAAAACCGACAGTGTCACCTTCTATCGTAGTGGTTATTCTTTGTAATTGGAGTCTGTTTTCCGCATCATAGAAATATTCTACAAAGACATCATCTGTAGGATCGTCTAAAGTTGAGGAATCTGACACAATTGTTAGGACAAGCAGACTGTCCATATATTCAAAAGTAGAAATAATAG
The DNA here is from genome assembly GCF_003149185.1 of Sediminitomix flava. Lineage (NCBI taxonomy): Bacteria > Pseudomonadati > Bacteroidota > Cytophagia > Cytophagales > Flammeovirgaceae > Sediminitomix > Sediminitomix flava. The sequence goes on along the minus strand of NZ_QGDO01000002.1, from coordinate 215,171 downwards.
AATCGGTTTGTGTACTGATTAGAAAGCAACCGCTATCGTTTATTGTATTGGGTGTGGGAGTATTAGTAACATTTACATTCTCATCATCGTCACAAGCCATAAAGCCAATTAATAGAAAAGTTGAGATTAGTAGTTTTAGAAGTTTAGTCATGAGCTTAGCATTTGTTTTCGTGCTCAAAAACATGAATCCAAGTGCTTAGATTCAAGAAATAAGAATGAGTGTAAGTTGTGTTGCTAAAATAGAGGATTAAACAGCGAATCGAGCATTCGTCTTTCCCCTCGATTTTTCCTAATTTGAGAAGAAACTAACTCAATTTTTTATGTCAGCACAAGAGTCCAAAAAACTAACAATAAAGCCTGTACCACATTCGGCTGCAGGAATGAACGCGGTTTTTATTGCCTTAAAAATGGCGAATAAAGCCATGTCTCCTTCTAAAGCATTTAAGATATTAAATAAACTCAACCAGAAAGATGGTGTAGACTGTCCAGGTTGTGCTTGGCCAGATCCTAAAGACCGTTCAAAACTAGGAGAATATTGTGAGAATGGTGTAAAAGCAATAGCAGAAGAAGCACAGGATAAAAAAGCAAATGAGGGCTTTTTTGAGAAATATTCAGTAGCCGAACTGTTGGATAAAGGTGATTATTGGCTTGGGCATCAAGGTCGATTGACTCACCCAATGGTCATCAGAAAAGGTGAATCGCATTACCAACCTATAAGTTGGGAAAAGGCTTTTCAAATGATTGCAACCGAGTTGAAATCTTTACCAAATCCTGATGAGGCTATATTTTATACTTCGGGGCGAACTAGTAATGAGGCTGCTTTTTTATATCAGCTTTTTGTGAGGATGTATGGCACGAATAATTTGCCAGACTGCTCAAATATGTGTCACGAATCTAGCGGTGTAGCACTTTCAGAAACGCTTGGGATTGGGAAAGGCTCTGTAACTCTTGATGACCTTTACCATGCTGAAGTTATTTTGATCGTTGGACAAAACCCAGGAACTAATCATCCGAGAATGCTTTCTGCATTAGAAAAAGCAAAGAAAAATGGCGCAAAAATAGTAACGATAAATCCTTTAAAAGAGGTTGGTCTTCTCAACTTTAAAAATCCGCAAACTGTAAAAGGTGTTCTTCAAGGCGGAACAGATTTGACAGACTTATATCTTCAAATTAATATTAATGAAGATGTCGCTTTATTGAAAGCATTGTTGATTGGTTTATTAGAAAAATCAAAAATAGAACCTTCAGTCATCGATCAAGAATTTATCAATTCCAAAACAAGTGGTTTTGAAGAATTGGAAAAAGAGCTTTCAAACTATGATTATCATGAATTGATAGAAAGAACAGGTTTAGAGTTAGAGATGGTAGAACAACTATTGGATTTACTTTCTTCTTCCAACAAAATAATTGCTTGTTGGGCAATGGGGCTGACTCAACATGTAAATGCTGTAGATAATATTCGGGAAATAGTTAACCTTTTACTTCTGAAAGGTAGTGTGGGTAAAAAAGGGGCAGGTACTTGTCCGGTGAGAGGGCATAGTAATGTTCAAGGAGATCGGACAATGGGAATCCACGAAAGGCCCTCAAAAGCATTACTTGATAAACTAGCTGAGCGTTTTGGTTTTATACCTCCTAAACAAGCAGGTTATAATGTAGTGGAGGCAATTGAAGCAATGCACGAAGAGAAAGGAAAAGTATTTTTTGCAATGGGAGGGAATTTTTTACCAGCAGCACCAGATACGGCATTTACAGCTCAAGCTCTCCAAAATTGTAAAATGACGGTGCATGTATCTAACAAACTTAATCGTTCTCACTTGGTGCATGGCGATATCGGAGTCATTCTACCGACGCTAGGACGTACCGATAAATTATTAGAGCAAGGAAAACCACAGTTGGTCACTGTTGAGAATTCGATGGGTGTGGTTCATACTTCTCAAGGGATGATTAATCCACCTTCTGATACTTTGATGAGTGAACCCGCAATCATTGCTCGGCTTGCTAAGAAAACGCTTGGTAGTGAAAAACTAGATTGGGATGAATTGATTCGGGACTATAATAATATACGAAAGTTGATTTCTCAAACGATCAAAGGCTTTGAGGAATACAATGAAAAGATCGAACGATCGAGTGGATTTGCCTTACCAAATGGCGCTAGAGAAGGCGTGTTCAATACCGATACCAAAAAAGCAAAATTCACGATCAACGCATTGTCAGAAGTCAAGTTATCAGCTGATGAATTTATGATGATGACTATCCGATCACATGACCAATTCAATACCACGATCTATGGTCTTAATGATCGATATAGAGGTGTACACAATAGTCGTAAAATTATCTTTATGAATAAAGAAGATATGAATGAGCTTGGTCTGAAAAAGGAACAAAAAATCACTTTATTCAACGAATACGAAGGGAAAAGAAGAGAAGTAGATAGCCTTAGTATCATACCTTATGATATTCCGAGAAAGTGTTTGGCAACTTATTTTCCAGAATGCAATCCTCTAATTCCAATTACTGAAATAGCAAGAGCAAGTCATACACCGGCTTCAAAGTCAGTAAAGGTGAAAATAAAAGCTTAATAGCACACCTGTCAACTCTGAAATTAAAAGCTAAGGAAAACTTCATCCTTAGCTTTTAATTTATGTATTTAACAATACCCACTTTTTCATCGTTTTTATATTATGACTTGCTACTCAGATTGATATGAAAATTCTGTTGACAGGAGCTACTGGCTATATTGGAAAAAGAGTTTTGCCCACTCTTATCAAAAAAGGACACGAAATTATCTGTTTGGTTCGAGACCCAAGACGTCTATATGATGATAGCATGTATCATCATCCGAATGTATTTTTAATGAAGGGCGATTTATTGAATTTAGAAAGCCTTGAAGCTATTCCCAAAGATATAGATGCTGCATATTACTTTGTACATTCTATGACTAATTCTCCGACGGGTTTTAGTGAAATGGAGGAAAAGTGTGCTAAGAATTTTTCGGTAGCTATTAAAAATACTTCCTGCAAACAAATTATCTATCTAGGCGGGATATCCAATTCAGCAGAATTATCAAAGCATTTGTCTTCTCGTCAGCACGTTGAATGTATCTTGAAAGAGTCGGGAGTGCCGTTGACAGTACTCAGAGCTGCAATTATTATAGGTTCGGGAAGTGCCTCTTTTGAAATCATAAGAGATTTGTGTGAAAAATTACCAGTTATGGTAGCTCCTAAATGGTTAAAGACCAAGTGTCAGCCCATTGGAATTCGGAATGTGATATGTTATTTGGAAGGTGTTTTAGGGAATGAAAAAGCTTACAATCAGATTTTTGATATTGGCGGTCCTGATATTTTGACATACAGAGAAATGTTGATGCAGTATGCAAAGGTTAGAAAGCTAAAAAGATATATCATTTCAGTACCTGTGTTAACCCCGAAGTTATCTTCTTATTGGTTGTATTTCATTACATCTACCTCGTATAGCTTAGCAAGCAGTTTAGTGGATAGTCTGAAAAATGAAGTGATCTGTGAGAAGAAAGGAATTGAAGAGATTGTACCTCAAAAGCTATTGACCTATGAAGAATCTTTGGAGCTCGCATTTATGCGTATCCGTCAGAATGAAGTAGTATCATCTTGGATTGAAGCTTTAAGAGGACCAATTGAGAAAAACTTCATGGATTACATCCAAGTACCAGAATATGGCTGTTTGAAAGATCATCGGGAATTTGCCTTTAAACGACCAGTAAAAGAAGTGATTGACAATGTATGGCAGATTGGAGGAGAGCGAGGTTGGTATTATGGGAATTTTCTTTGGGAAATTCGTGGATTGATTGATAAAATGGTAGGAGGTGTTGGGGTAAGAAGAGGACGCCGATCTCCTTATGATTTACAGGCAGGGGATGCCTTGGATTTTTGGAGAGTCTTGGTAGCAGATAAAGAGAATGGACGATTACTTTTATTTGCTGAGATGAAGTTACCGGGAGAAGCGTGGCTTGAGTTTAAAATCACGCCATCAAAACAAGGTACACACAAGCTTACTCAAAATGCGACTTTCAGACCATTGGGGATTTGGGGAAGATTGTATTGGTATATCGTATTACCATTTCATGGTTTTATTTTCCCTGGAATGGTTAGAGGGTTAATTGATTTTGAAAAGAATCAACCTGAAGTGAAGAAGGAAAAAGTATGAGGGGATTAAACCACCCATACTTTGATTTTATCTTCCGCAACATTTCTTGTATTTCTTACCACTGCCGCAAGGACATGGATCGTTTCTACCTATGGTTTTATTAGATGCTCTCTGAGGATTGAAATCGCCATCAGTATAAAGCCATTGATCGCCTTCTTTTACAAAGTTAGAACGCTCATGTAAGTTTTGTTCTTTACCATTTTCATTAAAGAAAGCCTTGAATTCAACAATGGCAGTTGTACTATTTTCTGTCCATTGATGGTCTAAAACGTCAAGTCTAGTCCAGTCTGTATTTTTAGCGGAATGGCTAATTGCTTCTTTCGTAAGTCCAGCTCTATAATTGGGGTGATGTGTTTCCCATAAGTAATCAACCTCATTTAGTGTATATGCGCTGAAACGAGAACGCATCAATTGTTCTGCCGTATGTGGTTTAGAAGTTCTACGAATAAAAGGTTCACAACATTCTGAGAATGCTTTACCCGAACCACAAGGGCATGTATCCATACTTTCTTTCATACTGCAAACTTCAGAAAAGGAATTTGATTGGGCAAGAAGTTTGGTCTATGATTGCTGTTCTATCTGATGTAGGCTGAGAATATCCTTACATGTGTAAGATTCGGCTATGAATGATAGCCCTTCCTTCTCTTTAATTTATCTTAATTTATGAATCTGTCCATTGCGCAGTTTGTGCTTTTGGTACAGAATTTTCTGACATACTCTTCGGATTAGATTAGCGTATTAAAGACTACATATAACTTGCGGATGAAGACATTTACCTCTAGAGCCCTTCTTTTTTTTAGTATCAGTTTTTTATGGCTGTTTACCCCGTCTTTCGGACAATCTAAGAAGGCAGAGAAGTTGGTGAAAAAGGCAGAAGAAGCGTTTAATGAAAGAGATATGGCTTCTACGGAAAAGTACCTATCACAATCTATTCAACTAGACCCTAATCTTCCCGATGCCAATTACTTTTTGGGGAAGCTCAATTATATCAAAAGGAATAAACCGAAGACTGCTTTTCATTTCCAAAAAACGGTACAGTATGCGTCTGAAAATCCAAAGTTCAAATTGGCACACATCTTTTTAGCCAAATATGAGCTGTCAACAGGGAATTACAATCAAGCCGTAAAATATGCCAATAGTTTTCTAAGTGTAGCAACAGATGAAAAGTTAGATCACAGAGATCGTAAATCAGCAAAGCATATTATTGAAATTTGTGAGTTTGCTAAATCTCATATGGAAAATCCTTTGGAGATAAAACCTGAGCCATTGGAGGGTGAGGTCAACTTTATGCCACAACAATACTTTCCTGTGATTACCGCAGATCAGCGAGAAATGTATTTTACAGGCAGACCAGATGGTTATGGGGAAGAAATCTATGTGAGTCGTTTTGAAGAGGGGAAATGGCAAAAGCCCGAAGCTGTAGAAGAGTTGAATACTCCTTTTAATGAAGGAACTTGTACAATTTCGGCAGATGGTAGAATCATGATTTTTACTGCCTGTGAGTCTTTTGAAGGACGACAAACTTTAGGTGGATGTGATCTTTTTATGTCTAAAAAAGTTGGTGATAAATGGACTCCAGCAGTAAATCTAGGCCCTAATGTGAATACTAAAGCATGGGAGTCTCAACCTTCATTATCGGCAGACGGTAGAACACTTTACTTTGTTTCAGATCGACAGGGTGGAGTTGGGAAAAAAGATATTTGGGTGACTAAATTGGAAGGCGATGTTTGGGCTCCTGCACAAAATTTAGGAGCAGAGATCAATACTTCATATGATGATATTTCTCCTCACTTGCATGTAAACGGCAGAGACTTGTTTTTTGCATCTGAAGGTCACTTAGGTTTTGGTGGTTTAGATTTGTTTGTGTCACATAGAACAGAAGATGGTAAGGGGTGGACGACAGCAGAAAATCTTGGGTATCCTATCAATAACTATTCAGACCAAGTATCGTTATTTGTCACTGCAGATGGGAAGAAGGCTTATTTTGCTAGTAATATCAATGAAAAAGGAGAGGAGAGCCAATTCAATAAACTGATGACTTTTAGTTTACCGAGTGATTTCATTGAAGAACGCAGTGGCTTTGTCACAGGAACGGTCTATGATGCAGTAACGAAAGAAAGAATCAGTGCACATATAGAATTGAAGGAATTAACTACAGGGAACTCTATTTCAGTTGTAGATTCTGATCCTGTAAACGGGAAGTACCTAATTGTACTTTCTCAAGGGCATGAATATGGTCTTTTTGTTTCTAAACCAGACTATCTTTTCCATACTCTTTCTTTTGATTATCGTAATGTATCGGCAGGGAAGCAGATTTATATCGATGTATATCTAGACCCAATTAAAAAGGGCGTTTATACACAGCTCAATAATATCTTCTTTGAGAGTGGTTCTTATGAACTTCAGTCTAAGTCAAGAACTGAACTTATTGGCATTGCAAATTACTTAAAACGCTATCAGAAGCTTAAAATTGAGATAAGCGGACATACCGATGATGTCGGGAGTCATGATGCTAATGTGGCACTTTCAAATAATAGAGCGAAAGCAGTTGTTGATTATTTGGAGGAATTGGGTATCGCAAGGGCAAGAATGGAACATAAAGGCTATGGAGAAGAAAAACCAATTGTTCCTAACGATAACAACCAAAATAGGGCGCAGAATAGAAGAATTGAATTTAGGGTTTTATAAAGAATTCTTTTTTCCTACTCTTTGATTTTTAGATGATCAGAATATCTTTGTGAATTAAATTTTATTAGCAGATTTTTGTTGTCTAATTACTCACTATTATGAGAAAACATTCTTCATCGCACATTTTGATGGTGCGTCCTAACTTTTTTGCATTTAATGCTGAAACTGCGAAAGACAATGCTTTTCAGTCTGAGCCTTCAATGACCCAAAATGAAATTACCTCAAAAGCTGTAGCCGAATTTGATGAATTTGTAAGCCGATTGAGAGCAAAAGGCATTCAGATTACGGTAATTGAAGATACACCAGAACCACTAACACCAGATGCCGTTTTTCCTAACAACTGGTTTACCACTCATCCAGAAGGTAAGGTAGTTTTGTATCCAATGAAGGCTGAAAACAGACGATTAGAACGTAGAACAGATATTCTAGATCAATTGGCGGAGTCTTTAAAGTTGGACGAAGTTCAAGATTTCAGTAAGTACGAAGCTGAGAACCGCTTCATGGAAGGGACTGGAAGTATGATTTTTGATCATGATAATAAGATCTGTTATGCGGCAAAATCAGAACGTACAGATAAAGGAGTACTTGAAGAAATAACAGCATCATTAGGATATGAAACGGTTTTCTTTTCTTCATTTGACCAAAATGGAGGTTCGATTTATCACACCAATGTGATGCTTTCTGTCGGAAGTAAATTTGCAGTTCTCTGTGATCAATCTGTAACTGATGCAGAGGAATTGGCAACGCTAAAAGCTTCATTTGAGAAAACAGGTCGTACTTTGATCTGTGTAAACTTTGAGCAAATGAATAGCTTCTGTTGTAATATCCTTGAGGTACGAAATGAGAAGGACGAGCTATTTGTAGCTATGTCCGATACAGCATTCAATGCTTTTACTGAGGAGCAAAAAGCAGTAATTAATCAAAGTGCTGAGATTATTCATGCACCTTTAGCAACAATCGAGTCTATTGGTGGTGGCGGTGCTCGCTGTATGATGGCTGAAATATTCTTACCAAAAAAGTAGAATATCAATCTGATTATAGACAAGAAAAGGAAAAAACTAAGCTAGTTTTTTCCTTTTTTATTTGGTCATAATTGTTAGTAACAATGAGAGCTATCTTTCCTTTCCCAAGAAAGATGTATCCATGAATAATAATTTCCCTTTTGGGTTATCTAGGTCTTTGTGCGGTTAATACTTGTGAATAGTTTAGTTCTTCTTCAAGATTTTTTTCGTTAAAAGATAAAATGATCGTTTAGCGCCTTTATTGTATGGTTTTAGTTGAAAAAAATAGAGAAAGATAATCGATCATTTAAAAGCACCAAATCCATCAATAATTATTAGGAAAGTTCATATTTAGGAAACATTAGAATGGAAAAGGTCTATTTTAAGACCGATTTAACATTTCTCTCTCAAAAACTCCGATATAATCATAAATTATGTTTCGTTTTTTTATCTACTAACTACTTATAAGTGTGTATTTTACGTTGGGTTGTGAGTGAATATTATATAGCGCTTCTGGATAATCTTCAATTGTATTAATCTTCATTTTCCTTCATTTAAAATTGTTATGGTTTTTATCGTAAAATTCAAATAAAAGACTGTTTTCGTAACATTGAAACTTTTTGTTTTGTAGAAAATTATGCCCCACAAAGGTGTGGTTGTGAATTAGTATCATTCAAACTATCAACAAACAAACTTAATTAATCTACTAATGAAAAAGTTTCTCTTGTTCACAGCATGGATGTTTGCAGCAATGTCATTTTCATATGCGCAAACGACCATTACTGGTAAGGTGATCGATGAAGATTCTCAAGAAGAAATTATTGGTGCTGCCGTTATTCTAAAGGGTACCACTATTGGTTCTTCTACGGATATTGCAGGTGAATTTGCAATCCAAACCAATAATGAAGGGCCTACTACTTTGGTTGTTTCATTCATCGGAATGAAAACAAAAGAAGTTGAAGTGGTATTGGAAGGAGAAAAAGTAAACGCAGGTACTATCGCTTTAGCAAGTGATGTAATGAACTTGAAAGAGATTCAAGTACTTGCAGACGTTGCCATTGACCGTAAAACGCCTGTTGCGGTATCTACAGTTACTCCAGAAATCATTGAGACAAAGCTGGGTAACCAAGAATTCCCAGAAATCATGAAATCTACTCCTGGTGTATATACTACCAAACAAGGTGGTGGATGGGGTGACTCTCGTATCACTATTCGTGGTTTTGGAGACGATAACACTGCGGTTATGATTAATGGTATTCCTGTAAACGACATGGAAAACTCTAGAGTTTATTGGTCAAACTGGGCTGGTCTTTCAGATGTTACTCGTAACATTCAGATTCAGAGAGGTATGGGAGCATCTAAATTGGCTCTACCAACTGCTGGTGGTACAATGAACATCCTTACTCGTTCTTCTGATGCCGAGAAAGGAGGAAGTATTTCATCTACAATTGGTAACGACGGATACGCAAAATTTGCATTTGATGTGTCTACAGGTTTGAATGATAAAGGATGGGCTTTGACAATCGCAGCCTCTCAGACATCAGGTAATGGTTTCGTAGATGGAACATCTTTCGAGGGGTACTCATACTTTGCGAACATTACAAAAGTGATTAACTCAAATCACACACTTTCATTGAATGCTTTTGGTGCTTCACAGACTCACGGACAGAGAAGAACAAGACATACAATTGAAGATGCTGAGAAAGTAGGGAACAGACATAACTATGACTGGGGTTACTTACAAGGTGAAGAGTTTCATGCCAATGAAAACTACTACTCTAAGCCTTTATTCTCATTGAATCACTACTGGACAATCAATGACAGAACTAGTTTGAATACTTCTGCTTATGCGTCATTTGGTAGAGGTGGCGGATCATCAGTTTATGGTGATGTTGATAGAATTGGTGGAGACAAATATGCGCCTTTAGATTTTGATGCTGTTTATGAGCGAAATGCACAACAAGGACAGTCATCAACAATTATGAGAGCAGGTGTAAATAACCATGACTGGTATGGTGTTATTTCAACTTTAACTCATGAGTTGAATAGTGATTTCACGTTGACTGGAGGTATTGACGGACGTTACTACTATGGTGAGCACTATCAAGAAGTGGATAACCTAATTGGTGGTCAGTATTTTATTACTGAAAGAACGATTGGTGGTGAGAAGCAAAGAGTTGTAGCAAGAGAAGGAGACAAAGTAGGTTATGACAATGATGGTCAAGTAATTTGGGCTTCTGCTTTCGGTCAGGTGGAATATGACAAGAATGATCTTTCAGCTTTCCTTAATGCAGCAGTTTCAAATGTAAACTACCAACGTATTGATTATTCTGCAGCAAACCCTTATTCAGAGCATGTAAATGCACTAACTTATAGTTTGAAAGGGGGAGCAAATTACAGACTTACTGAAAAACACAACGTATTTGCTAACGCAGGTTACTTCCAACGTCCTCCAATGTTCAATGCCGTTTATCAAAACCACACAAACAACATTAATACTGACGCAGTGAATGAAAGTATTATGAGTTTTGAACTTGGTTATGGTTATAGATCAGCAAAATTTGCAGCTAATGCAAACATCTACTACACAAAGTGGATGGACAAATCAATGACAAAATCTCACCGTCCTGAAGATGGAAACCCTGATGGTTCTGATGATTTGTATGCTAACATTTTGGGTATTGATGCAGTCCACAAAGGTATTGAAGTTGACTTTGAATACCGTCCTACACTAAGATGGACAATCACAGGTATGATCTCAGTTGGTGACTGGAGATGGGCAAACAATGTAGATGCAACATTCTTTGACCAAGACCAAAACCAAATTGGAGATGAAGAAACACTTTATATCAAAGACTTGAAAGTAGGTAACTCAGCGCAAACAACTGCAGCATTGGGTACAAACTACGAAGTGTTGAAAGACTTTAAAATTGGTGTTGACTACGTATTTGCAGGAAATAACTACTCTGATTATGATCCTACAAAGAGAACTGACTCAGCTACAGAAGGAGTACAGTCATACAAATTACCAAACTTTGGTCTTGTTGATATTTACGCGAACTACAACTTCAAAATGGGTAAGCTAGATGCTTCTTTGTTCGGTAAAATCAACAACGTAGGAAATACTTCTTACATCGCTGATGCTACTGACTTCAATGGTACTTGGCAAGGCGCTCAAGTTTACTATGCAATTGGTAGAACTTGGTCAGGAGGTTTGAAAGTTAAATTCTAATCTAGTTTAGCACCTATAACATTAATCAAGAAATGAAAAATCTAAGTTTATATACGCTGTTAGCTCTTTTGGTAGGACTTTTTGCATGTGATCCTTTATCAGAGTATTCTGATGCAGTAGATAAAATCAAAGAGGAAGAAGCAGATTGGTATCTATTTATTGAAGGTAAAACAGCAATTTCTGGTTCAGAATATACAGAAGATGCTCCTTATACATTAACTGAAGATGATTATGCATTAGACTCTCTTGCATCTAAGTATAATAATTTTTCAGCATCAGTACCTGTAGATGAACATTTGCCAAATACACTAGGTAACTTCTATGGTTCTCAAAGTGCAGGAATGTGGGTTGAGTATGACTTCTACACAGGAAGTGCTACAGTTCAAGATACTTCTTTAGCAGTTTATGACCTAGATAATAGAACTTGGACAATTGTACCAAACTTCGTTATTGTAGAAACTGAAGCATCTGATCTTGCAATTGAGTACACGCTTACTCCTGCTGATTATGCAGCAGTAGAAGGTACTGGTTATAACAACTTCAATATGTATGACAACAGCCGTGAGAGTGCTGTTCAAAAGATTGTTGAAGCATTGAAGATTAATTTCTTATTAGAAATGGAAGAAGGACAAATTTACAAAGTGAACTTTGCAACATATCCTAGTCCATCAGATAAGATTTCTTCTCCACTATACTTTGAAGTAACACTTTAAGTATTTCGTGTTTGAAGGCAAATATAAAGGCCATCCAATTAGTGGATGGCCTTTTTTTATACGGTATCTTTTTTTAAAATCATTCTTTTGTGAGAAGCAACGTAACCATACTCATTTTTGAGTTTGGAAGAAATAGTCTTGATTGACTTAAAGCCTTTTCGAAGGTATAGTGATTCTGCTTTTGGGTTTTTAACCGAAACATCAAGGCCTATAGGCGCAGAAGAATCACTTTCTTCAATCAGTTGATCTATGAGTTTAGACCCAATTCCTTTTCCTCTAAAATCTGGAGTAACACCTAAATGAGCTAAAAGTTGCTCTTTTCCTTTCGGTGGTTTGATGATATTTTCAGTACGAAGTCCTCTTAACAGTACTCCGAAACCATTCCAAAAACCATAAAAGGAAAAGATAAGCTGAACGGCATCGAGGGTGTTTTTTACGAGATTTTCTGCTTTTAAAACAGTTCCTGTGGCTACAACTTCACCATCTATTTCTCCGATAAGATGATTTTTATGTGAGAAATTGCTCTTTTCAGATTTAAATGCAAATCGTAAGAAGTCGAGTGCACTGATTTCTTTTCGACCAAAAACATATTCAAAAGACTTTGGTCCAGAGCTATAAATAAGACAAACCGTCTTTTTGTAGTCTTCTGGCGTAGCAGTTCTGAATGTCAATGGTTGAATTGCGGTAATTTCAGCATTCATAGTAAATGAAAAAATATTCCTTTTTAGACTTGGGCAAAATAAGAAGAAGGAATAAGAATGAAAAGAATAAATGTTTTATTCAAACATGTGTTAAGGTAGGAGTAATCCCGTATTTCTACGGGATTGTATTGTATCGTTTTACTTTTTATCTAGTTCAAAAGGGTAGATCGTATTCCAGTCCTTCTGCATATCGATGACTGTCCAATTTCTTTTTAAAGCCTCATCTAAACCTTTATCAAGTCTACCAATAGGAGAGTTGCGATCGTAAGCATATTCTCTTTCTTTATCTGTGTGGTGTAGGTAAATGGCTAAATGAGGATTACTATTTGAGGCCGCCCATTGTAGCATTTCTAAATCGCCATCAGAATTACCTACTGCTATCACAGGTTTTCTACCAATGTGTTTATGGATGGCAAGAGGTTTCCCTTCATGATCATCAATAAAGTCAATTTCAGGAATCTTTTGAATGTATGCTTTTCCTTTATCATAAAAGAACTCAGACTTAATGCTGCTGCCTATAATCTGATGTTTAGGAATGTCGTAAGTATCTTCACCCCAAACTCTGATAAAATCAATACCTCCTCCAGACACAATAAAAGTTTGAAATTCATTATCTCTGAGGTAATCTAGAAGTTCTAACATCGGTTGATAAACCAATTGATTGTAAGGTTTTTGAAATTTAGGATGCAAGCTGTTTTCTAACCAATCTCTGATGATTTTATTAAACTCTTTTGTTGTCACATTTGCATGAGTGGTCATGACAAGCTGTAAAAGCTCTTTTTTACTCAGTTTGGTAAGTTTTTCATGGTCATTTTCCAAAATGGTTTTATAAGGTTCTTCATTTTTCCATTCGGGATTGTCCTTTGCTAATTCTTTGATACGGTCAATAGTGAAGAACAATTGAAAGTAAAGTGGTTGCTCTGTCCAAAGTGTACCATCATTGTCAAATGTAGCGATCCGTTCTTTTACAGGGATAAAGTTGATGTTATTAGGATCAATGGCTTCTGTTACAAAATTAATGATGTCGCTTTTTGCTTTTCCATCTTCCCAAGATGGCAGAGGATCAAATATTTCATTCCTTTCGGAAGTATTTTCTTTTTGGCAAGAGAAAATGAAAATGGCCAAAATGATTAATAAATGAGGGGTTTTAATTTGATTTTTCATGGATTAAGTAGGTTAATATAGGTTGATTCTACAAAACTATAGATAGTTCTCATTCCCAACCTATACTTTCACACATATTAAAAAATAGATCCTCTTCCGCATTATTTTTATACCTAATAATAATTTCTACTAGCGTAAGACAGCCCCAACCTTGATAGCTGACTTTAAAGCCATCGGATAAATCTGTACCCGTACGTCCTTTAATTTCAAAAGAGCCGTGATTGAACACATAATGTACACTCTCAATCTCTTCCATAACATCTGGGTCTGAAGAAACCCAAATTGAAAATAAGTACAATTCCTTTTCTGCATCTATTACCCTAAAATTGGCATGAGGTGTGATTTCTAAGTTTCTGAAATTATTGACTTTACTTGCAAGCTTGTCAAGTAATCTATTTTTATTATTCAATTCAGACTCTAATCGACTAAGAGAGTCTCGTAATGAATTATGTTTTTCCTTAGCAGCATTCATACTTATGATAGACGGTCTGATTTGGTTGTATAAAACGAGGATTGCAATACATGAAATGGAAAGCAGACTGACTTGAAAAAGCGTGATGTACTTCAAGTGTGATTTCATTTCTTAACTATTAAATGGGTTGTACTTTTGTAGGCTATGTGTAAACAAATAGTGACTGGAATGATCACTTTTGCAATGTTTAGGTTATCGAGTTTAAGAAATAGTTCAGGAGATATATTTCCATTCAGACTACCTATCATGAGTTGAGCGTATATAAAAATGAGTAAAATGAAGACGCTAGTACAAATACACAGAGTGTATACAATATGGATTGCTAATTTCACAGGTTAATGAGCTTGTTATAATGGGTTTATTGTAGAATTTTAATCTGTATTCAAATTAATCATCTTGAATGATCTGCAATGATTTTCAGAAAATAACATTGTAGAGACGATTTCTAAAGTAGAAAAAATACTATCTGTTGAAGTCAAAAAACTATTTAGCTATGATGAAAAAAGACAAAGCCACTTGATCAACTAAGTCAAGTGGCTTTGTCATTTATTGAATAATCAGATACTGATTTAGTTCTTTACTTTAAGACTGTCAGAGGCAATTGAATCGGTATTTGTGAAAATATCATCAAAAGTTTCTTCTATCTCCTCCTTGATATCAGAAAGGCTAGACCAACTATTCCAATCTGATTTGAGTGAATCAATATCATTCCATATCAGTTCTAAAGAGTCACTTTTTGGGTGAAGTTCAAAGTTGGTTCTTTCAAAATTGGAGGCCATTCGGATACGACTTTCTAAATCTGGATGAGAACTTAAGTATTCAAGGATATCATTTCCTTCAACCTCTTCCATCAAATCTTCAAATATAGTAGTTGTGGTATCGTTGTCTTCGAGCTCTACATTTTCTTGATAAAGTGAGTCTGTAGAACTAATTTCTTCGATATCTGAATGATCTACTGATTGAAGTGTTTGAAAGAGATCTGTCATTCCTTGAGGATCAATTCCTTTTTCATTCAATAAACTTAATCCAAATAGGTCCGCTTCTTCTTCTAATTTTCTACTATAAGAAAGTCTTTTAAGCTGCTGTCCTTGTTCTGTAATTACTGATGTGATACCATTGATGTCATTGAAAACAAGCGAAATAATGATATATCCTGCAAGGCTCTCAAGGGTAGATTTTGTTGAATGTCTTAATTCTATATGAGCCAACTCATGACCAAATAAAGCAGTGAGTTCTTCTTTCGACTCCATTTCGTTTAGCAGCCCAGTAAAAAAGACCATGTTTCCTCCAGGAACAGCAAAAGCATTTTTGATAGGAGATTTTACGACTGTAATATTGATTGGGTATTCAGATTCAACATCTAGTGTTTTTATATATCTATTGAGCAGTTCAGAGGCTTCCTCATCTACATTCATGTTTTTAATATAGCTCACATAGATCGAATTACCCCACATGACATCGTAGTTGGTCGGAAGTACATTTACCACTTTATCAACGAGAAATGGAATGCCTTTAAAGTAGGCAAGTGCCATCACTCCCATGAAAATAACTCCGAGCGAAATTGATTTCCATAACGAACTAAATTTATAGCCAGGATGATCTCCTTTTATGTCTAGGTCAGAATACTTGAGTTGTTCTACAAAATGGGCGTCATCTACTTCAAGAGTTGGGTGTGGAAAATCATTAAATTTGACTTGTACTTTAGTAGTGGTTACTCTTTCAATTTCGTAGATACCTTCATACTCAAATGGGACTAATACAAGTTCTCCATCATCGTCTAAATCTTCGTAAGAAAAAACAAGCTGATTTCGGTTAAGTTGGATTTTTGCCTTGTATTGCTTGCTTGATTTACCTGTGTAAAAAATTCCAGAATACATGATTAGTTTTTAGATATAAAAAAATACTACCCCAAATTTCCTTTAAGGTAGTATTTAAAATCATATTAAGCTACACGATTAGAATGCATCAATTTCTAACATGTCTGCAAGGTCTTCGCCTGTAGCATCTTTGTATTGCTCTTCTGTTTGCTCAATTGCATCTAGGTTTAGAGTTCCTCTAATACCCGTGTTTTCGATTACAAATGAAAGCATACGAATAATCGCAATTGGAGTACCTAGACCAAAAGTGAAAACAACGATTAAGAAGTTACCGATAAGCGTTTTGAAGAAACCACCTGCTGTACCTGTAAATTCCATCTTGATTTCACGACCATCTTGAATAACATAAGTGTTATCCCAGAAGAAACGGTACAAGTCTCTCATCCACCAGAAAGAGTAAATACCTAAAGTAACTGTTGATAGGATATATCCGAGGAAGAAGGTTCCAAAGTAAGTAGAACCATCACCTTTGAATTCCATCTCAAGATTACCAAGTCTTACATTTTTGAGAATGTATTTTCTCAATTCAACCTCAAACCAGAAAGAGTAGATACCTAGTGTAACTATTGAAAGAAGTATACCTTTTACATATATCTTCATAAGGTCAGATAGTTTTCCTCTGTAGCCCATGTGAACAGTTCTCCATGTTGTACGAGACAAACGATATTTTAGACCTCCGTGAATGGCTACAGGAACAAGGAAAATTACTCCTAATAACATGATTAATGCCCCAGCTAAAATAAGAGATGGTTCTTGAGAAAAGATTCCTGCAATATAGACTGCATACAAAGCTCCGATGATAAGAACAGCTTTGATAAATCCTTTGAACATTTCTTTACCTGTACCAAGAAAAGCAAATGAAGAACCTGCAAATTCAGTATTCCCATAAATATACTTTAGTCGGTTAGCTTTAGCCCAAGGGTAGTAAAGCCCCAAAGTGATGAATGTGAATACAATGTTTAGAATTTCAATCCCGAAAAACTCTCCTTTTTTACCAACAAATCGGAATTTTTGATCTGTATTTTCCATAAAAAATGATGATTAAAAAAATTACTAATTAAAGAATGAAATGTAAAATAGAGTTAATTATAGTAAATACAAAAGTAATCGTTTAGTTCTCAATTGATTTAATAGTTGATTAACGAATGTTATACAGTTTAACAGTGATTCTAGGACTTTTCCATAAGACTATTGAGTAGATTGGAAGTATGGAATAAGACTCTGAATTCGTTGAGAATTAGGTAAAGTACGTAAGGCAGAATCAAGGATTTTTTTAGCATCAATTCTCTGATTATTCTTCATGAGGGTGACAATCAAATTGTAGGTATAGGTTTCATTTTGAGGAGCTATTATAGCAGCTTTTTTTAGATGCTTGATAGACATTGGAAAGTCATTAAGTTCACCGTATAGGAGTCCTAAGTAATAATGTGCCGTTTCATTGTTTTCTTGAATTTCTACTGCTGGTTTGAGTACTTCCAATGCATCATATGAACGACCTTGATTACTAAGAATGATCGCAAGATTCAATCTGACAGGAATTTGTAGGCTATCCATTTTCAATGAGTACTGATAAGCTTTAATAGCTTTTTGTGGTTCTCCCATTCTTTGGTGATAATCTCCTTTCTGAACTTGACCATTTACCATGTCTGCATTAGCAAACAGCATTTCTTCATATTCTTTTTGTACTTTGTTATAGTCTTCTTGATAAGAAGTAGGAATATTTAAATCAGCAATAAGGCGGAAACTTGCAATACGTACGGCTCGAATAGAATCTTTAAGACCTTGCCAAGCTGTTTCTGTTTGTCTGAGTTGTGGTACTTGAAGCGAATGCGTATACGCAGCTTGTCTGAGTAAAGGTGTGTTGGGCTTGGTCATAGCCTCAATAAAGATTGGTAAATGCGCTTCTGTCATTATGTATGAAAGGTATTGCAATGCTGTAGCCCTTACCAAATCAGTTTGAGTGGAATCAGCAATTAACTTGACCAAATGTGGAGCTGATTTTTCATCAAGTTTACTTCCCGGAAGTAAGTCATCTGAAAAGTGATATTTTCTTTCTTTCCCAAAATGCTTTTCGATGGCTTCCTTAGCCCATTTGTCACTTTTATCTTCATGACAACTCGTACATGCGTTAGGTGTACCGTATGTTATACTTTGGTCTGGTCTCGGGATTCTAAAACTATGATCTCTTCTGTAGTCATTTCCCATATATTTTTTCCCATCCATATGACAGTTTATACATTGCGCCCCTTCACTATCCATAGGGTGAAAGTGATGCTCTTCTAGTGCATATGACTGTTCATGGCATTGCGTACAAAGTCGATTGTCATTGAATTTTAGTTTTGTGGTATGAGGGTTATGACAACTTGTACATCTCACATTGTTTTGGGACATTTTACTAGACAGAAATGAACTAAGCACATAGTCTTCATTGTCAATTTGCCCATCAGGATGGTAATTGTCTTTTGTAATAAGTGCAGGGAAGAAGCGACTTAAATATTCTGGGTGAGGGTTATTGTCATTGGTTAGCATTGTTCTTCTAGCATGGCATGAGCCACAGACGCTTACTTGAGTTTGTTGAGCAGATAAATTCCATAGCTTTTCATCGTACTTTTCTCCGTTTTTCATTGCATTAGCATGCTTTTCTCCTGGGCCATGGCAAGCTTCACAAGCTACATTAATTTCAGAAAATGTAGTGTTATAGGCAAACTGATCTTCATTGAAATTTTTTTCTAGATTAGTACTGTGACAAGAAGCACACATGTTATTCCAATTCTGAGCATTTTCGGTCCAGTGTAGCCAATCTCCTTGTGGAATGATTGTGTCTGGGTACTGATGAAACCACTTTTTCTCCTCTGTATCCCATGAAGCTCTTAAAGTTTGGTATTTTC
The DNA here is from genome assembly GCF_003149185.1 of Sediminitomix flava. Taxonomy (NCBI): domain Bacteria; kingdom Pseudomonadati; phylum Bacteroidota; class Cytophagia; order Cytophagales; family Flammeovirgaceae; genus Sediminitomix; species Sediminitomix flava. The sequence goes on along the minus strand of NZ_QGDO01000002.1, from coordinate 196,256 downwards.
CATTAGGGAATTCAATAAGGTATTGTTGAAGAGGTTCCCATCCAAATGTGTATTTGATAGGGTAGTTGTTCGTTGAGTTTTCTTCCGTAATCTGTACAAAGTAAGTTGAGTCTTTTTTATAAAAGAGATATTTCATACTATCTTCTTCCCACTGTACATCATTGAAATCTCCTCTTATAAATTGGCTATTTGCTTCTTTCATTGCTAAATCATGATGAGAATTCATCCATTCATCATGCTGTTCTTTATGGCAATCGATACAGTTTTTACTACCTATATATCCGTGTTGAGAAAGTGTTTCTGAAGAATGAACGTAGGTTGTTTCAGTTTGCTCTTCTGGTTTTTCGCATCTGAGAAGAAAAATGCTTACGCCTAAATACATGCAGCAGACTGAAAGAAAAACTAAAAAGTTACGTTTCATTTGGATGAATTTAAAAATGAATGCCTTTACAGAAATAGGCTTTATATGTATAAAATGTAAAAGTGATCTGAAGCTTTAATAGCTCTATCTTCAATTTAACTTTAAAATATTCGCATCGCAATTCGCTCTTTTGATTTTTAAAGTAAAATGCTCTTTAAGTTTAGTTTGATACAGTTTGCTACCTCTCTTTAGTTTGTGAATATTTACATAAATGACTGAATTATAGATATTTTTAAAATAAGTGTTTCAATGGTAAAATAAGTTAAGTCTAAAAAAACGCTCCAACCTTTTTCAACAGAATGCCCTCTTATATATCGAAAGCAAGTAAAAAACTTTAATAATCAAATAAACTAAGAGATATGAAAAAGGTATTCAAATTAATCATCGCACTTTCAGCATTGGTAGCATTTTCTTCATGTGACAAAGACGACAATGACGAAGTAGGACCAGATCCAGTAGTAGGACTTTGGGTTCAAACAGAACTAGAAGTTTCACCAGCTGAAGAGGAGGCAAAAGTTGAATTAAGATTTAATGCTGATGGTAGTGTAACTGCCAATTTTGATGACGAAAGAAACGGAATCGCTTTTGGTACTTGGGAAAGAGCAGGTGAGCAAGTTATCGCTGACTTCAAAGGTATCAAAGAGCCAAGAGATGTAAATGAGTCTGTAGAATTGGTATTCGAGTTTGAAGGAAACTCTCTAATCTATACTGACCTTTCAGCAATCTCACCTCTAGATGTGATTTCTAACAAAGTATACTTTACGAACAAATTACCTAAATAAGCATATATATTCATTTTCCCTTATCACTTACTTATAAATCCTCGGCAATAGCTGAGGATTTTTTTTGTGCGAATAGTGTATAGGTAAATAAAAAAGCGGAACATAGGTTTTGGCCTAAGTTCCGCTTTTTATATTGTTAGAGAAATAAATTATAGTTGTTTCTCTTCATATTTAGAAGGACATTTCATCAGAATTTCGCTAGCAACAAAATCACCTTTATCTCCAGCTCGTCCGATAACAACTACTTTCTCTGATTTTTCAAAATCTCTCATTGATGGAGGAGGGTTGTAACATACCACTCTTCTTACAATCTTATCTTCATCTTCCAGCATAAATGCCAAGAAGTTAGGATCTTTTGCTGGGTTGTACTCAATTCCTGTAACAACTCCACCTTCTTTTGTAAGTTCTCCAATTACGTGAATTTTTGCATTGTCACCATCGGCAGCAAGTGCTTCTGCTTTCGAGAATGTTACATACTGACTTGCATTTCCCGCTGTCGAAACAATCAATCCGATACCAATAGCAATAATTGCTAAGAAAAATATGTGTAATTTTTTCATGATATTAAGCCTCTTGTTCGTTCACCATTTCTTCTAACTTTGCAACTTTTTTGTCGATTGCATAAAGATAGACAAACATTCCTCCCAAAATAGTTGCTACAACAGCTACAACCACATAGATTTTTCCGTTGTCACGCATTTGATCGGCCATTTCAACAGATTGGTTGGAATAATCTTCTTCAGTAATCGCAATTTTATCTTGCGAAAATACAGGTAATGTAACTAAAAAGGTAAAAACGAATTGTAATATAATTAGTAATTTTTTCATGACTTCAGATTAATTGCTTGAGTTCTCCAATAGTTTTAATTCTAGTAGGCGTAGGCGAATACGAGCATTGGCCATCCAAACCCCTAATAAAGTCCAACCAATAACAGCAGGATAAAATACTTTACGTAAAGATACGTCAAGTTCGTAGGCGTTAAAGCCTGGGTTTCCACCATTTCCTGGGTGAAGAGAATCGGTCAATCTTGGTAAAACAAAGATGAGAACAAGGAAATTGACAAAGGCAAAGATATTATAAATCGCACTGATTCTAGCTCTTCGGTTTTCGTCTTGGAAAGCCCCTCTAAGTAAAAGATATGCGAAATAAATCATCATACCGATAGCTGTAGAGTTCAATTTTGGATCACCTGTCCATGGTGTTCCCCAAGTATAATTTGCCCAAATCATTCCAGTAAGTAATCCTAGAATACCAAAGAAAACTCCAGCGTTTACAAACTCAACGGCTTTAATATCATTTTCAGGACGTTGATGTCTGAGGTATTTAATTGAATGGATTACTCCTACAAGCAATAGAATGACCATTCCAAACCACATTGGAACATGGAAAAATAAGTTCCTAATTGTTTCGTTTAGAATATTCAATCTAGGGACTTCAAAAATTAGTCCTCCAACCACTACATACAGAAGAATAAAGACTGTAAGTAGTTTCCAACCTTTTTTTATCATTATCAGAAGATTATAAAAACAAAGTGCTGTAACTTCCCTCAAATTGGGAACTATTTATTAATCGACATAAATTTAACAAATCAAAGGGAGAATAGTTATTTTTTGTAGCCTATTAACTTCTCCATAAGTAGGGAAAAAGTAGTATTGATATGGCTACTACTATAAAATCAACCCCAATTAGCGTGACTACTTCATCTTGACTCGCACTCCAAGCCAAACCATCAATGGCATTTTTTGAGGCTTTTACCAATAATAAGATCATTGGGAGAATTACAGGGAATCCGAGTACAGCCATTAAACTACTGCTGTTACTGGCTTTTGATGCAATACCAGCAATCAAAGTTAAACTTGTTGAAAAGCCAATGGCCCCTAGTAGTAATACAAAGCTAAAGAGTGTCAGATCCTGCACAGGGTTATCCATCACAAATGAGTAAAGTACAAAACCAACCAATGCAATGATGGAACTTAAGAATGCATTATAAATGATCTTTGACAAGATGAGTGCTTGTGGACTTACCAAACTATAATAAAAGAAATAGCGTCCTCCTTTTTCTTGGTCAAAGCATTTTGCAATGGCATTTGTGACCGTGAAGAGTTGTATGATCCAGAATAATGTATTCCAAGTAATCTGATGAAGATGTACTTTTTGTTGGTTAAAACTTAGGTAACACACAAATACAGTACTGAAAGTATAGAGTAAAATACCATTGAGCGATGAGCGATCTCTCCACTCTAAGGTCATTTCTTTTTGAACTAATACTCGTACTTCTTTTAATAAGTGATTCATAGGTGAATTTGGAAACGAACTTCCTTTAGAATAATGCTCTATTTTGCTGTGAAGTAAATAAGAAAATTTTGAATTAAAAAGAGAGTGATTTGTGTTATTCTAATGACAGGGCAGATTTTAATATAATATCGTTAACAGACATATTAATTTTTATTAGCAATATAAATTCTACCTTGTCTTAGAAGATTACTACTTTTGAGTATCGAAAAAAAACAAAGATATAAAGAGGCTTTAAGCCCACAAGATATATAAGATTATAGTAGAAAGTAGCAATGAGTAATAGTTAGTTTTTGGGTTACAAAAGAAGTTCACCTTTGGTGGGCTTTTTTTTTGCATTAAACTAAAAATCCCTTTGACTTATTTTTATGTGTTTTTATAATATTCTAAGAAGTTAGTTTGATTGAATGTCAAATCATTAGGAGTGCTTGTCGTATAGAAGAATCTAATGATGATGTGCTATGAAACTTTATAAAAAACTACTCTACTTACTTTTTTTTAGTTCAACACTTACTTCCTGCTACATCGATATGGGTGAGGAGGAAGATGATGTAGTAGTTGACCAATGGGGTGGAGATTACTCAGAATACGAACCTATTTACATGACAAGAACGGAATTGGAAAGTTCAGTCAAGAAGATGGGCCCTCAAGAAATTATTCAACCTGGTAAGCTGTATATTTTTGGAGATTATATTTTTCTAAATGAAAAGTATAAAGGAATCCATATTATCAACAATACCGACCCAATTAACCCTCAAAGAACAGGCTTCCTCAAAATCCCTGGAAATGTTGATATAGCTGTAAAAGGAAATGTAATCTATGCAGATAATGCGGTGGATATGGTTAGTGTAAGTCTGAATATAGATGGTTCAATTGCTGAAATAAATAGGGTCAGAAATATTTTTCCTGGGCTAACTCCTCCAGACTTGGATTATGTCCCTTACAATTATGACCGATCTCAATCAAAAGAGCCTGAATATATTGTTGCTTGGGCTAGTAATAATCCTGCCAGTTAAAAACTAACATCATGAAAAAATACATTTTATACTTTTCAGCTTTTTTGTTAGCTACACTTATTTCTTGTGAAGGTTCTGAAGATGCTTCACTGTCTCCTTCAGGAGATTTAGTCTCAAGCGGAAAAGGCGGTTCTTTAGCTCGTTTTGCAATCACTGGAAATCATCTGTATACTGTTGATCAATACGATATGCAGGTATACAGCCTAGAAGATCCTGCAAAACCAGTACTGACCAATTCGATTTATATCGGAAATGATATCGAAACTATTTTTCCATTAGGAGATCAACTTTATATTGGCTCTCAGTCAGGGATGTATATCTATGATATTTCTAATCGAGAAATTCCATCTTTCTTAGGTGTCTATCATCATATTGTAAGCTGTGATCCTGTAGTTTCTGATGGTGTCTATGCTTATGTGACGCTAAGAAGTAGTGAAACGTGGTGTAATAGAGGGCTTAATCAACTAGATATAGTGAATGTTTCTGACCCAACCAATATTCAGTTAGTTTCTGAAGTAAATATGGATGGCCCCAAAGGTTTGGGCGTAAGTGGGAATACACTCATGGTTTGCGATCAAAGTTTTATTAGAGTTTTGGATGTAGAAAATAGAAAACAGCCAAAGCATAAATTTACCATTGATTTGGTGGCAAATGATGTAATACCTAATAATGGTAACTGGATAGTTTCTTCACCAGAAGGCTTATTCCAGTATAGGTTAAATGGTGAGAGTTTTGAGAAACTCAGCGCCATCTACTAATAGTTAAATGATGGGAAATTGTATCACTTCAGAATATTATTCTGAAGTGATTTTTTTTGCTCTTAATAAGAGTAGAAGGAGTTGATGTAGAAAAAAAATATTGTTTTTAAGTGCAATTACTTGAATCCCTTTAAGACTCAATGTTTTATTAAGTGTTTGAATAACAGTTGTATTTTTTTGCTTTTTATCTGATAGGCAATCTTTTTCAGCTTCTATAGATTTTTTTCAGTACCTAAAAAACTTTTTAAATTTCAAGTCAAGGGTTCGCTCAAATCACTAGATCTTATTTCATAGACTTAACGAATATGTCCTTAAATGATTGAAATGACCTAAAAGAAACATTAGACCTTCTCAATTGAAATAATATTCATCTAGCTTATTCAGCGAACTTCCTAACTTTATTCATTATCCTAATTCAAACTTGTTTACTTATAAATTCTATTTGGTATTGAAAATGGATATAGCACTATAAAACTGAAAACAATAACATACTCATATATAAAAGGAAATATCTCTGTCTAAGATGAATTCCTTTATTACCATTTTTAACTATGAACAAAGACAGCAACAAATCAATCTTAATGATTATTACAGCCCTATTTTTTATGTGGGGTTTCTTGACTTGTATGAATGATATTCTCATTCCATACTTAAAAGATTTATTCGATTTGAAGTACTGGCAAGCGATGCTAGTACAGTTCGCATTTTTTGGGGCTTATTTTATTGGTTCTCTTATTTACTTTTTATTGTCACTCAAATTTGGAGACCCAATCAATAAAATTGGTTACCAGAATGGAATTGTAATCGGTTTAGTGATTTCTAGTGTAGGCTGTTTCTTATTTTATCCTGCAGCTCAATATGCCATGTATGGATTCTTTCTTTCTGCACTATTTATTTTAGGACTTGGGTTCACGATGCTACAAATTGCGGCAAACCCTTATGTTTCTATTCTTGGCCCTGCTGAAACGGCTTCATCAAGATTAAATATGTCACAAGCATTCAATTCGTTAGGAACTACTATTGCTCCTATTCTTGGTGGATATTTGATTTTTGACCTCTTTTTTTCGGAAGCAATGTCAGGTGATGCGGTAAAAGTCCCTTACTTGGTTTTTGGAGCGTTATTTCTTCTGATGGCTATTGTTTTCAAATTGATTAAGCTACCTAATTTTGTGAATGACTCTGAGATTGTAAAAGGAATTGGAGCTTTGAAATTCCCAAATCTTTCGTTGGGTACAATTGCTATTTTCACTTATGTAGGCGGTGAAGTTGCGATTGGTAGTTTTCTAATCAATTTCATTGGCCTTGAAAATATCATGGGATTAGAAGAAGCTACAGCTAAGAACTTTCTTGCTTATTATTGGGGTGGTGCAATGATTGGTCGTTTTTCGGGTGCAATATCTTTGAGTGATATGCCACAAAGTAAGAAATACCTTTATATGGTTTTGGCTTCTAGCTTATCATTTGGGTTAATCTTTGCAATTGCAGATGTTAGCTTCGAAACTGTTATTCCGTATTTATTTATTATAGGAATAAACTTTGTTGCTTTTATTTTGGGTAAAAGTGTGGCAGGTAGAACACTTGGGATTTTTGCATCGGTAAGTGTGATTCTTATTCTTGTAGCGATGTTTACAAATGGAAATATTGCAATGTGGGCATTAATTGGAGTTGGGATTTTTAATAGTATCATGTGGCCAAATATTTTTACATTGGCTATTAAAGGACTCGGGAAATATACAGGTCAGGCATCTTCACTTTTGGTAATGGCAATCTTGGGTGGAGCACTTATTCCTTTGGTTCAAGGTTATTTGGCTGATATAATTGGTGTGCAAATGTCCTTTATCATTCCTGTAGTTTGTTATCTTTATATTCTTTTCTACGGCTTTTATAATTCTAGAAAAGAAGAAGAAACAAGTGAAGAGGAACAGGAGGAGCAAGCTGTCGGTATGATGCACTAAGCATAATTTATACATAAAAAAAAGTCTCAGACAGAGCTAACTGTTTGAGGCTTTTTTTTATTTCTGATAATTCCTTTCAATAAAGTCAATGACCCAATCTTGAACTTCGGATCGTTGTGTTTCGGTAATCCCTCTAAAAGTATGATCAACACTATCAAGCAAATGAATTTCATTTTGTATACCAATGCTATCAAGTAAATGTTGAAAATCTAGACTTTGAGAAACGGGTACCACTTGGTCATTTTTTCCATGAATAATGAGTACAGGAGGACAGTTTTCATCAGTATATCTGATCGGAGAATATTTCTCCATAAAGAGTTTTGTTTTCTCTGGATCTACTTTTGGGTCAAATCCAAATAAATGCTTTGTGATATCGAAGTTAGAGCGAAATGATGCAGGAACACTTTCAAGCATTTTGTAGGCAGAATCAACAAGTGGCATATGGTATAAAGCATCAAGGTTGTTCGGGCCGTAAATATCTACAATGTACTGAGCTTTCAATTTTGTATCGTGAAAACCTTTCCCTTGCGCAAGAGCAGTCATCATTGCAATCTGTGCTCCAGCAGATTCACCAAATACACCAATATTGTTTAGGTCAAAGGTGTAGTTTTCTGCATTATTTTTTATCCATTGTAGAGCATCAATCCCATCGTTAATACAATTTGGAAAAGGTGAATGCCCATTTTGAGCGAGTGTGTATTCAGGGCTTACAACCGCATATCCTTTATCTCTTAACTTATTGATCGCACCATGAAATCTGTTAAGGTTTATGGTTTCTTTTCTCCCAACCATCCAAGCACCACCATGTATAAATAAAATAACAGGACTTTTGGAGTAAACTTTATTTGTTGGGAGGTATAAATCTAAGGTTAAATCTTTTTTGTATTTGATATGATGAATGACCTCGCCTTTTAGAATTGGAGCATCTTTTGATTTGAAAAAGTAGAATAAGCCTAGCGTAAAGGAGATTGTAAGGATGAAAAGGAGAATAAATGTCTTTTTGAAGAATAGTTTGGCGGCTCTCATTGAAATGAACAGAAGATGATTGATACGGACATAAAAAATCCTCTAGGAAAGATTTAACTTAAATAGAGGATTAGACTAAATGTTTTATTAGTTGTTTTCTTTAATTCCGAAAGCATCAAAGATAAAACCTTGGGCAATGCTGTAGAAAATACTAAACCCAAGTGCAGCCCACATACTTTGAACATCAAAACCATCTACCAATGAGCCTGTCCAATAAAACATCAAGGTGTTGATGAAAATTAGAAACAGACCAAATGTCAAGATTGTGACAGGGATGGTAAGTATTGTTAAGATTGGTTTTACAATGGCATTAAGGAAGCCTATAATAATGGCAGCGATTAGAGCCGTCCAGTAGTTATCAATTGATACACCCCAGTTAAAATAGTCCATAAGCCATGCTCCAGCATAAACGGCTAAACCTGAGGCTAAATATTTTGCAATCATCTTTTGTTTCGTATTTTGATTTTCTTTGAATAAGAATTACAATATGGTTTAACGCTTAATGATGAATTCAGGTTTCATATTTTAATCTTCAAAACGATTAGGGTTGTAGAGCAGGTATCCAAAATTAATGTAGAAAGACCATTCCATCTGAGGGTCACTTGAGTAGTTTGTACTCAGTGACAAAGGTCCCACAGGGGTTTGTGCAACAAAAGAAAAGTCTATAGCAGTATCGGAGTTATTGTTGTTGTATTCTATAATTGGAATTTCACTGAATTCTCCATCTTCTTCCACTCTTCCCCAACCTGTAAAAGAATGGACAGATGCTCTTAATTGGGTCGTCTTTGATAATTTGTAATAAAGAGTAAGTGATCCTGCTAAATACGAGGAAGCTCTAAATGCTTTAGAAAAGTTGAAGAAGCTGTTTTTCAAGGGGTAGTAAACAGGTGTGTGTAAAAGTGTCGCAGAGTAAGTACCAAATTCGGGTACTGTAGAGAATAGCGCTTCTGCTGAAAATCCCCATCCCCATTTTACCTTTTCATAATACTTTTCTGCTCGACCTTTTACTTGAAACCAATTCCTACTAGCATCAGTGTCTATTTGTACGCTATCATCAGTGACTTTTGAATCTTCGTGACCAATGATCAGTTTACCTTCTGCTAAATATTTAGCACCATTTGTAGGGTAGTTGGGGTCGTTGAGTTTATCATATAGATAGCCGACTGCAAATAAGCCGGCATTGTATCTTACATTTCCACTGATATCTAAAGCAAAGTTTTCAGAAGGCTGTGTATTATCTCTGAAAAATGTATTCTTGGCATTGTAGCTACTAACTCTAAAATAAAGAATATCTCTTTTTTCTAATTCTTTGTCTATGCTAGCATTTATAAAGTTTTCACTTCTTTCAACCAACGTGCTTTGGCTAATATTACTTGTTAATAAGTTATCGGTTCGGGTGTAATCTCTTTCGATATGGGTGAAATCAAGTGTGAGTTTTAGACTCTTTTTATCGGGAAAAAGAGCAGAGCCTTCAAACTTACTCGATTTGTAGAAAATGCCTGCAAAAAGGTTAAGACCTAGATTATAGAGGTTTTGGCTTAGGAAATCCATATTGATATCAAAGTAAACCTGACTATTGGCAAAAGTAGCCACATTACCACCAAGGTTTAAGTTCAGTTTGCTTTCGGGATTAAAGTCTAAATAAAATTTTGGTAGTCCTGTACTTATATCCGTTATGAAATATGGATTTATGTCCTTAAAGTATGTTGTTGAAATCAGTTTATTATATCTGTCATTTGTTTGTTGAAGAGAAATCAGGTCTTCATTTTTATCTTTAATGATTCTTCGAACAAAACGTTGTTGTCTTTTTGTCATTCTTAAGTCTGTGACAACTTTTTGTACGATTTCCTTATCATGGTCATAATCTACTAAAGACTCTCGATAACGTGATCGGTCTTCGGGAAGTGGACCTACTTTTTCTAGAATTTCATCAATGTAGCTCTCGGTCTGTTCTGTCCCTATTTTGATAAGTGAATCTACAGGGGAAAAATCTAGCTGAAAATAATCATCTACAGGAAGCGGAATGTAAATATCTTTCTCTTTGAGATATTTGGTGGGTTTGGACTTATCTGACATCAAGAAGGTAATGACATTCATACTGTTCTTGATTAATTCTTCATCTTGTCCTTCGGGATAGCCTTCAAAACCTTCTTCTGTACCTAGGTTCACGCCAATAATCACATCAGGGTTGAATTCATCAATCATCACACTTACTGGAAAGTTATTGTAGACTAATCCATCAAATAAATATCGATTATCGATTTTCACAGGTCTATAAACCAAAGGGACAGCCATTGATGCTCGTATAGACTGTGCTAAATCTCCTTCTTTTAGGATGACCTGTTTTTTGGAAAAAACATTTGATGCAACACATCGGAATGGGATGGGCAGACTATCAAAGTTGTAATTCGATTTGTCACTTGCTTCAAATAAGAATGATGATAAAGCAAAATTTAGAGAAGCATCACTTAGAAAACTACGTTGGAAAGTGGTTTGAAGAGATGAATCTAATGAAACTTGTAAATCCACCCAACCAGGAGATGGAGGTTTGCTCCAAAATAAATTTCGTTCTTGTAAAGGAAGGTCGCCACTTGTCCAAATTTGAAAATCTTCAGAACGAATTATACTGTCTAATTCATGGGCGTTATAGCCTGCGGCATAAAATCCTCCAATGATAGCACCCATTGAGGTTCCTGTGATGTAGTCGATAGGGATTCCATTCTCTTCTAGCACTTTTAGTACTCCAACAAGGGCAATGCCTTTTGCGCCTCCACCACTGAATACCACACCAACAGATTTTCTTTTTTGTGGGAGCTCTGTTTGAGCATTCAAATTTGCAGAGAATAATAAAGATAAAAGGATGGTGGTAAGGGTCAGATAGATCTTCATGCCACTTGTAAGTAACTTTTCTTGGTTTAGTAAATTAGCTGATTTGATTCACTCTTAATAAAGAGCTGAAGTAAAACTATTGAAATCATACAATCTGCTAAAGAGAAAAGTCTTAAAGCGACTTAATATGAAGTTAAAGTATCGTTTTTAGAGGATGGAAAGATGGATATCTCAGAAATAAAAACTGTCAATTCCCTTAAATAGTCTAAGGAAATTGACAGCTAGTTTTAAAAAGTAGAACTGTTGTTCTCAGCTTATTTGGTATTTTCTCCAATGGCTTTTATCACATCTTGAATTTTGTCATTCGGTACAGTGACCGTAAGATTGTATTGTTCGATGAGCCATTCTCCGTTTTCAAACTTCAAAACTCCTGAACCTCTACAAGTTCCCATCCATGTATCCAGAAGTTCATCAAACCAAGCATATTTATTGTTTTCACCAAAGACAATATCTCTTTTTGTCGCTTTAAAGTCCCATGCTTTTCCTTTGTCAAAGTAGGGTTTTGCAAAGCTCCAAAATTTTTCTTTTGTCCAACGCTCAGTTTTATCTGTTCCTAGGTAAATTCCAGACTCAGCAATTTTTCCAAAATATGCATCAGCATCAGCTTTCGCAGCAGCTTTATGCCAATTGTCCAATAGAAGATCAAGTTCTTTGGTTAGTTGCGAATTGTTAGTAGGCTCAGTTTTACAATCGTATTTTTTTCTTGTGTCTGTAATCTGCAGAATAAGCCATTCTTCATCTGCTTTGTATAGTTGGAATGCATTTACACCACAATGACTCATGTGCTCTCCAAGAAAGAATGTATATTCTGTCCATGCTGTAGCCAACATCCCATCGGTTTCTATTTTGTAAGACCAGATTCTTTCATCAAAAACTAGCTCGTGAGGGGCTGCGATTGCATTTAAAAAATCTTCAAGCTTTCCTTTTCTTACATTGGTTTCACCTTCTCCACCAACTATTGTGAATAATTGAGCATTTGGTGCAAAAACATTTTCAACAGCCGTTTTATCACTTGCTCTCATCCCATCAAAAAGCTTTTGTATTGTTGCTTTGATTTCTTGTTTGTCGATATCTTGTGCTGAGACAAAGAAAGAAGTGGAGAGTAATAGTGTGATTATTGCTATGAATTTTTTCATATTTGACACGATATAGTTTAGTCTGTTGACAATTAAATATTTATGATAAAAAGTGAATTTCAGTTTGATCTGAGTTCTCTTTTAAGGCTATATAAAAGTAGTTCTTCAGTTTCGGTTGGAAGAATTTGAGTACCTATTTGCTTTAGCCCTAACCTTTCTAATAACTTTTGAGAGGCAAAATTCTCTTTTGTAGTAATTCCACTTATTGTAGTAATTCCAAATGCTTCAAAAGCCACTTCCTTTAGTTTAGAGGCAGCTTCGAAAGCATAACCTTGCTTTTCGAATTGGGGTAAAAATCCAAAACCAATATCTATTCCTTCAATCCCGATTCGGTCATACAATCCGCAAGTACCTATTTTTTTACCATCCGATTTTCTGATTACCGTATAAGCGGAGTACCCCAATCGTTCATACTGCGGATAGATTTTTTCTCTGATATAATCAATAGCATCTGAAACAGACCTTACATTACGATCACCAATAAATTCAATGTACTTTGGTGAATTCATCAGTTCAAGGTAAAAAGTTGCATCCTCTTCGTTTGCAGGTCTGAGAAAAAGTCGCTCCGTTTCAAAAATGGTTTGTACTTGCATAGCCTATTATGTAAAAGAAAAACGGTTGGAGTATAAAGAAAGCTTTAAAAATCCAACCGTAATATATCCTAGAATTTAGAAAGTTACTAGCAAATAATTAGGCTTCAACAACTTCTGAAACAGGTTCTGTAGTACGTTCTTCTTTTAGCCTTTTGATCTTTATTTTGAAAGTTATGAAAAGCATTGTCATAATAGGACTCATCATATTAAAGAAGCAATAATAGAAATATTCTAGTGTAGGTACTCCTAAAACTCCTGCTTGTGTTGCTCCACATGTATTCCAAGGTACAAGAACTGAAGTTACAGTACCCGTGTCTTCTAAGGTTCTACTCAAGTTTTCTGGTGCTAAACCTTTTTCTTTGAAGGCATCAGCATACATCTTTCCTGGTACCACAATAGACATATACTGATCTGAGGTTGTAACATTTAGAAAAATACAACTAAAAGCAGTGCTTCCTACTAATGAAGTCTCTGAACTTACAAGCGTAAGAAGACTATCTGTAAGTTTTTTAAGTAAGCCTCCTGCATCCATTACCCCACCAAATGCCATAGCCATCAAGATTAGCCAAACGGTGTTTAGCATACCTGCCATACCACCAGCAGAGAGAAGATCATTGACCATGTCACTTTCTGTAACCAATGAAATATCTCCGAATAAGGCTTGCATTCCACCTCTGAAATAAGCGTGGTCTACATTTTCACCGGCAACTTCTAAAAGGCTATCTCCTTGAAAAATAAAAGCCCAAACAATCCCTAGTAAAGAGCCGATCAAAAGCACAGGAGCTGCAGGCATTTTTTTCAGAATTAGTATAAATACAATTACAGGAACTAGAAATAGGGCAGGAGTAAGGTTAAATTTATTTTCTATGGCAGAAAGAACGCCACTTACTTGAGCTGTAGGATCAATATCTCCATTTCCATTTAAGCCAAGTACCAAGAAAATTATTAAGGTTATGATAAATGTAGGCACTGTTGTGTAGATCATGTATCGGATATGTGTAAAAAGATCAGTGCCCGATACAGCAGGTGCTAAATTCGTTGTATCTGATAGTGGAGAGATTTTGTCTCCGAAATAAGCTCCAGAAATGATTGCTCCAGCTATCAATCCTTCACTAAAACCCAATGCTTTTCCGATACCTAAAAGAGCAATTCCGACAGTGGCAACAGTAGACCATGAGCTTCCTGATACAACAGATACCAATGCACAAATCAAGCAACTTGCAACAAGGAAAATGGTAGGGTTCAATACTTTAAGGCCATAATAAATCATGGCAGGAACTATACCACTCACCATCCAAGAACCAGCTAAGGCCCCGATTAGTAAAAGAATGAGGATAGAAGGATAAGCAGACATAGTGCTTTTGACAATTCCACTTTGTAATTCTTCCCATGAATACCCTCTTCTTAATAAAATTATAGAGGCAATTGCGGTTGAAAAAATCAGGATAATCTGAATGGAACCATCCATTCCTGCATCTCCAAAAGTAAGTACATTGAGAATGAGCATTCCAATTAGGAAAACAATCGGAATGAGTGCTTCCCATATTGTTGGTTTCCTTTTAGTTTCTGGTTTGTTAAATGTGTTCATCGTTTTTAGTTAGATCGCAAGTCGTAATTTCATAAAGAATTAAAATTTAAGATAAAGAAAGTACAAAAACAAAAGTGGAATATAAACGGGTAGTTCTGTATAATGGATTTTTAAAGACTTTATAGGAAGATAGGATGAAAGTGAATCTATTCTCGAATTAAAAGGGTATAGATTTACTTTATAGAGATGAAAGAAAAGGTACTACTGTACTAAAAAAACTAACTCAGCTAAAAAATCATTTAACAAACAACTTCTCTATGAGCTTTAATAATATACCCCTTGATTTTAGAATTGAATTACTTTTAGATTATGGTTATTTTTTGGCAGAAACTAAGTACGGAGATCGAAGAAAAGTTCTTTTTTCATTGAACAATTCGTATATAGAGGTTACATATCGTAATATGCTAAAAATCGAAAGTGTATTAGAAGTAAAAGAAGACCAACAACTGCTACGCTATTTGGAGAATGTAAGTTTTCCACTTAAAGCTCTGAGTATGCGATCAAACAAAAGTTGAGGGTCCGCTTAAACCATTTAAGACTCCTTTATTTTCCTTAACTATTATGTTCGTATCATCTATTGAGTACTTCAACAAACAGCCCATAGAAAGTAAATATCTATGTGTATCAAGCTACGGTGAGAAATTAATAGAGATCGTATGCAAAACTAACAAAAAAGCGCTCTATTATATGAGACAGATTTTCGTAGAAGTAATTTATGATCATAACTCTGAAGAACCAGATGAAGTACATGAAGTTACTTTCAAAGAATTGACTCCTTATATCAAAGCGATTCGATTGCCTAAAGAAATTTAATTGTAAAAAGAAATCCTCATACAACAACGTGTATGAGGATTTTTTAATGTTGAAAATCTATATTCAATTACAAGATATCTTCATCTTCATCATCTACATCAGATGGAATAAAGTACTCTTGCTTTTGAGAATCTACTTCTTGCACTAGAGAATCATTTTCTACTAAAGCAGAATCTGGAGCAACAATCAATTCATCAATACAATCTAAACGTACGCTTAAAGGTCTTGAAGGTTTTGCAAAGTCTGCTCTTGTATAATTTAAGTCTGAGCATAAAGCTGAATCAGCATAAACTTTGTCCATAAAGATTGCTGCAGCAGGCATAGCTTGTCTAGCACCTTGACCATAAGTGATTGATCTGAAGTGAATACTTCTGTTTTCTCCACCACTCCATACACCAGTCATAAAGTCACTTGTAGCTCCAACAAACCAAGCATCCGAGAAGTTTGAGGTGGTACCTGTTTTTCCTCCTACTTGATATACCTGACCAGTTTCTTTATCCTTTTTGAAGTTGTAACGGTGCAAACCAAGTGTTGTACCACCTGATTCTTCGTTAGATCCTCTTAGCATATAAGTCATCAAGTACGCTTTTTCTTCCGAAAGAGCTTCAATCTTTTGAGGAGTAAACTCGGCAATTACACGTCCATGTTTATCTTCTATTCTCGTAATGAAAAGCGGTTCAGTCCAAACTCCTTTATTGAAGAAAGTACCGTAAGCAGCTGTTAGTTCATAGATAGAAACATCTTCAGTACCCAAACATAGTGCAGGGACAGCATTGATTGGCTTTTTATTATATCCAGAAACACCATCAGCTCTTTCAGATTTACTCAACATGAAGTTAAAGTGCTTATCTCTCATGTATTTGAATCCGAATTTATCTCTAGCGTAAGAAACTAGCCTTTGTGGTGTTAATTCTTTTACCAATTTAGCCGCAGCTGTATTCACTGATCGAGCCATTGCTTGACGAAGAGTCATTTCTTCTCCAGAATAAGGACCCGCATTTTTAGGTGTCCAGCTTTCTCCACTACCTGTTTCACTTGGTTCAAATGTTACAGGAACATCCAAAACTTTTGTACAAGGATTGTATCTCTGAAGGTTGATGTCCATGGCTGCAGAGTACAACAAAGGTTTAAAGGTCGAACCTGGTTGTCTGTAACCTTGTTTTACTTGGTCGTATTTGAAGTATTTGAAATCAACACCACCTACCCAAGCTTTAATTTTACCAGTTCCAGGTTCCATACTCATCATACCCATATGAAGCATCTGCTTATAGTAATTGAGTGAATCCCAAGAACTGAACAGGGTGTCTGTTTCATTTCCATCAGCAGTCCATGAAAAGACAGTCATTTCTCTTTTCTTAGTAAGTTCATTCCACATTTTTACAGAATCACCATCGTATTTTCTACGCATGTTTCTGTAAGCCTGTGTTTTCTTCATTTCATACTTTAGAAAACCTTCAATTTGTTTCCCTTCTCTATCAATCCAAGGCCCCCAGTTGTAATCATTGGCTTTGATATGGCTAGGTCTTTTCCAGTGATCTTTGAACAGTTTGTTCTGATGCTTCATATGCTGATTTACGGCTTCTTCAGCATATTTCTGCATTCTTGAATCAATCGTCGTATAAATTTTTAGACCATCGGAGAACAAATCTAAGTTTTGCTGACGACAGAAGTCAAGCAGTACTTTTCTGATTTCGGCTCTAAAGTATGGCGCAAGACCTTTTACGTGATTTTCTACATTGTATTGCAGTCCTAAGTCTGCACTTTTCAATGAATCAGCCTCTACTTTATCAATTTCTTTGTATTTAGCCATCTGATTTAGCACCACATTTCTAGCTTCTTTCGCTTTTTCTGGGTGATAAACAGGGCTATATTTTGTAGGGTTTCTGAGCATAGCAACAAGCATTGCTGATTGAGAAACCGTAAGTTGGCTCGGAGTCGTATCAAAGAAAGTTTTACTTGCTACATCAATACCAAAGGCATTACTACCAAATTCGAACGTATTCATATACATTTCGATGATCTCTTCTTTGGTATAAGCTTTTTCCAGTTCATAGGCTAGAACCCATTCTTTGAACTTATTGATTACGGTTGGCAAAAAACCGTAGCCACTGTTTAAAAGTCCTTGCAGACCTTCATCTCTACGCGTTCTAAAAAGAATTTTAGCAAGCTGTTGTGTAATCGTACTTGATCCACGCTTATTTCCTTTAAGCAAATAATAAGGGGCTGCAAATGTACCGATCATATCGATACCACTATGATCAAAGTATCGGATATCTTCAGATGAGATCAGTGCATCAATCAAATTAGTGGAAAGTGAGTCATAAGGTACCTTTGTACGGTTATAACGAAAATATTTTCCCAATAAAACTCCGTCGGCTGAATACAGTTCGGATGCTAAGTCATTTTTAGGATTCTCCAATACCTTTGGGTCAGGCATTTTTCCTACCAGATTTCCCCAGTTGTTTTTGATGGCAAATGGCCATAAAACAAGACAGAGCAAACCTATACCAAAAATTACCCAAAGTACTTTGACAATTCTCTGATACATATATGTTATATAATTTGATAGTCAGAAATAGATTCTAAGCTAACCGCAAAGGTCGGGATTTTTATTGGAAGAGACTAACCCAAGCTTGTTATATAAATAAAAATCTGAGGAGAAATTGAATAATTCCGTTATAGGGGAATTATTCAATTTGTAAGGAATGAGAGTGAAAGTACATTTAGAGAAAAAGAACGTACCCAATAGATAATTCTAGACCTCTTGTACGATAAATATAATTACTATCGTTTGGTGCGATATCACTTAACCCTAGATTATAGCGAAGTTCAACCAAGATGTTCTTCACAATGACACCACCACCAAATAGTAGAGATACATTGTAGGCATCTAAAGTGTTTTTAACGCTTCTATTGAGGTTTTCTTGAGGTGCTAAACTGCCATCAGAAATTGCGATGCTTCCTTCCTCTTTTGCCTCCATTAAAAGATTGATAGCAGGGCCTCCATTTACAAACCATCTTAGATTAGAACCTTTTGAAAGTTTAAATAGGATAGGAATCTGCGAATAGGATAATTTTAGCTTTGTACCTTTTGCTTCCATGCTAGAGAATGAATAATTCCATTCTGGTTGTATGGAAAATAAGTCACTAGAGGCAACATTTAAAAGTACACCACCAGTAAAGCCTACGCCTTGTGAAAATTTGAAGCCTGCTTTAGGTGCACTCATACCTGTCATACTGATATTTCCTCTGGCACCCACCATAATTCCTTGGGCATTTGAAATGGAAGGAGATAAAAGAAGAATGGCGACTACGAACTGTAGACCTAAAAAGGCTTTCAGCATTTTATGTGGATTGGATATTAGTTTCATTAGTTTTAGTATTAATCTATTTACACTGAAATAATATCCAAAATAATTAACTATTGTACTTTTCTGCTAATTTCTTCTATTATTATTTCAGCATGAACACGTGAATTCTCAATAAACCATGTGTTGGTTTGCATACCTCCACAAATAACCCCAGCTAAATATATACCTTCTACATTAGTTTCATGAGTATCTTCATTGTAACTAGGAGTCATCAACTCATCCTCTGCTAAAATGATACCCATTTTTTCTAAAAGGCTAAAATCGGGTTTATAGCCTGTCATTGCTAAAACGAAATCATTCTCTATCTCAAAAGAACCTTCAGGTGTTTCAATGATGACGTTTTGTTCTGAAATAGAATTTAAACTAGAATTGAAGTAAGCTTTTATACTTCCTTCTTTTATACGATTTATGATATCGGGTCTTACCCAATATTTTACACGCTGACTTATTTCTTCTTCCCTGATGACTAAAGTGACTTCGGCTCCTTTTCTGTAAGTTTCTAAAGCTGCATCAATTGCTGAATTGGCAGCTCCGACAACTACAATCTTCTGAAAAGAATATAGATGCGGATCATCATAATAGTGTTTTACCTTTGGAAGATCTTCCCCTTCTATGTTCATTAAGTTTGGTAAACCATAGAAACCTGTAGCTACAATTATATTTTTACTAAAGTATTCCACTTTATTGGTCTTAACCTCAAACTGTTCTGGGCCAAGTTTCTGTACTTCGTTTACCTCTTCAAATAAATGGATATTAAGATTCCATTTTGTTTGAACTCTTCTATAGTATTCTAACGCCTCTCTTCTTGTTGGTCTTGGGTTATGTGAGATAAAAGGAACACCTCCAATCTCCAATTTTTCGGAAGTGGAAAAGAAGGTCATATTCGCAGGGTAATTGAATAAAGAGTTAACTAAACATCCTTTTTCAATAATTAGATAGTTTAGTCCTTTCTTTTGAGCTTCAATACCGGCAGCCATCCCGATAGGTCCTCCACCTATTATGATTACATCTAAAGTCATATTTTCACAATTTGTCATTATACCAACCTTCTATTTTACGAGATTGTTGGATAAAATAGTGAAAAGTAATTCTTGGTTTAGTGTTATTAGCAAAAAAGCCATGCTATCACTTCTGATAACATGGCTTTTTCATTTAAGAAGATTGTAAATCTTATATCTGTTCTCTTTTGGCAAGCGTCTCTTCTTGTGTATTTCTAGAAACATCATAAGTTCCAAACTCTTCTGATGTAGCATAAATCAATGAGAAAGGAATCAAGAAAAAGACGACCAAAATATAGACTAAGCCTATAAAACGATATTTTTCAGATAATTTACCAAGACGTTCTGCCAAGAAAATAGGTATGTTTCTAATGAATTGAATAGGGAATAGAATACCAACCCCAAGGCAATTGAATAATAAGTGACAACATGCTATGGCAAGTGCTGCTTCGTTTTGTGAAAGAGCAGCAAGCAATGCTGTAACCGTTGTTCCAATATTTGCCCCCATCAAAAATGGAAATACTTGTTTCAAATTGACTTTTCCTGCTGCAACTAAAGGTACAGCAAGAGCTGTAGTTACAGAACTAGATTGAACTCCAGCAGTAATGAGAGTTCCCCATGTTAATGATTTTATAGGGCTTCCAAAGACGATTTGTTCCATTTTCTCTTGAGATGTACCCACAAAGAATGACTTTAGCAAAGTGGTGAAAACTCTTAAAGAAATGAACAAGATCACGACACCAAGACCAATCATTAGAAAGTGGTTATACTCGATGAGTCCTCCGAGAAAACCTGCTGCTGGTTTTACAGTGACAGAAAGAATATTAAATACTTCTCCAGAACCACTAAGACCTATATCATAGAAGAAATCTGCTAAAGAACCTCCAAGATTAGATAAGAAGTGTGTTGTGATTTGGAGTGGAAAAAGAATTGTAACTACAATCAGATTAAAGAAATCATGTACGGTGGCTGCACTGATTGCATTCCTAAATTCTTTTTTGTCACCCATGTGACCAAGAGCAACAATGGTACTCGTAACGCTCGTACCAATATTGGCTCCCATAATCATAGGAACCGCTTGATGAAGCGTGAGTGAACCAGAAGCTACAATAGCAACAATCATAGAAGTAGAAGTTGAGCTACTTTGAATAATAGCAGTAGACAACATTCCAATAAGTAATCCAATAAATGGATTGTCAGTTACACTAAAAATGTCTTTGGCCGTATCACCTCCCAAAAGTTTAAAACCTTTGCTCATCAGTTCTAGGGCAACTAAAAAGACAAATAATACTACAAGCACTTTAAACAGTCTTCCAATAAATTGAACTGCTCTGTTATTTACCATTCTATTAAAGCATTAGATGGAACTCAAAGTTTAAAAAATTTATTGTGAGGCAAAAGTATGACTTAAAGTGTATAATATGATAATCTTAGATGTTACCATTGTATTAATTATGAACTTTTTAGTATAAAGAATTGGATATGTTTTCTGTGAAAAAATAAGGGTAAGGAAATCGCTTTTCCTTACCCTTAAATCATTATTAGTATAATTTTTTATGCTTTCGAGGTTAAAATTTTCTCCAAAATCTTCAGAGTGATTGCATAAGTTGGTTTTACACCTGTCATACCTAAGCTTCCTGAAGCTAATGTATGTCCTGTCTGAAGAGGATTATCAGAAGCATAATAGGCATACCTTAGCGTCACATCTGGTTTTATATTTTTCCTAATTTTTGATGCGGCTTGTATCGCTTTTTGGTAATGAGCACCTTCCATTTCTAGACCAATAGCTCCCCAAGATGAATTTCTAAGAAAAGCTAAAATGTCTTTGTTCTGAAGTGAGGTTCCTAGCACCGTAATCATTGGCCCTTCAAAAGCTTGTAAATCACTTACATCTTTGAAATCATCTTTCGTGAGATCATTTTCAAAAGGATAGTTATCAGCAGTTCCTTCAAAAATATGAGCAGTCGGAATCATAAGATCTCCTTTACCACCATGAAGTATACCTGCTTTCCCCATGATTGAGATCGACTCTACATTCATTTTGAGTTTTTTGCTATCCTCAAAAGGTTTTAAGAGTTCATCCATAGTCTCGAAGGCTTGCTCACCAAAGGCGTAATCCATCAGAATGATGACAGGTTTCAGTTTTTTGAGGCTTGTTTTATTAGCCGTAATTCCTTCGGGTAATAAGTCTACATTTACTTTTTCAAGATCAAATATTTGAGCCGTAATATGTGTTCCATTATCATCGTCAACTACGTACATTCCGTATTGGAGTGCATAATTCTCGATCTCTTTTCGAAGTTTTGCCGATTGAGTTTTACTTAGCTCAGAAACTATCTCAATTAAATCTTTATTATCTCCAAAGTGCTCTTTAAGTGCTGCATAAGCATAAAGGCTATTCATCACAGAATGTAAATTTGCACTTACAATATGGATTGGTCGCTCTAATAAGTTATGTTCATGAAGTAGACCTTTAATCTTATTTGCCCATTGTTCTCCATAAATATGATGTCCAATTCTAGCTCTTAGGGTTGGTGAGAATGTAATTTCACGATCTTCCTCATTCTGAAACTCGTTTAGAGCTACTTTTCCTAACCAATATACAATGTGGAAAAGCCCATTATTTTTATCATCATTTGCGACAAGTCTAGCGTGAGCTCTTTTGGTTTCATCAAAAGTACGACCAAGAATTGTACTTAAATAGGTGAATGCTATCTCCTCATTTTGAGTTGTTATTTTCTCTTTTCCAGTAACAATCTCTTCAAGTTTTTGCCATTCTCTCAACAATCTTTTCTTAGAATCTTGAGCATTTCTGACAATTTTATCAGCTTCTAGATATAAAAAAGTAAGGTGGGTAAGGACGTCATAGATTTCACTGCGTCCTCTAGTGACTTCAATAAGCATATTTTCTCGATCAACTCGATAGCAATTACGTCTTCTTGCTGATGGAATAATTTTATTGAATGTGGATTTTTCATAGCCTTCTTCAGAAACGAGTTTAATAAATCGACACTCTTCTATGCCTTTTGGTAATCTATCGATCACATAAACCAAGCCATCAAGTTCTACTTTGGTCTGATCTTTCATTGAGCCATATATTTCAGGAGACAAAACCAATAAATCATTTTTTATGGCTTGTCCTGAAGCTCCTCCGGGTTTATAGTATCCTCTATTGAAGAGGTGTCTCATCACGACATATAGTCTTTCAATTGCCGCTCGCGATTCTTGCGCTCTTGTTAGTTCTAGCATAGGTTTTCTGATTTAATGGTTAAAAAAAATCTGGGCGAAATAATGCGTTGATTCTTTCAGCACAATTCCCACCCAGATTTCAAAGAAGATATTTTTAGATGATTGACTCTACTTTTTTAGGGTCAGTCTTACTGTAAATTCATCATGTTCGCCAACATAAAGGGCTTCAAGATTATATCCTAGTCTTTCGGTATATTCTTCCAAAACAGGATAACTGACATAAAGCCAACCAAATTCATCTCCCTCAATATCTTTGTATTTCATTTTATATTTAAGCTGGCCGTAGTAATCTCCAGCTAAGTCAACCACAAATGATCCGTCATCATCTTGATAGAGGTAAAGAATATCTGATGAGTCAAAGATAATCTGACCATCTTCTTTCAATATTTTTTTACAATGCTTCAAAAATGACTCTAGGCCTTCAAGGTTTTCAACTAAGCCAATACCATTCATCATGAGAAGAAGCGTGTCGTATTTTTTTGCTTCGTAAGTGAATATGTTTTGGTGTAGGGTTTTCTTTACTCCTCTCTTCTTGGCTACTTCTAGTGCTGGGCCTGAAATATCCATTGCAGTTACCTCTAAACCCATTTTTTGTAATTCGAGTGCATGAGAACCGGCACCAGCTCCAATGTCTAAAACCTCTCCTTTACAATGTTCTAAGGCAACTTGTTCTGCTTTAGGCATTTTGGCTTTTGAACGAAATAACAACTCACATGGAATTACATCAGGATCACTGAAGTCTGAAAGGACTGTCACCTCAATGGATTTATCTTTTTTCTCAAAATAATCTTTGATTGCAAAGCCCATAGGGTCTTTTTCTGGTAACAAACCATTCAAATTTGCCTTCATTTCATTTCCCATCTCCCTTCATTTTGGATTAAATAAAATTTCGCAAACATATCATTAATACAAATTAAAATCAAAAAATAGTCCATTTATAACTTGGTTCATTATAAATGTGAATTTAATGTAAACTAAATATTACTTAGTAAAGTGCAATGAAATCTGACTTTTATCAATCATAATTAATGATTCTGATGTAAAAAAGTACAACAAACACTTTTTCATTTTGCTTAATGTTAATTTAATGTTACATTTGTGTTACATCAAAATAACAATTGAACTAAACATTAAGTAGCCTATTGAAAACTCTCGTATCCATATTGATCTTCATCGTTTTAAACATGGCATTAAGCACAAATGCTCAAGAAGTATTCCCACGTACAGCTACAAATTCACCTCTTGAACATTTTGTTTTAAATCACCCTGAGCAGATCAATACAGGCGAGAATATTCTTTATTTAGGTTTAGCTCCAAGTACTTCTATTAGAGGTAGCAGAATCAAAGTGATTGAAAATGAGATTGACTCAATCAGTGATGAATTTGCTACTTGGAAATCTAAAAAAGGTGAGTTTAGAGCAATCAGAAAATTGTTCAACCAATTGCATAGAACTCATTTGGTACATTACAATCGAGAAAGTCTTTTCGCTGATATGTTTGAAACGAAAGAGTTCGGTTGTTTGTCAGGTTCATTATTGTTTGCCCATATCTTTGAGAGAAACGGTATTGAATATCAACTTTATTCTAGTGACGTTCATGCTTTTATCACGGTCCAGACCAAAGAAGGGAAAAAGCTCTTCCTAGAAACGACAGATCCTGTAAATGGATTCATTTATAAGAAAAGTCAAGTTGAAAGAAGAATGTCTAAGCATTTGAATGCGAATAGTACAAGAGGGATACGTACAATTTCAGCTCCACTTCCTTTAGAAGGCGAAGGGCTTGCTGAAAAAGTAGATATAAAGGAATTATCAGCTTTACAATATTACAACTTGGCTGTGAGTGCTATCAAGTCAGGGGAAATTGAAGAAGGTAATATGCAGTCTAAAAAACTGAATGTCTTTTATAAAAGAGGAAAGACACTGAAGTTGAATACAATTTTAGAGGCTGTTAAAGATAACTATCAAATTACATTTAGTACTAAATAACGCTTGTATAGTACAATGTGATACAAAAATGCCCTTAACATCAATTGTTAAGGGCTCATTTATTTTTAGAAGTTTAGCACTTCTTATTTAAATCTTTCGTAGTTCAATGCTACAATTCTACAGATAACCTCCACAGATTTCTCCATTGTTTCTAAAGGAACGAATTCGTAGCGAGAGTGCATATTATGACCTCCAGCAAAGATATTCGGACAAGGTAATCCCATGTATGAAAGTCTTGCGCCGTCAGTTCCTCCACGAATAGCTTTTACATCTTTTGGCACTCCAAGCTCGTCGTAAGCTTGTAAAGCCAATTCTACAATCTGCATATTCGGTACTACTTTTTCTTTCATGTTGTAGTACTGATCTTTGATCACCAATTCAATCATTGGTTCAGCAAAAGATGCATTCATTTCTTTCACGATTTCTTTCATCAATGTTTTGCGGTCTTCGAACAATTGACGATCGTGATCACGAATGATATATTTTAGAGTAGTCTTCTCTACACCACCTTCCATTTGAAGTAAGTGGAAGAAACCTTCGTATTTTTCAGTATGTTCTGGTACTTCATTGGCCGGCAAAGCATTGATAAAACGAGCCGCGGTCATCATGGAGTTGATCATTGTGTCTTTAGCTGTACCTGGGTGTACATTATGACCAATGAAAGTTAGCTCTGCATAAGCCGCATTGAAGTTTTCATATTCGAATTCCCCAAGTGGGCCTCCATCAAGAGTATAAGCCCAATCAGCACCAAACTTTTCAACATCAAATAAGTCTGCACCTCTACCTACTTCTTCGTCAGGAGTGAAGCAAACTTTGATATCTCCGTGTTTAATTTCAGGATGCTGAATCAAGTAATCCATTGCTGTTACAATTTCTGCAACACCTGCTTTATCATCTGCACCAAGGAGGGTAGTTCCATCAGTAGTGATGATCGTTTGACCTACATAATTCTTCAATAAAGGAGAATCTTCTACTGAAAGGACAATGTTTTGTTCTTTGTTCAAGACAATATCCTTACCATCGTAGTTTTCCCAAACTTGTGGCTTTACATCTTTACCTGTAAGATCTGGAGATGTATCAACGTGAGCGACAAAGCCGATAGTTGGTACTTTCTCTTCTACATTGGCGGGAAGCGTAGCCATAACGTAACAGTTGTCATCAATTGAAACATCTGTCATTCCAATTTCTTTCAACTCTTCAGCAAGGTCTTTTGCTAGGTTAAATTGTTTAGCTGTACTTGGAATTTGCTCAACTCCAGGTACAGATTCAGTATCATACTGAACGTATTTTATAAATCTTTCTTTCAGTTTACTCATTGCTCAATGTTTATATTTCTAGCCTCTCAAGCTTGTTTTCGTTGATTATTTCTGATGATTCAGTTCGTAGATTTCATCTTTCAAACGCTCAATGGTCTGATTCAAATCATCTCTATCCATCACATCTTCAGGGAAACTAGAAGCGATGTGCGCAGAATATCTCCAAACTTCTTGAATTTCATCAATAGGAAGTTCAAAGTGAGGATATTGAGGGTTATTTGATTTCAATAGGAAGCTGTTACGCTCTTTCAGCTTGTCGTATACTTTTTTCAAAACGACGCCTTCTGATTTTGCGATGACTACACAGATTTCACCTTCACGAAGCTCATTCCAATCCAAAACCAATTCTCCAATCACAATACTTCCGGGTAGAAGCGGTAACATGGAATCCCCTTTTACTTCAAAAGCACGATAGGTTTTATTGGCAGAAAGGAATGGTAATTGAAATTTTGGCAGTTCTTTCAAAAATTCTGGATCAGCAAAACCACTTGCGTAACCAGCAGAAGCTTTCTGAGGAACTAGCTCAATGTTTTCGTTATTGTCATGATCTACGGTGATACTTAGGACTCTGAGATTTGTTCCAGAAGTGAATTTTTCATTTTCTTCAACGACAGAACTCGCTTTGATGGCTTCTTCACCCAAGTTTCGAGTAAGAAGATGATCTACAGAGACATTAAAATGTTGTGCTATTTTTAGAAGAACATTCAACTTAGGTTGAGAGCGGTCTTCGTAGGCACTTATATTTTTTCTACTTAAGCCAATTTCTTTCGCCAATTCAGCTTGGGTTAATTGGTGAAGTTTGCGTAAGTAACGGATATTCTGATTAAAAAACATATGCTTCTTTTCAATTCAATCACTCATAAAGGGATATGAAAATCGCCTTTTTCCAATAGTCCTGCAATTTAGCAGAATTGTACTAAAAAGCACAGCTGTAAGTCCTTAGATGATTGAGATAAATGTGTGTAGAAGTATTAAAAAAAGGAAACATGTCTTGCTTCCTTATACTTCATCATCTTTTTCTACCAACATGAAGTAATCACTCATTTCACCAGGTATCACTTCAAGTACATTTGAAATAGTCAGTTGTACAAAAAGCATTGCAGCTTCTTTTAGAGGGATATTTTCTGACTTGCTAAACTCTTCAACGGTGGTTTTCGGGTTGTTTTCCATAAACTGCATAAGTTTACGTTCTTTCTCGCCAAAGGAAAATAAGCCTTCGTCGCCTCGCCATCTTGCTTTCATGATGGACCTTAGCTCAGGACTCATTTGTACACTTCGGTCTTCAACTCTGATATATGCTTTGCCGATCTTCTTATTTTTGTTGTATAGCAAGAAAACGGGCTTTCGTTCATTTTCATGAATTTTGAAAACCACTACCTGTTTGTGGGCATTTATATTTACGGTAAAAGCATCGTAATTGACAACGGGTTTGCAATAAGATGCAATTGTTTGCTCTAAAACAAACATCTCTTCCATAGCATCTTTTACACCTTTTATTCCTCCGTCATCTGTGACGCCCACGATCAAGTATCCACCCGATTTATTAGCAAAAGCAACAACCTCTTTCATGATTTTGACAGGGTCTGCTGCTTTATTCTTGAACTCGATATGTTCCCCTTCACCTTGTGCGACCAGTTCTTTTAACCTTCCTAAATTTAAAGCCATGGTCTTCAACGTTATATGTTATACAATAGTCTAAAAAGCAATAAGCTCCAATAGCAAGATAACCATTGGAGCTTATTCAAGATATAATTTTTTGAGAAAGAAACATACTTCTTTCTCTGACTTGCTTTATTCTTTAACGATTAAAATCTCGTCGATGTTTCTTCCTAATTCGTCGTAGTCTAAGCCATAGCCTACTACAAATAGGTTGTCGATTTCGAAACCAACATAGTCAACTGGTACTTCTACAACTCTTGCATCAGGTTTAGAAAGCAAAGTTACTACTTTGATAGAAGCAGGCTCTAAAGCCTCAATATCTTCAATCATTTTCTTCATTGTACGACCCGTATCAACAATGTCTTCTACAATGATTACGTGCTTTCCTTTGATATTATTATCAACACCGATCAGAGTACGAACTGTCCCTGTACTTTCAGTTCCTTCGTAAGAAGACATTTTAGCGAAAGTAACTTCACACTCCAATTTAGTTTCCTTCAACAAGTCTGAAGTAAACATAAATGCACCGTTAAGGATACTGATGAAAACAGGCTTTTCTCCTTCATAATCAGCAGTAAGCTGTTTTCCCATTTCTTGGACACGGTTATGAAGTTTTTCTTTACTGATATACGGAACAAATTCCTTATCCCAAACTCTCATGGTCTCTCTATAATTCGTATAAAATGATTTTTCTGTTTTGGACTTGCAAAAGTAACAAAATTGCCTTTCGGTCACTATCTCTTAACATTAAAACATCGTCTTTTTCTCATTTTCAATTGTGAAAATTTGTAAAGCCACTTTATAGAAAATGTTATCTATTTGATAATCAATCGAGAGATTCCGATTATCAGAAATTGTATTATTTAACATTGATTAATACAAGAACTAGGAGAGGTGGAAATTTATGATTCTGAACTGAATTTATTGGTATACTTTAGTAAAGAGGCATAAAAAAGTCACTCATTTGGACTTGAGTGACTTAGGTGTTTTTTAACGTGTATGATTTAGACTGAATGAATCTTAGCGAGTGTAAAAACACTATCTAATTCATAAACCAATAATTTTTTATCTGTAGGTACTTTTAAGCTATTGATCATGGCTTGAGCAACGGTTTCGCCTCTGATTGGTTTGTATTTGGCTATTGGAGGAAGAATGGCAGAAAGAACTTTCCCCAATTTAATTCCAATCATTTCTCCAAATCTTCTTTCTTCACGTTCACCTACCAAGACTGATGGTCGGATGATCGCTACCTTTTCAAAATTGAGTTTGATTACCGCTTCATCTAATTCACCTTTCATGCGAGCATAAAAAATTGGAGATTTAGCATTAGCGCCAGAAGATGAGACCAATACATATTGATTGACTCCTTGTTCTGATGCCGCTTTTGCTACATCATACTGATAAGTGTAATCTATTTTGTACTGCACGTCTTTGCTTCCTGCTTTTTTGATTGTAGTCCCCATTGCCGAAAAAAGTACATCACCTTTTAGTAATTCTTTCCAACTCTCAATATGGTCAAAATCTACAATGTGCTCTTGCAGCTTAGAATGTCCAATGTTAGTAGACCTTCTTGCAAAAACTATTACTTTATCATATGCTGCGTCATGCAATAATAGTTGAACAAGATTTTTTCCAACCAAACCCGTAGCACCAATCACCAAGGCTGTTTTTTTCAATTCTTCCATGGTTTCTAACTTCTTAAATAGCTAAGTCTTTTTTCTTCTTTTGTGATTGATTACAAAACGATTTTCAGAAAAAAAAGTTTTATATCCAAAGACTCATAAAAGATAGTCAATCTTCGTGTTTTTTGTTAATGTATGGCAAGTGAATCTGCGAGAATACACAGATTATTGTTTCAAAAGCGGTAAAGTTTCCAAAAGCAAATTGGAATCCTTAATTTTGCACTCCGAAATTTAAAATAGGTTAGCCTTGAAAACCAAGACACTTAAAAAGAATAAAGTCAATATCATTACTTTAGGTTGTTCTAAAAACTTAGTAGACTCTGAAGTAATCATGACACAGTTGAAAGGAAACAACATTGAAGTAGAGCACGAATCTACCGATGATGATTCTGGAATTGTATTGATTAATACTTGTGGTTTTATTGATGCCGCAAAACAAGAGTCAATTGATACAATTCTTCGTTATGCCGATGCGAAAAGAGAAGGTTTAGTAGATAAACTTTATGTTTCAGGTTGTTTGTCAGAACGCTATAAAGCTGATTTGGTAAATGAGATTCCTGAAGTTGATGCTTTCTTTGGTACAAGAGATGTTCCTAATCTTCTTCGTGCCCTAAATGCAGATTATAAAAAAGAACTTTTAGGAGAACGTCTTTTGGCTACAGATCACCATTATGCATATTTGAAGATTGCAGAAGGCTGTGATAGACCATGTTCTTTCTGTGCAATTCCTATCATGAGAGGTAAGCACATTTCTAAGCCAATCGAAGAATTGGTTTCTGAAACAAAGAGCTTAGTGGTTAAAGGAACGAAAGAAATTCTTCTGATTGCACAAGACTTGACATACTACGGTCTAGATATTTACAAAGAGCGTAAACTAGCAGATTTGATGCGTGCCCTTTCAGATATTGAAGGTTTGGAATGGATCAGATTGCATTATGCTTATCCTTCAGGTTTCCCGATGGATGTCTTGGATGTGATGAACGAGCGAGACAATGTATGTAACTATTTGGATATTCCACTTCAAACAGGTTCTAACAATGTGTTAAAACTGATGAGAAGAGGTATCACCAGAGAGAAAACAGAAGAGTTGGTTGCGGCTATTCGTGAGAAAGTGCCAAATATCACACTTCGTACAACATTGATTGCTGGTCACCCAGGTGAAACAGAGGAAGATCATCAAGAAACAATCGAGTTTGTTCGTAAGATGCGTTTCGATCGTTTGGGTGTTTTCCCTTATTCTCATGAAGATGGAACACATTCATTTACTTATGAGGATAAGTTGACAGGCGAAGAAAAACAAGCTCGTGCCAATGAAATCATGGATGTTCAAGAAGAAATTTCTCGTGAAATCAATGAAAGTAAAGTTGGTAATCGTTACAAAGTCCTTTTCGATAAAATAGAAGGAGGATATTTTGTAGGAAGAACAGAAGCTGATTCTCCAGAAGTTGATAATGAAGTTTTGGTAGAAGTGAATGATGACACTTTTATCAGAATCGGTGATTTTGCTGAGGTAGAAATCGTTGATGCTTCTGAGTTTGACCTTTACGGTGAATTAGTGAAGTAATTCTTATTGAGAAATATATAAGCCCAATTCAGGTATTGAATTGGGCTTTTTTCATTTTAATAAGAAAATTCATTTCAAACGGAAGAACTTTCGAATGTGAAAGTTTTACACTGAACTCATAAATTAGGTATTAGGTTGAAGGTTTTAGAATTAGCATAGTGTAAGAATATTGGAGAGTATTCTGAACTACTATCTACTTTAGTTACAAATCAAGAACAGAAATACATCAAGCTGCCAAGCATGATGTAAACCTAAAACCTACAATGAGAAAAAACTATATATTTCTACTTGCGCTAGCAGGTGGCATTGTGGCCTGTGAACCACAACTAGACTATAATCCAGACCTTCAAGATGAAGGAACTTCTTTTGAAGATTTAAGAGTGGATTCAAACTTTAATTTTGAAACAGCTTCAGGAGTTCAGCTTTATTTCACAGAAGAAAATCCAACAATTAGTGCAAGTTATACTATCTATATCCTCGATGAAGCACGTCAGATGATAGAGATTGGTGGCGGTACCGCTGTAAATGGTGTTTTGGATATAAACATGACTTTGCCAACGTCTACTACTGAAATTTATGTAGAAAGAAATCAAATGGGTATTGTGAGAGGGCAAACTCTCGATGTATTAAATCGAAGAGTAGAACACGTATTTGAGGCAGATGAAATTCCAAACAACGTAAGAATAAGAACAAACTCAAATGCTAGAGCTGCTACAGCAGGTTGCTCTGAGGTACTTTATGGCGTAAACGGTAATGGTGAATTTTTTACGATTGCGAGTGGTGATGACACCTATGATTCTTCAATGTTGCCTGATTTAGTAGGTGGAGGTTCAATAGCTTGTGCTGTAGATCGTGCAAACCGATTGGTGTATTATAATACAAATACAACGCTTCGTACCTATGATATTGATGCAGGTACTTTCCAAGAAATTCATCAAGGAAACCCATTCGGGAAGCAATATCCGAGAATGGAATTCAATAATACCAATGGGCTTCTGTATATCGCCCACAACCAAAAAATGCATTTAATCAATCCCATAAATAATGAAGTTGTAAGTTCATACGATATTGTCGGTTTGCAAGACCCTGTAAGTGGTGGTGATGTTGCGATTTCATTAGATGGAACAATTTATATGTGTTGTTTCTCTGGGCTTTATCGAATTGATGAATTGAATGATAGTGAAGGAAAAGCTTATACAACCCGTATTAGTGCAGAAAATCTTCCTTTCCAACCAACATCGATGGCTATAGACCGTAATGATCGATTGTACATGGGGACAAACGATAGCAATTCTCAATTAATTGAGATGGATAAAGCTGATGGGGCTTGGACAGTTAGAAAAACTTACAATCATAAAATCAATGATCTAGGTTCATTGCCATGTACTGAAGATGAGTTAGATCAAACGGATTCAGATGGAGATGGCGTTTTGGATGTTAATGATGATTATCCGAATGACCCAGATAGAGCAACAGATATTTATGGGCCAAGTAAATTGGGATGGGGTTCGTATGGTTTTGAAGATTTATGGCCTAAGAAAGGAGATTATGATTTCAATGATTTGGTGGTGAATTATAGATATACGCTTGTTGCAAATGCACAAAACCAAGTAAAAGAGCTTTGGGGTAAATTTAGAGTGAAATCATTAGTGGGCGATCTTCATAATGGTTTTGGAGTTGAGATACCTGTAGATGCAAGTTTAGTAGAATCTGTGACAGGCTCAAGAAGAACAAGAAGTCTAACTACCTTGAATGATAAGGGTATGGAAGATGGTCAAGGAAGCCGAACCGTTGTAATTGTTTTTGAGGATGCTTATAGCCATGCTACACAAGACAATTGTAATCAGGAAGGAGAGGAGATTGATATTAGAATTATCTTCACAGAACCAATAGATGGGACACCGCTTACCATTGCTAATATGAATCCATTTATGTTTATCAATGCCGACCGTTCTAAAGAGGTCCATCTTGCAGATAAACTGCCGACTGCTTTAGCTGATAATAGCTTCTTTGGCACAGATGATGATGACTCAGATGAGAATGCCTCACGATATTATAAAACGGCAAATAATCACCCTTGGGCTATTGATATTATTCATAGCTTTAAACCGCCAAGAGAAAATCGAGATATAACAAACAGTTATCACCGATTTAAAAATTGGGCTGAATCTAGCGGTATAGATACCCCTGATTGGTATAAAGACAATCAAGGATATCGAAATGAAGAGAACTTGTGTGATTAGTAGAATCTATATTTGTAGAAACGCATCTTTTTTGTGGATGCGTTTCTTTTTTTATATCGTACTTTCAAGCATCATGTTCATTTTATCATGAATGGTCTGAACACCTCTGAGTGGCCTTACCATTACTTTAAAGTCAGTTATTTTTCCTTCCTCATTCCATTCAATCACATCTATTCCATTTACAAAAGTACCATCAATAACTACTTCAAATTCAAGAAAGGCAGTATTGCCATTTCTTACTTCGCGAACATATTTGAAACTGTCATTGATAAAGGTGTAGAATGACGCTGTAAGGTACATCATTACTTTATGTTTGCCTTGTATAGGTCTGTAAGCTACAGGAGAGTGGAGCATGACATTTTCAGAGAGTAATTCAGAAATACCTACCACTTTTTGAGATGAGATAAGGGTATGCCAAGTGTCGATCATTGTCAGTTGGGTTAAAGTAAAAACAAAGAATTAGGTAATCGATTTTCGAGTTTTGGTATTGGTCTTGAAGGTAAAAAATTACCTTTCTACTAAGGTTTTAATGCTTGAGTTTTTAGGTTTATTTGATTTAAAAATAGAACTCTAAATCGGGTAGTTATTTTTAATCCTACTTTACTCAAAAAATCTGTTAGTTTTCCCTAATAGACTCAACAAATAATCCTAAGTTTGGTTGTTTAAACGGTATAACAAACAAGGCTTTTATTTATATGCTTGAATTTCTAAATCATCCTACGAAGTTTTATTTTTTTACAGGTAAAGGTGGTGTTGGTAAGACATCTTTGTCGTGTGCTACTGCTTTGAAATTAGCAAGAGAAGGAAAAAAGACTCTTCTTATTAGCACTGACCCCGCGAGTAACTTAGGGCAAGTTTTTCAACAAAAAATAGATGGCCATATTGTTGAAATTTCTCAAGTACCTAACCTATCGGCTGTAAATATTGACCCAGAGTTAGCTTCTGAAAATTATCGAGAGCATATTTTAAAGCCTTTTGAAGATAAAATATCTGAAGCACAACTTAGACGTATGAGGGAAAAACTCTCAGGAACTTGTACTACAGAAATAGCTTCATTTGACCGTTTTACTCAATTTTTGGCAGACCCTGAAATGAGTAAAACTTACGATCACATTATCTTTGATACAGCTCCAACAGGGCATACCTTACGATTGCTGGAATTACCAGCTGCTTGGGATAATTTTATCACAGACAATCCTGATACAAATACTTGTGCTGGGCCAACCTCAGGCTTGAAAGTGAACCAACAATGGTACAAGCAAAGTATTTCAACTTTAAAAAATAGCGACTTAACCACTCTAGTTTTAGTGACTAGACCAGATAGAGCCGCAAACTTTGAGGCTGAAAAGACAAGTATAGCTTTAGCTGAAAGAGGGATAGAAAATCAATATCTGATAGTGAATGGTGTTTTTGAGTCTGAAAATAAAATGGATTCTCTAGCTGTTCAATACCATGATGTTGTAGCTCAGCAGTTAGATGATATGCCTTCGCATTTGAAGACACTATCTTCTGAACAAACACCACTTTTGGCCTATGATATTGTTGGTGTTCCTCAGATTGAGGCCTTTTTATACCATCAGGTTAGTATGACTGACCATATCCAAGAACATGATAAAAACGAAATGCCTAAGGTTACAGAACTTGTGGAAGAATTAGCTTCTCAAGATCATGGATTGGTCATGATGATGGGTAAAGGTGGTGTCGGAAAAACAAGTATGGCAGTTGAATTAGCTACTTCTTTGGCCGAAAAAGGTATTAAAGTTCATCTTTCTACTACTGATCCTGCTTCACATATTCATTTGATGTTAGATCGTCAATATGAGAATCTTGAAGTATCATCGGTGAATCCGAAAGAAGAAGTTGAAAGACATATTCAAAAAGAGCTGAAAATAAAAGGACGAGGGCTATCTGAAGATCAATTGGCTTTGCTTGAAGAAGATTTAAGGTCTCCTTGTACAGAAGAAGTGGCTGTATTTAATGCTTTTAGCGCTCTGATCAGAGAAGCTAGAAGAAAAGTAGTAATACTTGATACAGCTCCGACAGGTCATACTTTACTTCTGATGGAGCAGACGCGTGATTATCATCAGATGGTGAAAAAGAGTAGGACAGGTAATACGGATAAAATCACGACTCCTTTTATGCGTCTTCAAGACAAAAACTATACAAAAGTAGTCGTAGTTACTTTGGCTGAAAACACTCCAGTTCAAGAAGCAATACAGTTAACGAAAGATTTAAAAAGAGCAGCTATTACACCTTATGCATGTATTATCAATAAGAGTTTATTGAATTTAGATACTTCAGAAAAGGTCTTATTGGCAAGAGCAGAAAGTGAAAATGAAAAAATTCTAATGATTCAAGAAGGAATTTCTGATCACGTTTTCACTAATGATTGGCAGCCTATGCTTATAGCTAAGTAAAAACTCGATTATCTTAAAATAAAAAAGGAAATGAACTGACAGCTCATTTCCTTTTTATATTTCCGATCGAATTTAATTCTTAGATAGAAAGAACGTTTACCATTTTCACAAGGTCATCATTCAATGGCTTGCTCTTAGAAATTGCATCAGAGAATGGAGTAAATACGATTTTATCATCGATGATACCAACCATTTCATTCTTACGTCCGTTCAATAGTGCTTCTGCAGCAGCAACACCCATACGAGAAGCCAAAATACGGTCTAGTGCAGATGGCTTGCCACCTCTTTGGATGTGACCAAGCGTAGACACACGAATATCGAAGTGAGGAAGTGCTTCTTTCACATCTTTAGCGATATCATGAACACGTCCAGCTACTTTACCTTCAGCCACAACTACGATAGATGAAGCTTTCTTATTTTCTTTACCTTTCGATAAAGCATGGATTACTTCCTCTGAAGTAGTTTGGTATTCAGGGATCATTACGAGCTCAGCTCCACCACCAATACCAGATTGAACAGCGATGTAACCTGAGTTACGTCCCATAACTTCAATCATGAATACACGGTCGTGAGAGTCAGCCGTATCTCTAATTTTATCGATAGCATCTAAGGCTGTGTTTACAGCTGTATCGAATCCAATCGTATAATCAGTACCGTAAAGGTCATTGTCAATCGTACCAGGACATCCAATTGTAGGAATGTCGAAATCTTTCAAGAATAGATCAGCACCAGTGAAAGAACCATCTCCACCAATAGCAATCAATCCCTCGATTCCATTTTTTACTAATTGGTCATAAGCTTTCGCTCTTCCTTCTTTCGTTTTGAATTCTTCGCAACGCGCAGATTTCAAAATAGTACCACCTTTCTGAATAATGTTACTTACTGAGTGAGAAGATAGAGGTTGAAAATCTCCTTCGATCATCCCTTTGTATCCTCTAATGATACCCACAACCTCAACACCATTATAAATAGCACTTCTTACCGCAGCTCTAACACATGCGTTCATACCAGGTGCATCACCACCTGAAGTAAATACAGCAATCTTTTTCAAGGTTACAAGAATTTATATATTACACACAAACCAATATCTGACGTTAAATTTAACTTCACATCCTTCAGATAAATTAAGGTGTGAACTGTTAAAATACAGCGTGAAGTTAAATAATTAGCCTTCAGCTTAAAAGGCTCAAGAATTAATTAATTACAAATAAAAGTAAACTAAACTAATTCCAATATTAACAAATTAAACATCTTCTTCAATATCACTAATTTTATTGAAAGAGGTCTTCACTCCTTTGATCAGAGATGAACTAAAGCCTTGGTGTTCCATTTCATTTAAGCCTGCTATGGTACAACCCTGTGGCGTAGTTACTTTATCAATCTCTTGTTCTGGGTGTAGTCCAGATTCCAATAATAATGATGCGGCACCTTTTACTGTTTGAGAGGCAATCAATTGAGAGATTTCAGCTCCAAAACCAATTTCTATACCTCCTTGTGAAGCAGCTCTGATAAATCGCATGGCATAAGCGATACCACAAGCTCCTAAAACCGTAGCGGCTGCCATAAGCGAATCATCAATGATAACCGCTTTACCTAATTGAGAGAACAAATCTACTACAGTGGCTTGTTCCTCAGGACTCGTATTGTTGGTAGAGATACAAGTCATAGATTCACTAATGGCAATCGCCGTATTGGGCATTGCTCTGAATAAACCAATCTCTTTTCCAACTACAGACTGCATGTCTTCAAGACTTGCTCCTGTAACTACAGATACCAAAACATGCTTTTTGGGGTCAAGAACAGTATTAAGCTCCGTCAATACGTCTTTAATTTGAAAGGGCTTGATTGCCAAAATAATGAGATTAGCTTGTTGAGCAGCAAAAACATTATCATTTGTCGTATTAACGCCTCTTTCTTTTAGGTCATTTAGTTTTTCAAGCTTTCTACGAGTCACATAAAGGTTCTCTGCAGAAAGAAACTCACTGTTTAGTAGTCCATTAGCTATCGATTTCCCTAAATTCCCTCCACCAATAATTGCAATGTTTGATATTTCCATAGTTAGTTAGTCTGAATTTTTCCCAAAATTTCAATTTTAGATTAAGAAGATCAATGACATTTATCTCCTAATTGATACGATTTTATATCATGTCTTTAAATTAGTCAAAAAATAGTATTAATTTTTATTAAGTATTTTGTCTATTTATGAATTAGCTTTTTTCAAATCGGACATCTACTTTTGTATCACAAAATGCGAGAATAGCTCAGTTGGTAGAGCACAACCTTGCCAAGGTTGGGGTCGCGAGTTCGAGTCTCGTTTCTCGCTCAAGAGTTAAAGCGGTTTTCTGAAAAGAGAAAATCGCTTTTTTTATACCCAAAAACTTACACACAACATTATCCTCTCCAAAAAGAGAAACATTTAGCCTCTCTAAAGCCTTAAATTTGTAGAACTAACGAATAAAAATAACCTAATACTATCATTGTTCTTATGAAAAAAGCATTACTCATTGGTGTTGCTAGCTTATGTTTCCAAATTGATTTACTTCTTGAATTAGAAACTGTCTTTGCATCACCTACCATTACCTTTTCTATCGCATTAATTATCGCAATTGCCTCTTTTGGAGCTGGAGTATTGATGAAGTTGGTAAAGAAGTTTGAGCGAATGCTGCATTGTTTTGCCTATTCCTTTTCAAGTTTTTTAGCGATTGGTTGTGCTGTTTTTATTTTAGATTATGAAGGGGAATTAACGCACGAAAGAGCTGAGGATATCATTCAGCACATTGAAACTTTTCATCATGAAAAAGGAGAATATCCACATAAGTTAAAGTATTGCTTAGAGGAAGTTCCTAGTACGGCTTTAGGAGGTATTCTAATCAGAGGAAAATACCTTTACACAAGACTGGGAAATCACTTCAATCTAGACTATGTAGATAGTTATGGTGAAGTTATAACTTATGATAGTGAAAGTCATATGTGGATTCATAGACATTAAGTAATAATCGGATGAAAAGTCTAGTTCACCTCTGTCTTAACAAATGATTAAGAAGGCTATATATCGTGTTTTTTCTTGTTTTTTCTCCAATATTCTCGTAACTCAAAAGAACGTTTATGTTTAATTTATCATAGTTACCTTAACCTTGGAACTTTTTACTACTCACGATACACTTGTACGGTATCTAGAAATTCGAAATTATACTGAGTCGCTTTGTGAACCACT
Source organism: Sediminitomix flava (assembly GCF_003149185.1). NCBI lineage: Bacteria > Pseudomonadati > Bacteroidota > Cytophagia > Cytophagales > Flammeovirgaceae > Sediminitomix > Sediminitomix flava. The sequence continues at coordinate 157,288 of NZ_QGDO01000002.1, read as the reverse complement.
CCATACCGAAGATTACATTCCTCAACCAGCTGTTTTTGTTAGTCCTCCAAAATGGCATTTAGGACATACAACATGGTTTTTTGAGGAGTTTATTTTGAAGAAGCATTTGGGGGGTTATAAAGTTTTTCACCCTAAATTCTCTTTTTTATTCAATAGTTACTACAACCTTGTTGGCGATAGAGTCGAGAGAGCTAATAGAGGTGTGTTGACTCGCCCAAGCGTAAAAGAAGTCTTTGAATACAGAAAATACGTTGACCAGAAAATAACCGAGTTATTCCAATCTAACCCCGAAAATATAAACGAATTAGAAACGCTTTTAGAGCTTGGTTTAAATCATGAACAACAACACCAAGAGCTTTTTATCACAGATACAAAATATACACTTAGTCTCAATCCTTTAAAACCAGAAGTCTATCCGAATACAAAAATCAACAAGCCTTTAGAGGCTAAAAAGCAATGGTTGAAGCTCGATGAAGGAATTTATGATATCGGATTTGAAGGTGACGGATTTTGTTATGATAATGAGTTAGGAAGGCATAAAGTTTTTCTTCATTCTTATGAAATAACTGATTGGTTGGTGACGAATCGTGAATACGTTCAGTTTATAGAAGATGATGGTTATGAACGATTTGATTTGTGGTTGGATGAAGGATGGGCGTGGCGCAAGGAAAGTGAGGTAGATGCTCCTTTGTATTGGAAGAAGATAGAAGGGAAGTGGTTTACTTACACGCTAGCAGGTATGAAAGAATTGGATTTGGATGCTACCTTATCTCATGTGAGTTATTATGAAGCTGCTGCTTTTGCAGAATGGAAAGGCATGAGACTTCCAACAGAGTTTGAATGGGAAGCGGCTTCTGACCAATTTAACTGGGGTACTCGTTGGGAATGGACTAACAGTGCTTACTTACCTTATCCTAAATTTGCTAAAGCTGAAGGCGCAATAGGCGAATACAATGGGAAATTCATGATAAATCAAATGGTACTTAGGGGCGCTTCAGTTGCTACTTCTCCTAACCATAGTAGAAAAACATATAGAAACTTTTTTCACCCACATTACCAATGGCAATTTACAGGAATAAGATTAGCGAGATCAATTTAAGCGAATTCGGAAAAGAAGTTTTAGAAGGGTTTTCTCAAAGTCCTAAGTCTATTTCATCCAAATTTTTCTATAATGACAAAGGCAGTCAAATTTTTAGAGAAATTATGGATATGCCTGAATATTACCTTACCAACTGTGAGTTTGAAATTCTTCAAAATAAAGGGAATACAATTTTTGAAGCTTGTCAATTTGATCAAACTTATCGAGTTGTAGAGCTAGGGGCAGGGGATGGTCTTAAAACAACAGAGCTTTTGCGTCATTTTTTAACACAGGATCTTTCATTCAACTTTAGCCCGATAGATATTTCAAGCGGAGCAATTCAAACTTTGGAAGCAAAACTAAAAAAGAGTCTTCCAAAACTTAAGTTTGATTCTCTAATAGGAGACTATTACAAAGAACTGCATAAACTTTCACAGACAGGTACGCCTACTTTATTATTATTCTTGGGTAGTAATATTGGTAATTATAAGGATAGTGAAGTGATAGACTTGTTAAAGTTATTTGCTAGCAATCTAAAGAAAGGAGATAAGTTGCTAACAGGTTTTGACCTCAAGAAAAATCCACAAACGATTAAGCTTGCTTATGATGACCCAAAAGGAATAACTAGGGCATTTAACATGAATCTTTTAGATCGTATGCAAGAAGAATTAGGGGCGGAAATAGATCAATCAAAATTTGACTTTTATAGTCACTACGATCCAATTTCGGGAGAAGTCAAAAGTTATTTGGTAAGTATTGAGAAGCAAGATATCTTCTTTAGAAATTTACAACAACATATCAGCTTTGAGAAAAATGAGTTAATCTATACAGAGTTATCCAAAAAATACGACCTAGAACAGATCGAGAAATTAGCAGCTCAAACAGGTTTTGAAGTTGTTGAACATTTTTTTGATTCAAAAGGTTATTTTGTAGATAGCTTATGGAAAAGAAGCTAGTATTTATTTCATAGTAAATACTGCAAAAGACTACTCAATATGAGTAGTCTTTTTGTTTTGGGGCAATTAGGATTGAATTGTTAATAGTTTTTAGATATGTCAATTTGGAGATAAAAACCTCCCAAATCCTAAGATTTAGGAGGGAAATTAACCTCAAATGAAACAATACTAAATGGACTATTTTTTAAGTACTTCTCTCTCCTTTACTGTTGGGATACTTTTGAAAACATCATCAATAGTGAAAGAACCAGGACGCTGTCTTGGAGGGTACTCTTGGAATGTCATCAATAACTTCTGAACATTCTTTTGAGAAGGAGCAAACATAAATACATGCTCATACATCCACTTATTGTAAGACATGCCTTCTTCCATTGCTCTTTCAAATGGATCTTGACGCAAATTAACTAAGTATGGTGCTCTGAAAGTAGTGAATGGACGAGCCCAAACATCTAATCCTTTTGATTCTTGTGCTGAGAAAATGGCTTTCCAGTCACCTGTACGGATAGCAGATAAAGAACCATCATCAGAGAAGTAGTAGAATTCGTTTCGTGGACCTTCTTCTTCTTTTCCTTCAAAATATGGTAAGAAGTTATATCCATCTAAATGAACTTTGTAGTTCATATCTCCAGCTTGATGGCCTTTCAATAATTTTCCTTTGATGTTTGTATCACCAGCAGCGGCCATTAGTGTAGGAACCCAGTCTTCTAGTGAAATGATGTCGTTTGAAATTTGTCCACCTTTAATTTTTGCAGGCCATTTTACCATCATCGGAACACGGAAAGCACCTTCCCAAGTTGTATTTTTCTCTCCTCTAAATGGAATAGTACCTCCGTCAGGCCATGAACAAACTTGTGCACCATTGTCTGTTGCGTATACTACAATTGTATTTTCTTCAATGCCTAATTCTTTAAGTAATTGAAGCAATTCACCAACATGGTTGTCATGTTCAACCATACCATCTGCATAAACTCCTTGTCCTGTTACTCCTTGAGATTCTTTTTTCAAGTGCGTCCAAACGTGCATTCTTGATGTATTTACCCAAGTAAAGAATGGTTTTTCTTCTTTTACGGCCTTGTTGATAAAGTCTTTAGCATGATCTAAAACTTCTTCATCAATAGTTTCCATACGCTTTTTGGTCAATGGTCCTGTATCACGGATTGGGCCATCGGCTGTAGAATGAATGACTCCTCTCGGACCAAATTGTTCTCTAAATGCTGGATCAGAAGGATAGTCTGGGTGCTCTGGCTCTTCTTCAGCATTCAAGTGATAAAGGTTTCCATAGAATTCATCAAATCCGTGGTTAGTTGGTAAGAATTCGTCTTTATCTCCTAAGTGGTTTTTACCAAACTGTCCTGAAGTATAACCTAGTGGTTTTAATAATTCAGCCAAAGTAGGGTCTTCTTTTTGTATTCCTAGTTCAGCACCAGGCAATCCTACTTTCAATAAACCTGTACGGAAAGGCATTTGTCCTGTAATGAAGGCAGAACGACCAGCGGTAGAGGATTGTTGAGCATAAGCATCTGTAAAACGAATTCCTTCATTGGCTATTTTATCGATATTTGGTGTTTTATAGCCCATCATTCCGTCATTGTATGCGCTGATATTGAACCATCCAATATCATCTCCCATAATAACTAGAATGTTAGGTTTTTCATCCTGTTTTACATTAGGTTTTAGGGCATCTTCTGCGATAGAAGGTACGGCAGCTCCGAGGAGCGTAGAGCCAAGACCAAGTCCTTTTAAAAGGTCAATTGTTTTCATTTTTACTTGATATAGTGTTAATAAATTAGGTTACAACTCCTATAGTCTAGCTATGTGAGTTGTACGTCATAATGGTAAGTGTATGTCTACTCTACAAAGGTGGTGACTTGAATTTTTAAATAGCTAAATAAAAACGTCAAAAAGTTCAATATTCACGACAAGTAAAGATTCTTTACTTATCAAGTCTTAATTTTTGTTGGTACGCTCTGGGGGTGAGTTGGAAATATTTTTTAAAAGTAGATGAAAAATGTCCAACACTCGCAAAACCTAGTTTCATAGCAATGTCTGTGATTGAGCTTTTCCCATTGGATAGCATTTCGATTGCATTTTCCATTCTTTTTTTCTGAATATAGTCAGTCACAGTCATCCCAAATACTTGTTTAAACTGTCGTTGAAGTTTTCGTAAGCTTAAGTTAACCGCCTTCGCTAAATTATAGACTAATGGAAAATGGTTTTCACTTTGATCTATGAGCTGTTTAGCTTTCAGCAAAGCTTTGTAATCGTTAGTATTAATAAGTTGGTATTTAACATCTGAATTTTTAATAATTCTAGCATAGAATGATTTTATTGTGAGGGATAAAACTTGTAAGGCTAGACCTTTCATTTCCAGTTCAAGCCACTTGTCGTCTTCTTGGAGCTGGGCTTGAATTTTTTTGGTGAGTAGTTCAATTTCTAGAGGAAGAGATTCAACGAGCATTAAGTATTCTTCTTTTTTATTGTGGTTTATCCATTTTTTTAATGAAAGAGGGAAATCATAAGATTCCATTATGGTATTAGATACAAAAAATGTCAGCCATGAAGATTTACCTTTAGGAGCAATGCCAGAGGTGAAGTCATTATGGCCAATCCATAAAGAAATACCTGATGAGAATTCTATTCCATGGTGAAAGTATCCTTCGTTATTTTCTTTGGGGAGGAAAACATTGAATTTTACTTTGTCATTGGTACTGCCATGATTGAGTTTGAAAGGAAGTTCCTCTTTTTTATTGAAAGAATAAATAACAACATCTATTCCTTCAGATAGATTGAGTTCGTATATAATTCCCTTCCCAGACCCAAATTCAAACTTTAGGAAGTTTCGATGTTTATCAATTTTCGTCTGAAATGTTTTTTCATAAATGTCCCTGTGTTCGCTAAATAAACCTATAGGGAGTTCTAAAACCTCTTTCTTTTCGCTCATACCTTTAAAACAAGATGTTTGTAGATTTACATCCTTTACTGAAGAATGAGACACAATTTTGATGACTTAAAGTAAACCTATGGGAATGGGTTTGTAAAGATTTAACTTAGTTTGATTTGAACAATACCTTCATTCCTTAAATACAAAAGCATAAAAAAATCCGAACTGATGAAGTTAATGTTCAGTTCGGATTCAATATGAATGTAGATAAATTCTTTTTCTAAAATTTATTTTTCCAAAGCATAGATTCAACTGGTTTTACACTCGGTGAACTATATTTTGCATTTTCTTTTAGATGGTAATAGTTTCTGATTTCTCCTTCTACATTGAAGTAAATCATTTGACCGATTGGCATTCCTTTGTAGATACGAACAGGCTGTGATACAGAGATTTCTAATGTCCAAGTGTTACAATAGCCAACATCTCCTTTACCTGCACTCGCATTTATTCCAAGTCTGCCTACACTTGATTTTCCCTCTAAAACAGGGACATGATAAAGTGTTTCCGTATACTCCTTAGTTACACCAAGGTACAATTTGTTAGGTTGCATTACGAAGCCTTCATCAGGAATCTCAAAAGTCTTGATTTGATTATGACTACGTGCATCCAAAACTTCATTTTCATATACGGCCAAGTATCTTCCCAGATGAACATCATAGGAATTAGTGCCTAAACAATTCTCATCGAAAGGTTCAATGAGTATGTTTCCCTTCTTGATTTCTTCCAATATTTGAGAATCGGATAAAATCATAATAACAGTTTTCTTTTTTAAAGTAGTATTAAATAGGTTGACAAACTTAATAGAATTTATTTAAATATTTCTAAGAACTTGTAGTTTGTCTCCTTGTAGTTCATTTTCTGAAATGAATTTAGCGTTTTTTAAGCTTGGAGCTTTTATACCATCTCCAAAAGTTGTCTTTGCCATAAACACTCGAGCTTCATCCCAGAAATTTTCATCTATACATTTCTGTAGTAGATAACTTCCACCTTCAATAATGATGGATTGAAGCTTTCGCTCAAATAAATCAGTAAAAATAGCTGACAAGTAATTTTCTTTCTCAACTTTTATATAAGTAACAAGGCCATCTTCTAGATCTTGCTTTAAGTTATAACATAGGGTAGGTATTGTTTGATCGAATAAGTTAAGGTCTTTGCTCAGTTTCAGCTCTGAGTCTATTACTACCCGAACAGGGTCTTTACCTTGCCAGTCTCGTACATTAAGACTAGGGTTGTCGTATTGAGCTGTATTTCTCCCGACCATTATACTGTCTTCTTCTGCACGCCATTTGTGCACCATTTTTCTAGAAAAAGAATTACTGATCCACTTAGAATCAAAGTTTTTTCTAGCCACATAGCCATCAGCTGTTTGTGCCCATTTTAGAATAATATAAGGTCGCTTTTCTTGCATGAATGTAAAAAAGCGGCGATTAATTTCTAGACCTTTATCTTCAAGAACACCTACTTCTGTCTCTATCCCTGCGTCTTCTAACTTTTTCATTCCCCTTCCAGCTACTAAAGGATTGGGGTCAAGGTTACAGACAATAACTTTTTTAGGAAGGTGTTTAACTAATAAATCTGCACAGGGAGGTGTTTTACCGTAGTGGCTACAAGGTTCTAAGGTGACGTAAACATCAGATCCTTTGATGTCTTCTTTGTTGATTACACTGTTTACCGCATTTACTTCTGCATGAGGACCACCGTATACTTTGTGGTAACCTTCTCCTATGATTTTTCCATCTTTAACAATAACACATCCAACTATTGGGTTAGGACTTACTTTGCCAAAACCTAGAAGCGCTAGTTCTAACGCCCTGTTCATAAAAGATTCTTTTGTTTGCATACAGTTTTAAAATGTAAATAGTGAAATGTAAAGCAAGTAACAAAAAAACGAAGACATGGTCTTAATAGAGTTTCAATAACTCTATAAAATTATATTTTAAACTTACCGTATATACCTATTAAGTGATTCTTTTTTTCATCTAAAAACTGCCCTAAAAAGATTTTCTTTTCAAAGCACTCTTTTATAGATTAGACTACTTCAACATAATTTTATTGATGCTAAGAATAATTGTTATATCTATTTGTCTAATCTTGTCTTCTTGCTCAAACTCAAATCAGATGTCAGAAAATTATTTAGAAAAGCAATTAGGAGAAATCTATGAATACATCCCTTTAATGGATACTATTAATACGGAAGTTTCTGAGGTTAATGTAGCGTGGCATCTAGATCACACATTGAAAGTTGTCAATAAGATTTATAGAGCATTAGAGCTTTCTCATCCAGAAAACTATAAGTCTAATTTCAATTTGATGCGTAGTTTTGTTTTTATGACAGGGAAAATCCCAAGAGGGAAGGCAAAATCTCCTCAAGCTGTTTTGCCTCCGAGTGAGATAAATAAGGAAGATTTGTTCACGCAGTTTGATTCAGCGAAAGTCTTTGTAGAAAAAATAGATGAATTACCTCCCAATTCTTATTTTGAGCATCCTGTTTTTAATCTTCTGAATAGAGATCAAGCCAAACGATTTATAGAAATTCATACAAATCATCATTTGGCTATTGTCCGTGATATTCTTGAAAAAGAAAAGATACAGTAACTAATGACCGATTCTAACTAACTTACAGGTATTAGATTTTACAGTGATTGTACCTGACCAAATAGAGCCTTTTTTGCTTTTAGCTTCGAGTTGATAATATCCAATTTCTTTGTCTACTACTAAAGCGTTGATATTTCTGCATTCAGGCTTTTGATCAAAAGAAATATCAAGCTTCCCTATTTGAGTATTGTTTAGAAAAACCTCTATTTCTCCCTCATCTTTAATATCTGTCCAAAAAGTAATGCTTCCTGTGTGAATGAAATGCTCTGAGTGTTCTACAGAAGTTTTTCTTTGTAGCTCTTTACCAATTGAAATTGATACGATTTCCTTAATCGGACCATGTTCTTTCCCTTTTTTACCCAAAGGTAGCCTGATGGGGCCTGTAGGTTCTGCTATCACAAATTCTTCATCTCCAATTTTAATAAACTCATCATTTTCAATGACGGGAAGTTTTATGGCAACGCCAAGATGATTTGGCATGTAGAGAAGTACAGTATTTATTTCATCAAAAAAAGATAATATAGAAGTGAAAAGAACTACTTTCGAGTCACAATCTCCGTATCCATTAACCAATAAGTGAGGAGGAGTTAGTAATCCTCCAATATGCAAATTTTGATTATAACTAGGAGGGACTCCGAAAGGAATATCTTGGCAGAATTTTAAGACAAAATCTACTATTTCTCTTTTTGTGGCATTTGTTCCTAAAGTCTTAGCTGTAAAGGCTGCAATAGGCTTGGCAAAGTCTCTGTACGCTTTTACTAACTTATTAATATTTGGACGAACCTTATTTTTTGCAGAATATTCCCAAGCGGTTAAGCCTTTTATTTCATTATCTGTTGACTGAAATCCCGCGGTAACATACTGAGGTCTGAATAACTGTTTAGGAAGTCCAAAATCATTGATTGCTTTCTGAACCGAATTAATATTTAATTGAGTATTAAATGTCTGAATTTGTTCATTGTGATCAGCAAACTTGTAGGCAATTCGGTATTTGTTCCCTTTTTGCGTCATATTATAGGAAACATGAGGGTTTTTAGAATATGTATTGGCTTTATTCCCGAGGAAAACAGCGGTTTCAATTTTAGGGATTTCCAATGAACTCTTACATGCTTGTACTAAACCACTCATTAGAATACAATAAGATAGTATGACAAAGACATGTAGACTCTGATGATTGGGCTTTTTCAAGTTAACCCAATTAAATAGTTTAAAAAAATAGTACGACAAAATCGCAATCATAATTCCTGTGGACAGGTATGAAAAAGTATTTGTAAAGAAATCAGAAGTCAAGAGTATGAGTATAAGTTATGAGATAAGATAGTGCCTAAAGTGACTTATTTTATAAAGTTCCAATTAGGATTAATTTAAGTGTTAATAAATCTAAAGTACTTAAAAAGTAGTAACTTTCAAAAAATGATTTGAGGTATAAAAAGCCGCTATCAGACGAAAAGCTTTAGAATTCGTAAACAAATCACTCTAAATTCAATTAGTATCTATTGCCAAGAATGTAATAAAAAAATCATTTTATATCTTTGTAGAATAATATTTATAGCATGAGCAAAACTATTCAATACCAATACGACCAAAATCATCTAACGAATTCTGCTCCTACATTTTACAAAGAGAGTGACTTAAAGGATGGTGAAATGCTGCTTAATATTGGGCCGCATCACCCGTCTACGCATGGGGTTCTTCGTTTGGAAGTACTTTCTGATGGAGAGTATATCAAAGAAGTTGTTCCTCATTTGGGATACTTACACCGCTGTTTTGAAAAACATGCAGAGTCTGTGGGATTTCCTAAAGTCATTCCTTTCGTAGACCGTATGGACTATGCTGCTGCAATGAATTCAGAGCACGCATATGCAATGGGAGTTGAAAAGATGTTGGGTATTGATGATAAGATACCTCCTAGAGTGGAGTATATCAGAGTATTGGTAGCCGAATTGAATCGTATAGCCTCTCATTTTCTAGCTATAGGTACCTTTGGTATCGATATTGGAGCTACAACGCCATTTTTATGGGTGATGAGAGACCGTGAGCATATTCTAAGGTTATTGGAATGGATTACGGGCGCTCGAATGCTATATAATTATATCTGGATTGGTGGTTTATATTATGACCTTCCTGTTGGTTTTGAAGAAAAGTGCGGTGAATTTGTGCAATATCTGAAACCAAAATTGGATGAGTTCAAGGAACTGCTGATGGAGAATAAGATCTTTATTGAGAGAACGGCTAATATTGGCGTAATTTCAAGAGATCTTGCCATAAATTATGGTCTTTCTGGTCCAATGTTAAGAGGTTCTGGTTTGAAATATGATCTTAGAAAAGTAGATGCATATTCAGTTTATCCAGAATTGGAATTCAATATTCCAGTAGGAGAAGGTAAGATGGGACAAGTTGGAGACTGTTGGGATAGAACAGATGTAAGACTTCAAGAATGTTACGAGTCTCTACATATTATTTCTCAATGTTTAGACGTTCTAACTAAGAAGCATAAACGAGATAAAGATTTTGATCCTCAAGCTTTAGTTCCTAAAAAGATTAGACCAGTAAAAATGGATTACTACGCTAGGGCTGAAAACCCTAAAGGTGAATTGGGCTTTTATTTCAGAAGTTCTGGAAAGTCTGATCAGCCTTTGAGAGTAAAAGCTAGAGCTTGTAGTTATGTGAATTTATCTATTTTACCAGAAATAGCTAAAGGGGTTCCACTAGCTGACTTAATTGCAATTATGGGATCTTTTGATGTCGTGATGGGAGAGGTTGATCGTTAAAGATCAGCTTGTGTTGAGAAGAATAAAACCAAAGAGAAGTTGGCTAAAGTTAATATCGTTATACATAGTTATCCCCCAGATTTTGGGGCTGCACCTTTTTTTTTCCAAGATATTGCATGGGCACTCAAAAAGGATGGACATGATGTCGAAATCATGACTGCACACCCTTTTTACCCTACAAATCGTATCCAGAAAGAATACAGAGGAAAATGGATTGTAGAAGAAGAGGTGAATGGTATTAAAGTAAGACGACATTGGTTTTCTACAGGTCAAAATGCAAGTAAAATTGCCCGACTCTTCGGAATGATTTCCTTGGGCTTAAGTTTTTTAGGATCATTTCCGCATTTGCTAAAGCGTAAACCTGAGGTTTTTCTTATTCAGACACCTCCTTTACTTCAACCTTTTACAGCTTTAATCTTTGCTAAACTCTTAGGGGCAAAGGTTTATTTGAATGTTTCTGATCTTTGGCCTTCAGCAATTGCCGATTTAGGCTTGTTGTCCAAGAAGAGTTTGACATATTCTCTTCTGAGTAAGTTTGAGCGATTTTTTTACAGAAGCAGCGATAAACTATTTGCTCAGTCTGAAGAAATTCGAGACCATATATTAGCCGCAACTTCACTTCCTAGTACCTTATGCCGTACTGGTGTAGATACCTCAAAGTTTGAAAAGAAATTATCTTATTCTAGAAGTAATGGTGAACCATTAAAGTTAGTCTATACTGGGGTTTTGGGAGTAGCCCACGGCTTATTTAATCTATGTCAAAGAACGGATTTCAAAAGTTTCAATTGTGAATTACATATTTATGGCGATGGCTTTGAAGCTAAGGCTATAAAGAATTACATAGATGCAAACCCTGATTCGGGGATATTTTTACACCCGACTGTTTCATTTTCAGAAATTCCTCAACTACTTCAATCTTTTGATGCAGCTCTCATTTGTCAAAGAGCGCATGTGTATGGAACTGTTCCTGCTAAAATGTATGAGAGTTTAGCTGTTGGTTTACCTATCTTGTTTAATGGAGCAGGGGAAGGTGCTGAAATGATAAAAAAATATGAATGTGGATTGGTTTCCTGTCCTGAAAGTATCGAAGAGTTTCAAAAAAATCTTTGTACATTACAAGACAAACCAATAGATGAGTTGATGAAAATGGGAGATAATGGGCGAAAGCTTGCGGTTTCCCAACTTGAACGAGAAGTACATATTCATGAGATTGCTAAATCTTTGAAGACGGTATTTCATGTTGAGGTCAACTCGAAACCAATACATAAACATTCAACATATGCTAACTATTACAACTCAAAATAATAACACTTTTGAAGTTGATTCACAAAATGGACAAACCCTTATTAATTCTGAAATTTTAGATTGGGACGTTCAGAAAATTAAAGAAAACTCTTACCATATTCTCTATAAAAATAAAGGCTATCATGTCGATGTAGTCAAGACAGACTGGAATGAGAACTCTGTAACTCTTCTTGTAAATAATAGAGAATATACCTTGAATATCACAACAGAGATGGATCAGCTTCTGAAAAAAATGGGCTTAAATTCAACTCAATCTAAGAGGGTGAAAAATCTAAAAGCTCCAATGCCTGGCTTAATATTAGAAATAGCCGTAGAAGAAGGGCAAGAAGTTAAGAAAGGAGAGAAGCTATTGATTCTTGAGGCGATGAAGATGGAGAATGTGATCAAAGCTTCTTCTGATGTCACAGTCACAAAAATACTATTATCCGAAGGTGATAATGTTGAAAAGAATCAAGTTTTAATAGATTTTGAATAAGCAATAAAAAATCCTGTATCGAGCTAATCGGTACAGGATTTTTTCATTCGTTATATTTAAATGATTAATACTTTCGCCAGAAGCTAGGAGTAAATATAATCAAGACTGTAAATAGCTCTAATCGACCTAAGAGCATCAAGAATGATAATATCCATTTAGATGCAGCAGGAAGGTGTGCAAAGTTATCTACAGGTCCTACAGAACCAATACCTGGCCCAATATTTCCTAAGCTTGTAGCTACAGCTCCTAAACTCGTATTAAAGTCTAAACCTAATCCTGATAAAATAAGTACGCCAATGCCAAATACAAAGATATAAGCTACGATAAAGGCTAATACATTGTAAATGATATTTTCAGTTACTGCATTATTATTAAATCTTACAGGAATGATCGCTGAAGGGTGAAGTTGTCTTTTTAACTCCAAAGTTGTGTTTTTGAATAGTAAAATATGTCTTACCAATTTTACTCCACCAGCAGTAGAACCAGCCATCGCACCAATAAACATGAGGATAAATACCCACATTATGGCTAAAGAAGGCCATTCCATATAGTTTGCAGAAACATATCCTGTTGTTGTAATAATAGATACAATTTGGAATAAAGAGTCTCTGAAAATCTTTTCGTTAGAGTTAAATGATGTCGAGTAAACAACTCCTGCTACAATCACGGTTGAGAAAATAACAAGAGCTAAGTATGCTTTAAACTCTTCATTCTCCCATATTTCACGAAACTTTCTCTTGAAAAGAAAATAGTTGAGTGTGAAGTTCATACCGGCCAAGAACATAAACACAATCATTACATATTGAATGTAAGGACTCATATCTGCAGCACTTGTGTTCTTAGTCGAGAATCCGCCAGTCGCCATAGTAGTTAATGCATGGTTTAAAGCATCGTAAAGGTCCATTCCTCCAAACATGAGAAGAACCATTTCTACCATGGTTAAACCTAAATATACCCACCAAAGTCTTTTGGCTGTTTCTTTGATTCTAGGCTGTAATTTGTCAGGAGAGATACCAGGTGCTTCAGCTACAAAAAGCTGCATACCTCCAATTCCCAAAATTGGTAAGATAGCAACTGTAAGTACAATGATTCCCATACCCCCGATCCACTGTGTCAAACTTCTCCAGAATAGGATTCCTTTGTCTACAGCTTCTATGTCTGTAAGAATGGATGCTCCAGTTGTTGAGTAGCCTGAAATTGTTTCAAAGAAAGCATCTGTGAGTGATGGAATTTCACCACTGATGACATATGGAAGGCATCCGAAGAAAGACATTAAAACCCAACCAAGGGTTACAATCATGAATCCATCTTTCTTTTTAAGTTCTTCTTTCTTGCTGCTTTTGTCTTGCTTTCTTAGTTCATGCCCTTTGCCTAAGTAAAATGCAAGGCTACCGCAAGAAACGGCGATTAATCCTGATATAAGCAGTGCATCCCAGTGCTCTGTTTTATAGTACCAAGAAATAAGTAATGAAATCAGCATGAAAATACCATTCAAAATGAGTAGTACTCCCATCAGACTTGCAATTACTTTATAGTTTAATAAAGGTGTCTTTCGATTAAATTCTCTATTTCCCATTTCCGTTACTGACGTAAAAAGTGTCAGTTATGTGAATCTATCAATGTTAATTAAAAAAAGCTTCAATTTTTGGAATACATCCAGGACGACCAAGAACAACAACACGGTCGTAAGGTCTGAACTCAAAGTCTCCAAGCGGAATATGAGATTGATTACCTCTGATCACTCCTCCAATGATGGCTGTTTTAGGGAAATCTAGTTCCTTCAGTTTACCTTCAGTAATTCTTGAATTTTCATGTACTACAAACTCAAGTACCTCGGCGTCTACACCATGAATACTTGTAAGTGAAAGTACTTGACCTTTACGAATGTATCTGAAGATAAAGTTGGCCGCAATAAGCTTTTTATTAATTAGTGTATCCACACCAATGTTTTGAGAAAGGTGGATGTAATCCATGTTCTCAACAAGGGCAATGGTTTTCTGTACGCCGTGAGTTTTGGCTACTAAACTTGTAATGATATTTGTTTCAGAATCACCAGTTACAGCAATGAAAGCATCCATTTCTTCAATACCTTCTTGCTCCAATAGTTCTACATCTCTACCATCCCCATTGATAACAAGCGTATTTTGAAGCTTGTCGGCTAATTCAAAACAACGGTCTTTATCTTTTTCAATAAGGGTGATGTTGTATTTGTAACTTAATGAGCGAGCAGCATAATAACCTACTTGTGAACCACCTAAAATCATGATTCGACGTATCTTTTTTCGCTGTTTTTTACCCGTAAGTTTTAAAACTCTATCAACTCCTTCTGGTTTAGCGATATAGTAAACGTGATCTTTCATTTTAAAACGAGTACTTCCTCTCGGAATAATCGTTTTATTGTCTCGAAGGATCGCAACTGTTAGGAAGTTTAAGTCTGGATTCAGAACAGACGTTTCGTTCAGCGTACGATTGTGAAGTGGATCTTCTTCATCAATTGTAATACCGATTAGTGATAAAAGACCTCTTTCAAATTCGAAGGTGTCTGTGATTGCAGCTTCTTTTAAGAGTCGCTTAATTTCTTTTGTAGCCAAAAGTTGTGGCGAAATTAATTCATCAACCCCCATTTTTCGAAGGTCCAGAATATCTCTTTTCTGAAGAAACTCACTATTTCTAATACGCGCGATTGTTTTCTTAGCTCCTAATCTTTTTCCGATTGTAGCTGTAAGAATGTTGTTTGCCTCATCTGTGGTGACAGCAATCAGCATATCGCATTTATGTACCCCTGCTTGATCTAATACTTTAAATGACGTAGACTCTCCTTTTGTGATGGCTACATCCAAATGTGAATTTGCGTAGTTTAGTCGACTCTCATCTACATCGATCAGCGTAATATCATGTTCTTCATTTGCTAATAATTTAGCAAGATGAAACCCTACATCTCCAGCGCCAGCTATAATGACTTTCACTTTCTTGGTTCTTTTAGTTGCTTAAGGAAAAGGAAAAACAGAGAATTTCAGCCCCTTTTCGCTCTTAAAAAAAACAAAATTACAGTATAATAATCTCAGTTGAGATTAGAATCACCTAGCGAAGGTAAGGAATTCCTTATTTCTAGGATGCATATAAAAGTGATTTATTTTAGAATAAATTGCACATCATCTGATTTTTAGCAATAAAAACTGGGTTTCAGTTCATTTTATTATCTCTTAATAAATCTTAACTAAAGAAGAGTCGAATAAACATTTTTGATGGATATTACGTTTCAAGCGTTCATTCTAGGCATTATTCAGTGTTCATTAAGAATGTCAAAAATGTAATTCAACTATAGGAAAGGGCGCATTGTTTTTTCTTTAAATAGAATACACCTAATTTTGCAGTATGCGATTTAACAGATTTAAACTAGACGACAGAATCATCCGAGCGTTGGAAGATGCAGGTATGAGAAAGCCTACTCAAATTCAAGATAAAGCTATTCCAGCAATCTTGAAGGGCGAAGACTTGCTCGGGATTGCACAAACGGGTACTGGAAAAACAGCAGCTTTTGCAATACCAGTTCTTCAGTTGATGACAAAACCAGCTTTTCAAAAAGCGAAAGGCGTGAAGGCCATTGTAATGGCTCCCACGAGAGAATTGTCAGAACAATCAACTGAAGTATTTAAAAGTCTAGGGAAATATCTTAAAGTAAGAACTACGGCAGTTTACGGAGGTGTTTCTAATCAAAAACAAATTGAAAGTCTGAAAAAGACTGATATTCTTGTAACAACCCCTGGTCGTTTGTTTGATTTACAAAGTCAAGGCTTTGTGAAACTTGATGATTGTAAAATCTTAGTAGTTGATGAAGCTGACCGAATGCTTGAAGCTGGTTTTATCAAAGATATTCAACGTCTTATTCGCTTCTTACCTAAAAAGAGACAAACGCTGTTTTTCTCAGCAACGATTGAAAAGCAGATTAAGAAGTTAGCTTATACATTGGTAAGTCAAAACGCATTGCGTATCGAGATTTCTCCTAAGAATCCAATCTCTAAAAATGTAGAGCATTGTAAAATGGAGATTGAAATGGATGATAAACGTTTCTATTTGGAGAAGCTAATTCGTGCGAATGAGCAATCGAAAATTATCGTTTTTGCAAGAACCAAAGTTAGAGCAGATCGTGTAGTGAAGGCTATGGAACGTGTAGATATTCATGCTGAATCTTTACATGGAGATAAAGAACAAAAAGAGCGTTTAGATACGCTTAAAAGGTTTAGATCTGGAGAAAACAAGATATTGGTAGCAACAGATATTGCAGCACGTGGACTTGATGTATCAGGTGTAGAATTTGTTGTCAACTATGATCTTCCAGAAAAAGCAGAGCACTATGTTCATAGAATTGGACGTACAGGTAGAGGAAATCAGAAAGGTGTAGCCGTGTCTTTTGTTTCTTCGGGCGAAAAAGAAATGTTGAAAGAAATTGAAAAATTCATCAATCAACAGATTCCAATTCTCATTGACGATTCTTTAGACTATGACCCAATCATTACCCAGACGAAGAGTAAGAAGGCTGATTGGCAAAACTTGGTTAAGGAGATTGAAGTTAATGAAGAAGTTGCTCGTAAGAAAACAAAGACGAAGCAAGCAAGAAAGAAAAAGTAATACGTTTATAAAAAGTAAGAAAGTCATCCTTGTTAAATTGAGGATGACTTTTTCTTTGGGTAGAATTTCTATTCGTAGCCTAATTGGCAACTTAGGCAAGCATTGGCGTAACTGTCATATTCTTCATAAGCAGGTCCAGGACGACCATTAATAGTGATCATTTTGTCTAGCCTTACTTTTTGATCTCCAACTTGAGCAAATTCTTCCTTCTGAAGTGTGAGGATATCGGTCAATAAGCCCTTTGCTTCATCCACTTCATTTTTCTCGTTGAAGAAAAAGATTTTCAAATTTTCTTTTTTGAATGAAAGTGCTGTAAGTTCATCATAAAAGTCGCAACCTACAGGCAGGTAAGATTCTTTGTACATAACTACTACATAAAAGGGTTACAATTAACTAACAATGCTAAAGGCAAACTGTTTCCCTGTATTTAAGTATTATGTAAACTATTCTCCTTTTATTGTTTTTAAAATATCTTTACTGAGGTCAGGTAGTACATTTTCTAAAGCCAACCTGCCTGCATTCTGATATGAACGCCCGACTCCTCTGATTTCTGGGTATTTATTTTGGTAAAGTTCTAATCCGTTTTCTGAATCTTCTACACTTACACTCACATCGGCATAGCTCACATAACGTCCGTACATACTACGTCCTTTTTCGCTTTCAGCATTAATTGTAATCACATAGTCCGCAGATTGAGGAGAATCGGTAAAAACATAGCCTTTAAGTGCTAGTAAGTCTTTAAGGTGAGCTTCTATTAATGACTGTGATTGCTTTTCTCCCAAACTATATTCGATACTTTTGATATAGACTTGAGCCTCAATAACCCTAATTTCTTTATGAAGGCTTTGGAATGATAGTGATTTGGCTTTACTGTGGTAACGGTTTTGGAGTTTTTCAGGGAGCTCTGCCCAAATGTCTATTTCTGCATGGAGTTGGAAAATGTTCTGAACTGGAACATGCTTTTTAGGAATGACAGCATTTCCCTCATTATTTGTGAGAAACGATCTCGTGCTATCTAGTAGATTCTGAAATTTAATTTTTACCCCTTCAACCTTTTCACCTTCATAATTAAGTTGAGCACCTAGGTGATTTTGAGTGTTTGTTTTTGGAATAGAAGTCAGTTTTAACCTTTTTGAAAAGAATGAATGAAGGCTAAATAATTCTTGTTCGAAGACGTCAAATTCGGAAGTGGGTAAGAGTTCTCCAAATACACCAAGACCATTTAAAATGGAAGTGTATTCTTTATTTTTGATATAAATGGCTACATTTTCACTATACCATTTTAAGGCTGTACCAACTTCACCATCAACCAAATTCATACGAATTTCATTATTATTTGTACTTCCTTTTTTTAATCCTCGGTTTAGTAGTCCGCTGTAAAAGTCTATAAGTTTTTTACGCTCTACATAGGCTAGAGCATAGGCTTCTTTGTCAAACTTATTGAAATAACTTTCAATTTGAAGGCCACTTAATTCTAGTTCAGCATTTACTCTGCTGTCACTGCCAAAATAAGTGTCTAGTTCATCATTAAAACTTCTTTCTTTGAGTGTACTCACACTTTGAACATTTACTCTAACATTTTCTATAAGTGCAGTTTTCGCCAATTGCTCTAATGACTGCATTTTCTCTTGTTCAAAAGTTTCCATTGGTACTTGATAAAAGCCTATCAGAAACTTTGCTTTTGGAAACAGCTTTTCTCTCTGATGATGGTAACTCCAATTTGGTCTTTGAGCAAATGATGTAAAATATAGACTCAATAAGAAGAAGCATGCAATGAATCGTTTCATAAGACTTAAATTTTAATGATGAGTCCAAGATTTAAATAGAAAGAAGATAAATCGATTTCTGGGTAAGGGACAAAGTTATCGGGAAGATTATAAGTCCTAATTTTATCTTCATCATCGTCACCAGAAGAGTAGATTGTTTCAGAATAAGAATATTTCCAAGATTTGAAACTTGTAAAACGGTATGAAGCATCTGCAAATAGAGAAATATGTCCAAATTTCACTTGGCATTCAACACCTGCTTCTCCACTAAATGATACACTGTACATTCTGTTGGTCTCATTGGATGTGATATCATTGAGAATATCATCGGGAAGCCTGTGAGAAATCCATCCAATTCCAGCATTTGCTTTTGGATACAAGAATAAAAATTCGGGAATGAGACCATAACGTCTTTTTAAACTAAGTGCAACAGACCATGATCTAAAATCAGTACTACTATTTTGACCAATCTGATACATATCTGTAACCAGTCCAAAAGCATTTCTAGATTTTAGAGATTCCCAATAAAAAAACAACCTGTAGTTCGAAACTTGGGTTTCATCTAGCGCTTCATAGTCTTCAATAAAGTCATTGGTAACAACTATATTATCGTTTTTAGTATTACTGAAAGTGTATTCTGTTACTTGAGTAGGATTCGCATTTACTGAAATATTTAATGGTATCCCATATGAAAAACCAATGTTCCATCTGTGCATAGGGAAATCAGCTTGAATGAGTTTCATCCCTTTTTTCACTCTGTAAATACCTTCAATAATTCTCCCTTCAGCATAATCTTCACCGACCTTTTCGATGTGAATTTTGCCAATATTTTTCTGAACACTAAACTCTCTGTTGAGTCCTTTTTTTACAATTTCTTTCTGAACTACAAACTTGTCTCCAGCTCTTATACCCAGATCTTTCCCTGCATCCATATAGATTTTATCAAAAGATTTTTTCTCCACAAAACCTCGCTCTTTTTCTACTACATGGATACTTTCCTTCAGAATGTAATCCCCTTTTTTATTTATGACACCCTCTCTAAGTTTTACTAATGAGGTCTGACTTTCGCTACTGATTACTTTTACTTTTGCTTTTACTTTTGGGTAGGCTTCTACATCTGAAGCTTCATAGATATCAAACCACATATGTTGATGCACACCCGACTGACTCCCCTTGTCGATCACTAATTTCTGACCGTCAAGATGATGAAGAATTTGAGCTGTAATCAAGAACTTCTTACTTAATTTGACACTCAAATCATTTACCAAAATATTGAGCGCATTTTGTAATGCAGCGCTTCTTGATCTCGCATTTGCAGATGCTGTGGCATCAATGGAAGTTAAGTAAGTACCTTTTTCTATATCTAAGATTTGTAATGAAGCCCCAACATTGGCTCTGTATGAAGATGGGTAAACGATGTTATTTGATTGATCTTTCTCTGCTGGAATATATTGTGTTTGTTCTTTTGTGATGTTTGTTTCTATAAAATGAGAAGCTCCTACAAGTTTTGAGAGTTCTATTTGAGTAGTCTGATCAACAAATTCTTGTAAAGCAATTTCTTCTTCTATTTTCTCCCAAGTAGCTTTATCTCGGTTTAGAACCTCAAATTTGCCGGTGCTAATCAAGTTTTCAGTTAGCTGTGCTGTAAGCTGCTGATATTTTTGAGCATTTGAAGATTTTAAACCTTTAAAAGGCTGTACAACAACTCTTAATTCTTGTTGTTGGGCAAGAAGAATGATAGGTGTAAAAAGTATGAGCCATATACTGAGCAGAAACGATTTCATAAAGAATAGTGAGTTGTGGGTTTAGCAATAGCATTTTGTTTCTTTCTAAGACAATGAAAAGATAAAAAATGGCAGTATCATTCACTGAAGAGATTAGAAAAAACACATTATATCTTTCTATGGATCAAAGACATTCTTAGAATAATATTACATGTTAGTAAGTCGCTAGAAAGCGAAAAATATAAAATCATAAAGATTGTAGATTTTATCTTCATCTCAGAGAATAGAAGTATATAAATATCTTATGTAACCCCTTTCAGTATTATTCTATTTATTGAAGCTATTTATCAATCGTTTATCTACATTCAATAAATGAGTATTTAACCGATTAACCCTTTTTATGCGACCACTCTTTCTTACTATTTTTCTTTTGTGGTCTTCTTACATTTTCGCTCAACAATATGAAATAAATGCAGGTGCAGAGAGTAGTGGAATGGGATTTTCAGCTTTGAGTAATAAAAATGTTTGGGCTGTTTTCCACAATTTATCTCAAGTATCTAGGCTAAATGGAGTACAAATAGGTGTTTCTACCTCTCTGTTGTATCAGCAACTAGGGTTTCAGAGTTCTCAACTTTCAATCATTTATCCACTCAAGGACAATGCGATAGGTGTGGGGCTTCACAGGTTTGGTGATGGCTTATATAATGAACAGCTGATTACAATAGGGTGGTCTCAACTGCTTGGAAATGTTTCAATTGGTATTCAGTCTAATTTGGTACAATTTCATGTTAGAGAATGGATTAATCAACTCTCGTATAGTTTTGATGCCTCTGTTAGCTTACCACTTTCTTCATTTGTAGAGGCTCAACTTCTTGTTAAGAATTTCACTTTTAATACACCCAAAGCAAATTTAGATTCTTTTATTCAAAGTGAATTCTATTCATCAATTCATTTTGGATTGGGACTAAAGCCAACTGATAATATCATTTTACAACCCAAGATTGCTTACCGTTCAGACCAACAAATGTTCTTCAATTTTGGAGGAGAGTTTCAACTTTCAGAAGCTGTTATCATAAGAACTGGTTATTCTAATAAGCCTTCGAAGTATCATTTTGGCTGGAGTATTTTTTTGAAGAAAGTAAATGTTGCTTATGCTTTAATCACTCATCCTTTTTTGAAAACAAGCCACCAACTTAGCCTATCTACTTCTTTTTCTAAACTCAAATTCTAAATGAAATATACTAGAATACTTCTGTTAACCATTTCATTTTTATTTCCTAGTTTCCTGATAGCACAAAGTCTAGAGCACTCATTTGAAGATTTAAGTGAAAATATCGAGAATGAAGAAGGTGTTTTAAATGTCGAAATCTTGATGAATGAATTGGCTGACCTAAAAGAGCATCCAATTCAAATCAATTATGCAACAAAAGAAGAATTGTCAAAACTCTTTTTTCTGGATAATGAACAAATTGAAGAGATTCTAAACCATCGAAAAAAGTATGGATTTTATAACTCAATTTATGAGCTTCAGCAACTTTCATCTTTTGATTTACAAGTGTTGAGACGTATTAGACCTTATCTAGCATTTGAACAAAAAGTAAGTTTACAGAAAGTGAATGTAAAGGAGCAAGGGAATCATTATGTGGTAGCAAGAGCAGGCATTGTCTTTCCTAAGGCAAAGGGTTATGAAAGTAATTCCGAGACTGATGCAAAGTACATAGGAAGTCCTTGGAAGTGGCAAACGAGATTTAGAAGCCAAGTTTCTGAAAAATATAAGTTACATCTACTTTTTGAAAAAGATGCTGGTGAAAAAGGTTTTGATTTTGCATCTGGGGGAGTACAACTAGATAGGATTGGTGCTTTTAAGAATGTGACTTTTGGGAATTATCAACTCAGATTTGGTCAAGGCTTGGTGATGGGAGGTGGTTTCAGATTATCACCTTCCGCAGACCCTATTCAAGCGATTTTTCCTAATGATCAGAAAATATATCCATTTACAAGTGCCTTAGAATATAATTATTTAAGTGGTGTTACAAGTAATTTCAAATGGAAAGGAGTCGAATTCATACCATTTGTTTCTATAAGGAAGCTAGATGCTGTAGAATATGATTTGGGTTTCCGAATTTCAGATAATGGATTGCATAGGACTGAAGGTGAACTTGATAAAAAAGATAAATTAACCGAGAGGATTTTTGGGGTTCATTTTGAGAAGGGGTTTGTTGAAGATAAGCTTACACTTGGAGGAACATATTTGTACCAATCATTTTCAGACTCTCTAGTTGTTGCTAAAGATTTTTCAGATACAAAAGATTTTAGTGGTATCAATAATCATTTAGGGAGCGTAGACTTAAAAGGGAATTATCAAAGTATGAGTTTAAAAGCTGAGGTAGCTTACTCATCTTCAAATGCATGGGCTTTTTCTGGTAGTTTGATTCATAGTTTTTCTAGAAGCTTTCAATTGGGCGTTTTACATAGGGATTATTCTCCATCATTTCATTCCTTTTATGGTGGGAGTCTGTCTAAAAATTCAAGTATTCAGAATGAACAAGGAACATATACGACCTTATTTTGGAGGCCTCGTAAGCATTTAGAGGGTTTTCTTTACTTTGATCTTTATAAATTTCCTTGGCTTAAAAAATATGACCTACAAACAGAAAATGGCTCAGACTTTTTCTTAAAAGTGAATTGGGAAGTGCAGACAAATCACCTTCTTCAATTTCGTTTGAGCTATCAAGAATTCAATGAATATTTATCGGAAGTGTCCTCTTTAGTGTTCAGGGAAAGGTTATATATTAGGTTAAATTACAGGAATGAGAGTAGAGAAAATCTCATTCTTAATTCTCATTTAGCAGGGAAATGGCAATCTCAGCAAGAAAATATTTATGGAGTACTTTTAGCTCAGGATGTCAGATATAAATGGCGAAAATTTCAGTTCGATCTTAGGTTGGCTTATTATAATTCTGAAGCTTATGATGTTCGTTTCTATTTGTGGGAGCCAAGTATGCTTTATCAATATAGTTTTGAGAATTATTATGGGAATGGGTTTCGCACGGCTCTAGTAGTTTGTTATAAATTCAATAAAAAATTTCGATGCTGGTTGAAGTATGCCAACACAAATTTCTTTGATAGAACTGAAATAGGGACTGGAAATGAATTGAGGGAAGGAAGCAATAAACACTCATTCGATTTCCAAGTCATGTATAAATTATAGATTTAAGCCTGAAATGCTCTATAAAATCGTTGATTCTTCTTTGATTTATGAACCCAAAGTCTTCCTTGTCGACTCAACTGATCTAAAACTTCTCTGAAGAAACAGGCATCTCCTTCATAATTTTCTAATAGCTCCGATTCAGATATCGAAATAGAAGAATCATTTCCAAAACGGTTTAAGATATATTTTTTTATTCTTTCCTTTTCTATTCTTTCCAAGCCACAAACTTTTTGATAGGTACGATGTAAAAGTTTAGTTGCACCAAAAAATAAAGTACCGCCTACAATAGAAAGACTACCAACAGTAAATGGGTCCGTCGTTTCAGCAATAAAGGCAAATGAGAAAAATAAAATACCGATCATGCTCAAGTGTGAGCCAATGAACATATCGAAAGTAGGGTCGTATGAGTTGTTTTTTCTGTTAGCTTCCATTACTTAGAAACAACAGAATACTAAAAAAGGGTTTCTCTGTAAGCAGAGAAACCCTTTGAATATATCTTTAGAATAACTATTTCTTATCCTACTGAACCTTCTAAGCTAAGTGCTAGAAGTTTTTGAGCTTCAACAGCAAACTCCATTGGAAGTTTGTTCAATACTTCTTTACAATAACCATTTACGATAAGTGCAACTGCTTGCTCTGTATCGATACCTCTTTGGTTACAGTAGAAGATTTGGTCTTCTCCAATTTTTGAAGTTGTAGCCTCGTGCTCTACTTGAGCTGTTTTGTTGTCAATCTCGATATAAGGGAAGGTATGTGCTCCACATTGATCACCCATTAGAAGAGAATCACATTGTGAGAAGTTACGAGCTCCTTCAGCTCTCTTTGAAACTTTCACTAGACCTCTGTATGAGTTTTGAGATTTACCAGCTGAAACCCCTTTAGATACAATTCTTGACTTTGTATTCTTACCAAGGTGAATCATTTTAGTACCTGTATCTGCTTGCTGCATGTTGTTTGTAACAGCAACTGAGTAGAATTCTCCAATAGAGTTATCTCCTTTTAAGATACATGATGGGTACTTCCAAGTTACGGCAGAACCTGTTTCTACTTGAGTCCAAGAAAGTTTTGCATTGTCTCCAGCACAAATACCTCTCTTAGTCACAAAGTTATATACACCACCTTTTCCTTCAGCATCACCAGGATACCAGTTTTGTACCGTAGAGTATTTTACTTCAGCATCTTTGTGTACGTAGATTTCCACAACTGCTGCGTGAAGTTGGTTTTCATCTCTTTGAGGTGCTGTACATCCTTCCAAGTAAGAAACGTAAGACTCTTCTTCGGCAACAATAAGCGTACGCTCAAATTGTCCAGTACCTGCTGCGTTAATACGGAAGTAAGTAGACAATTCCATCGGACATTTCACTCCTTTAGGAATGTAACAGAATGAACCGTCTGAGAATACTGCTGAGTTTAAAGCTGAGAAGAAGTTATCTGCTACAGGAACTACAGAACCCAAGTATTTTTTTACTAGTTCTGGGTGTTCTTGAACTGCTTCGCTGAATGAACAGAAAACAATTCCTAGCTCTCCTAATTTATCTTTAAATGTAGTCGCTACAGAAACCGAGTCAATTACGGCATCAACGGCTACACCAGTTAGTCTTTTTTGTTCTTCTAAAGAGATACCTAATTTCTTGAATGTTTCTCTTAACTCAGGATCAACCTCGTCTAAAGACTTAGGTGCTATCTTTTGCTTAGGAGCAGAATAATAGATGATGTCTTGGTAGTTGATGTCTTCAAAATCAACGTTAGCCCATTCAGGAGTTTCTAGGGTTTTCCAGTGACGGAATGCTTTCAATCTCCATTCAAGCATCCATTCTGGCTCATTTTTCTTAGCAGAAATAAAACGAATAATTTCCTCATTAAGTCCTTTAGGCGCTTCGTCTGTCTCAAAGTCAACAGACCAACCGTGCTCATATTCTTTTGAGGTAAATTCTTCTAAGATTGCTGTATCTTTATCTGCACTCATTTTATGTCTCTTTATTTAGTATCTTTCTAAATTACAAAGCTATAACTTTTTTTGATTCGAATTGTTCACAGACTTTAAAAAATAGTGAAGCAAATCGTGTTTTTTTTCGTTTCTCAAGCCTTAATGTAAGTCAAAAATTTTTCTTTTCCTCTCTTACATGTTCTTTCTGTCAGCTTGATAACACTAAACCCTATCAAATCCAGTATATCAACATTTTTATGGGAAAAAAATGCTATCATATCTCTTAATGATTACAAATTTACACTGTAAACATTTAATAATAAAAATGTATTTTATACCTTTGTTCCCATACAACAACAAAATCACAGATAGATAATGACTATTTTATCAGTGAAAAGCAGTCCTTCAGAGCTGCTACACAAGAATTTTAAGCCATCCCATTTATTGGCCTTCTCATAGGTCAAAATTCTACCTACAAGGTCAGTTCTTGACTTTGTCTTAACATCATACACTTTACTTTCTTGGAATAATAGCTTTGTGGTCACCCGATCAACAGATCTAGTTTTATGTCTTTTTCAGTTTTGAAATAGAGTATAGACTATCTCTATTATTCCTAATTATTAATTTTCATCAACACAAAAAATTACACAATGGAAAAGAATATCCAGTTACTAAAAGTGCGTTCTGAAATTGCAGCAGGAACTAGAGGTGCTCGTATGGGCGTAGATGCTTTGGAAGTTGCAAGTATTTTAAAAGGTTCGTCTTTATTTGCCTCTTTACCTTCAATTGAGATTAAAGATGTAAATGAGTTGCTTCTGAAACAAAATAAATATCCGAATGCGAAATACATTGATGGAGTCGCTACAATGTTGGAGCGTGTTTCAAATGGAGTAAATTCAATTTTTGAAGAAGGAAACTTTCCTGTTATTCTTGCTGGAGATCATTCTACGGCAGCTGGAACAATTTGTGGTATCAAAAAACAGTATCCGAATAAAAGAATTGGAGCAATTTGGATTGATGCTCACGCTGACTTGCATACTCCTTACACTACACCAAGTGGAAATATGCATGGTATGCCTTTGTCGATGGTAACAGATACCAATAATTTGGAATGTAAAGTAAACTCGCCTTCAGAGGAGACTATTGACCATTGGAATCATATCAAAAACATTGGGGTAGAAGGTGCTAAAATGAATTTAGAAGATATTGTATTTATCGCAGTGCGAGATACAGAATCTCCTGAAGATCACTTGATGAAGAAGCACGGTATTCGTAATTTCACCGTAGCTGAAGTACGTGAGCTAGGCACAAGAGCAATTGTCGATAAAGTATTAGAAAAGTTGACAGATTGTGATTTGATTTATGTTTCTTTTGATGTAGATAGTATGGATTCGGCTATATCTGCTGGTACAGGAACACCTGTTCCAAATGGGTTGAGTGTTGAAGAGGCTAGAGAAATTAATCAGTACCTAGTAGAGTCTCCAAAAGTTTGTGCTTGGGAAATGGTAGAAGTTAATCCTACATTGGATAGACTGAATACGATGGCTGAAAATGCTTTTAGTATCTTAGAAAATACAATTGATCACCTCCATAATTCGGAGTTGGTATAATAAATGAGAATAAAAACTTTGGTTTAAATATATAGAGTTCTTTGTGTTAAAGGGGGGGTCTTTGATCTCCTCTTTCATTTTTTCAAAGAATTTAGAAAACTAGAAATAGGAGAGACTAAAGATATTATCTCTGATTGAGCTAGTATTACTCCCCTCAAAATAGATTAATACTTTAGGTCTTTTTATTTAGAAGGGTTTGGGTAGTATTGAATCAGTCGTTTCAAATAGATAACACATTAATGCAGTCCAATTCCTTTGAGCACTTTACTTTTAGCTTCCCAATTAAAACGACGTCCAACAGCTATTCTTAGATAGCCTGAACGATATCTAGGGTCTTGATTTTCCCAAAAGATTACATTACTCTGATAAATACCTTGAATGCCTGCAAAGTAAATATCACTATTATATCCTATTCCTATTCGACCTATAGACATGAGGCTTGGACGAAGAAAATGATCGTTTCGGTCGCCATTTATTAGATCAGACTGAAAAACATTACTTACACTAGGGCCAGCCATAAATGTTCCACCTACATAAAAGTGTTTCTTAAAAACAAAAGTATGTCCGTATCCTCCTGTTACGCCAATTGAAAGGTAATGATTATTTCGGAGGTTCAATTGTTTTAGGTCATCAGAGCTTGTTGTAGAATGATTCCAAAGGATGTGGTAATCCCATAAGCCACCAACTAACCACGATCCAGAACTCTGTTTCTGCCATTGGGTTTGAGTGATACTTCCCATATATGAATATGTAGTCTGATTGAATACATACATGGCATTACCTGTTACGAAAATACTGTTGAAAAATGGTATTCCAGATAGGTTTATGTCTTGTTGATTCTCGAGAGGGGATATTATTGCTTTGTGTTTATTGAAGTATTGAATACGGAATTCACCTCCAATTTTTCTACCGTAGATTCGAGTAATTAAATCAAGCTGTTTACTTGTATCTTTTAATCCATCCTGTCCTTCGGATAGCGTAAAACTAGCATTGAAGCCAATCCATTTGTGATTTAAACCTATACCTACACTGTAAGGTGCAACAGGACTATATTTTATGCGATACATTGCCCCTTCGGTGTTCCGATTTAAAACCTCGAAAGAATTGTTTTTGTAGGTGCTAATCAGACGAACAGTCCAATGTTGGGAGTAATCTTCAACGTACAGAGGATCGTATCCCACCCACTTGATCGTGTCATTAACTCCAATGACGTTCCCTAACCATGTCTGTTCAAGTTTCTGAGCTTGTAAGTTTTGAATAGAAAGTAAAAAAGTGATTAAAATGAAAGTGAAATTCTTCATTCAGTCAAAGAATTTTTGGTTATGTACAATAGGTATATGTAAAGTAATAGAAATTAGCAAAGACAAATACACTGTTTGTAAATCAATTAGAGAGCTAATTGTTTAAAATGATAATATAGATCTTTTTGTAATTATAATTACCCTTTCAATTTAATCAAAGATATTACAAGGTATGAGGTGTTACAAGAATTGGGTATGTCAAATGAAGTTTTATATCACTCAACAGGTTATAATCTTTACTTAATTGTGGTTTTGAACAATATATGAAGTATGGTTTACATCGATTCAGCTAATCGGATGCCATTGAAAATCCATCGTTTTTCAGGAAATGAGTAGTTTCTATACGTAAGTCTGATGTGTGATTTAGGTGTAAGACAAGAACCTCCTCTTAAAACAATTTTATTGCCCAATTGACGTGAAGGATTCTCAGTTGAGGTCAATTCTTTATTTTCTTTAAATGGGTAAGCCAGAAAAGCACTATTTGTCCACTCCCAAGCATCTCCCCAAAAGTGAGCGTGCCCGTTTTCTCCTACTGGAATAAATCTTTTATGATCTAAAAAATTAGTATTGCTTGGGCAAGAAGGAGTGTGTAACTGACAAGCAACCTCCCATTCGAATTCGGACGGAAGTCTTAGCCCTTTCCATCGTGCAAATGCCTCTGCTTCGTAGAAACTGATATGTGTAACTGGTAGATCAAGATCAATATTTCTGAGCCCATACATGGTGTAATATTTCCACTTGTCATGCATTTTTAACCAGTATAATGGTGCTTTTACCTTGTATTTTGTCACCCAACTCCAACCGTCTTTTAACCAAAGGTCTTCCCTTTTGTAACCATCGTCAGCCATAAATTCTAGATATTCTCTGTTAGTTACAAGGCGGTCTTGAATTCTGTAAGCATGTAAAAAAGTTTTATGAACCCCTGTTTCATTATCATAAGAGAAGTCATCGCTTTGATGTCCAATTTGATAAACACCTTCTGGTACTTCAATCCACTTGATATCGTAATTAGCTCTTTTTTCCCAAGTAGGAATCATTTCCGAATATTCGGGCAATAGAGGGTTTGAAGCCATGATCGTCTTCAAGTTCGTCATCATTAGCTCCTGATGTTTCAACTCATGATGTATCGCTTCATTTAGAATATGCTTAAAGTGCTTGTCTTCTGCATATTCCAGAATTAACCCACTCATATGCAGTTCTACATACTTTCTGTATTGTAAGACATTTTCGAGGGTAGGTCGATTACTTGCACTTTCTTGAATTTCTTGGTCTTGAGCAAATATAGTTTTTGGCGTATCTCTAAAAGTATATTCAAATAAAGGATGATAAGGTTTATAGTTTTCTATATAATTTGTCAAAAGATATTTTTCAAAATACCACGTAGTATGTCCTAAATGCCATTTGGGTGAGCGAACTTCTTCCGACAGTTGCATAACAAGGTCTTCAATCTTTAATGATTGACAAAGGCCCACTGATTGCTTTCTAATCCTCTTAAACGTCTCTAACATGAATCTAAATTCTTATTCGATAGCAGGTTTAATTGAAAATTAGGAGGTGTTTCTCATAAAAAAATTCAAAAACCTGTGAAAATCTATCATAAGCGGTATTTTTAGAAAAAAGGAGCAAAAATATTGATTCAACCTTTGCTCATGAGCTAATCTTTTTTTGAGCTATGACATATTTAAAAGTAACCGAAAACGTATATAAAGAAGCTGCTGAAAATCCGCAAATAGGATTGTGCTGTACGACAACACCAATCTGGAAGTTACCAGAATTAGAAATCCCGACTCGTATGCTCGAAATGAACTACGGTTGCGGTTCTACTGTCCATCCACGAGATTTAGTAAATACACCTAACATTTTGTATGTAGGTGTAGGTGGTGGAATGGAGTTACTCCAATTCTCATATTTCAGTAGAAAAAAAGGAGGGGTAATCGGAGTGGATGTAGTTGATGAAATGCTAGAAGCTTCTGCAAAAAACTTTGAAGAAGCAGAAAAGCAAAACTCTTGGTTTGAAAAAGATTTCGTTGATCTTCGAAAAGGGGATGCTTTAGCTTTACCCATTGAAGATGCCTCTATTGATGTTGCTGCTCAAAATTGTCTTTTCAATATTTTTAAGGAAGAGGATTTGAAAAAAGCACTTCAAGAAATGTATCGTGTATTGAAACCCCACGGAAGGTTGGTGCTTTCAGACCCTATTTGTGAGCAGAAAATGCCAGAGAATTTAAAGGAAGATGAACGCTTGAGAGCTCTTTGTTTGAGTGGTTCTTTACCTTTGAAAGACTACCTTAAGATGATAACAGATTGTGGTTTCGGCACTGTAGAAGTAAGAGCTAAACGTCCGTACCGTATTTTGAGTCCAAATCATTATGATACTCAAGAGAATATTTTCATAGAAAGTGTAGAAATCTGTGCGATAAAAGATCCTATGCCTTCTGATGGTCCATGTATTTTTACGGGTAAGACCGCTATTTATTATGGAAATGAAGACTTTTTCGATGATAAAAAAGGACATGTGTTACTTCAAAACCAACCGTTGTCAGTTTGTGATAAAACAGCACAAGCACTTAAAGATTTAAACCATCAAGAAATTCATATTTCAGACTCTACTTTTTTCTATGATGGAGGTGGTTGTTGTTAGTTGTTTTTCAATGAAAATATTACTCAAGGCTTATTTCAACTTTTAAAGCTGTAACCTTAGATTTTTTGAATAAAAATAAGATACTTTTAAATGTTAATAAGCTGATGTAGCACAAGTATAAGTTTTAAGAAGAGAAGAGAAATTGAAGCAATTCATTTTCTCTTTTTTTTATTACATCGACTAAACGGACTTATCGAAATGCTCCAATTTTCTTTTCGACTGTCTTCGTATCTTTTAGCTTATTAATTCATTTCACCCAAAATCTAAAGTCAAAAAATGAAAGGCATTGTTTTTACAGAATTCATCGAAATGGTAGAGGAAAAGTTCGGTTTTGATATTGCTGATAGAGTTATTCAAACCTCTGCATTACCATCAAATGGAGTTTATACAGCAGTGGGTACATATTCTCATGCCGAAATGGTTAGCCTTTTGATGAATTTGAGTAAAGAAGTTGGCATGGAGGTCGATCAATTGCTTCGTATTTTTGGAAGACATTTGTTTGAAGTTTTTACAAAAGTCTATCCTCACTTTTTTACAGGAGAAACAAACCTATTTTCATTTCTCACCCAAATTGAAATCTACATTCATAGAGAAGTACAAAAGCTATATCCTGACGCGGAGCTTCCTACTTTTACTTCCAATTATCTTGATGATGGCACATTTGAATTAGTTTATTTTTCAGATCGAAGAATGTCAGCATTGGCAGAGGGATTAATCACTGGGGCATCTGAGTTCTTTAATACTGAAATTGATTTAAAAACAGAAGTATTTGAAGATGGAAGTCGAGTGCGATTTTTAATCAAGATGGTCTAATACATAGATATTAGTCAACTTTATTGATTTTCACTGCAATTAAATTAACCCAAAATAATCTGTACACGATGGACTGGAAAGCAAAGTATGAGTCACTACAAAATACCTTGAAAAGAGAGCGGTTGGCGCGTAAGAAAGCCGAACAGATCATCGAAATGAAATCATTAGAGCTATATGAGTTAAACCAAGAACTTGTAGAAGCAAATACAAACCTTGAGAAGAAAGTTAGGGAGCGTACCAACGAATTGGAGAGTACTCTTGGTAAAATGCGTATTCTCAATCAGCAGTTAATGACAGCTAAAGACAATGCAGAAAAAGCTATGCGTGCTAAAACAGACTTTCTTTCTGCTATGTCACATGAAATTAGAACTCCTTTAAATGGGGTTGTAGGTATCGTGAATCTATTGATTCAGAGTGAACCATTGGAAAGGCAAATGAGAAATCTTCGAACCCTGAAGTTTTCTTCTGAAAATTTGATGGCGATTATTAATGATATCCTAGACTACAATAGAATTGAGGCTGGGAAGCTTGATCTAGAGGAAGTTGATTTTGATTTGGCAGAGGTTGTTGACAATCTGATGAATACTTGGCTGACAAAAGCCAATGAAAAAGGGGTGAATATGGAGTTACAGGTAGATGATAATGAGTTGGAGATTTTGAAAGGTGATTCCACAAGGCTTGTACAAGTTCTTAATAACTTGATAGGAAATGCCATCAAGTTTACTGAAAAAGGGACGGTGACTTTAGGGATTGAAAAAGTAAAAGATTTAGAGAATATCTTAGTTTATCACTTCAGGGTGAAAGATACAGGTATTGGAATTCCAGAGAATAAATTGGGGAAAATATTTGATAGCTTTTCACAGGCAGATAGTAGTACAAGTAGAAAGTATGGTGGCTCTGGGCTAGGTTTGGCTATCTGTATGCACATTTTGAAGGCGCAAGGAAGTCAGATATATGTAGAAAGTATCGAAGGAGAAGGATCAACATTCTATTTTACGATCAGATTTAAGAAGAGTAATAAGACCGTTGAAGAACTCAAGAATAATGAAAGTATAGATTTTAAGGGCTTAGACGGAACAGAGGTTTTGTTAGTAGAAGACAATCCTTTCAATACAGACATAGCCACACAATTTCTTCAAGTTTGGGGTTGCAATGTTTCTCATGCAGAGAATGGTATTCAGGCGGTAGAGCGAATTCAAGAGAGACCTTACGATATTGTACTGATGGATTTACAGATGCCAGAAATGGATGGCTATGAAGCAACTCAGAGAATTAGAGGATTGGATGGTAAGTACAAAGAGATACCTGTCTTAGCGTTGACTGCTTCTGCATTATTGGAAGTTCGTAAAAAAGTATATGAATATGGTATGAATGGATACATCACGAAACCATTCGATCCGAGTAATCTTTTCTATACTATCTATGAAAAAATTGTAGAAGGGAAGAGTTTATAAAAAAAGTCCCACTGTAAAACAGATAGGACTTTCGAAAATACTGCTTGTATATAAAATCTTTTTTGACCTTACTTTCTCCATTTATTCGCTAAGTATACTAGCGAAAGCATTACTGGAACTTCTGTAAGTACTCCGACTACTGTTGTTAGAGCCGCTCCTGAGTTTAAGCCAAACAATGCAATAGCAACAGCCACGGCTAACTCAAAGAAGTTACTTGCTCCAATCATAGTTGATGGTGCTAAAAGCTCATGTGATAAATTTGCTTTCTTACCTGCAAACCAACTCAAGAAGAAGATAAAGTACGTTTGAATTGTCAATGGTACAGCAATCAATAAAATGACCATTGGGTTTGCTAAGATTGTTTTACCTTGGAATGCAAAAAGTAATACCAAAGTTGAAAGCAAAGCGATGATAGAGAAAGGTTTTAGTTTTGGAAGGAAAACTTCTTTAAACCATGTTTCTCCATGTTTCTTGATCAAGACTTTATTTGAGATATATCCTGCGATAAGAGGGATTACTACAAATAAAGCAACAGAAGTAAATAATGTATTGTAAGGGATTTCTATTCCTGATACGCCTAACAACAAGCCGACGATTGGAATAAATAGAATCAAAATCAATAAGTCGTTTATAGAAACTTGAACCAAGGTATATGCTGGGTTACCATCAGTAAGGTAAGACCAAACAAATACCATAGCTGTACAAGGTGCTGCACCTAGCAAAATTGCACCCGCAATATATTGTTCTGCATCAGCAGGAGTAATCCATGCACTATATAAGTTGTCAAAGAATATCCATGCAAAGAATGCCATACTAAATGGCTTAATTACCCAGTTTACGATCAATGTTAGCGCTAAACCTTTCTTGAATTCTCCAAGATTTTTCACACTGTCAAAGTCGATTTGTACCATCATTGGGTAAATCATCAACCAAACAAGGATGGCTACAGGCAAGTTAATTCCGAATAAGTTGAGATCACTTAATACTTGGATAGAGTCACCTGCTACTTCTCCAATCAAAATACCTCCAATAATGCCCAAAGCTACCCATATACTAAGGTATCTTTCGAAAAATGCCATCTTCTTTTTGGCAGGGGCTGCTACAGATTTTGTAGTTCTCATATTTTTAGTTGTTTGCTACGTTTTTAAATACAAATGCGATTTCAGTGGCGATTTGAAAACATCTCTCCGCATATTTTTCTGCTTGTTGAGGTGTATTGTCAAATGCTTTTGGGTCATCATAAGTTGTTGCCATTCTTAGATCCGAACCAAAGACTATTGGACATCCTTGATCGGCTGAAGAACAAGTCATTATCGCGACAAACTCTTTATTTGGGTTATGTTCTGAATCATATACTTTTGAAAAAGCAACAATAGGAGTTACTTCATCATCAAATGAAACATGGTAGATTGGATTATCACCTTCCGTAGTTGCTTCAACTTTGAATCCAACTTCTTTTACAGCGGCAATTGCATTAGGATTGAAAGCTGTAGCTTCTGTACCTCCAGAAAATGATTTTACGTTTGGAACACCGTAGAAGTCAGCCATTGTTTGTGCCCATATTTGCCCAAAGTGACTTCTTCTTGAGTTGTGTGTACAGATATAGATCAAATTTGTGGTCTTATTTTCTGCTACTCTTCCTTTGATATACTCGCTGATTTGAAGAAGCATTCCTTTTCTTTCATCAGAGATTGAATCGAAATTCTTTTCAGTCTCTTGGATGTAGTTTTTAATAGAGGTGTACATATATATTATTTGTTAGGTAGTTCACAATTACAATCATTATACTGATCCATGAAGAGGTTAAATACCGATTTTATCTCATCCCATTTTTCTTCATTAATACAGTAATAAGCAGATCCACCGTTTAGCTTGCTTTGAATAATTCCTGCATTTTTCAATTCTTTCAAATGCTGAGAAATAGTAGGTTGAGCTAATGGCATTGTTTCGACCAAGTCTCCACAAATACATTGTTTTGAAGTTATAAGGTGTTCCAATATTGCTATTCGAGCAGGATGTCCTAAAACTTTCAAAACTGAAGCAAGCTCATTCTGCTTGTCTGTAAAATATTCGCTCTTCGTAATTCCCATATCTGATCATTTTCTTATTGCAATATTGCGATAACTCAATTAGAATAACAAGGAAGTTTTATTTATTCATGATTTATTAACGAATGTTGGGGACTCAATAAGTAAAAGGATGGGATTCCTTACAAGGATTATCAGACTTAGTCTGTGTTAGTTATATTCTGACTCATTTAACGTGAAGAATATGGTTAAGGCAGCTAGTTTTGAATCAGGCTACTTAAAAGTTTCATCAACACACCAAATTTATTTTGAAGAAGTAGGTAATCCATTAGGCACACCAGTACTGTATTTGCATGGAGGTCCGGGGGCGGGATTACCCAACAATTACCATAGTTATTTCGATCTGAAAAGGTGCAGAGTTATAGGGATGGATCAACGGGGTTCGGGTAGAAGTGAGCCTTTAGGTTGTTTGGAGGAAAATACAATTCAGCATTTGGTAGAAGATATCAATGTCTTGCGTGAATATTTAGGGTTGACAGATTGGGTGTTATTTGGAGGAAGTTGGGGGTGTACTTTAGCACTTGCTTATGCATTAAAATATCCAGAGAATGTAAGGGGGCTATTTCTAAGAGGAGTATTCCTTGGTACCAATAAAGAAATCCAATGGTTTTACCATAAAGGCGCCAATCTATTTTATCCAGAAGAATGGAAATATTTCGATATCAGGAGTGAGGAAGCTATTAACTCTTCGAGCAATTTAATTTCACAATATTATTATGATTTGTGCTTGAGTGATAAACCCATCTATGAGAAAAAAGAAATTGCAAGAAGGTGGATATTTTGGGAAGTACGTTTAGCAATGTTTGAAGGCTCTGAATGTGCCAAAGAGGAATGGATTATTACTGATGAACTCTTGGCTTTTGCACAATTGGAAGTCCATTACTTTTATCATTCTTGTTTTTTCCCATATCAGAATTACATTTTAGAACGCTTATCGCTTTCTGATTTGAAAGAAGTTCCTACAACTATAGTGCAAGGTCGTTATGATTTGGTATGCCCTCCAAGATATGCATTTGATCTACATCAAAAAATGACAGCATCTAAGTTAGTTTGGATAGAAAAGGGTGGTCATGCATCCTATGAAAAACATACTAAATTTAAGATGATTGAAGAGTTTAAGCTACTCCTTGATAAAGTCCAGTATCAAGATGAATATAAATGATATAAGATGTTAATTGATAATGCTATAAAGTTTTCACTTTGTTTAGCCTTCAATTTTTTGTGATATTGCTTTCTGAAATCCTCAATTTTAGAATTCAATGGCAATGAGAATACTTTTTATTCTGACATTATTAGTCTTTCCATTCATGAGTAATGGACAGGCTTCAAATTATATTCAGCTATCAGAAAAAGCACAAATAAGTTTGGTCACCTGTGGGAGTGGGGAAGATTTATATGCGCTTTTCGGGCACAGTGCAGTGCGAGTTTATGACCCCGAACGTAAGTTTGATATAGTTTATAATTATGGTGTTTTTGATTTTGATACACCTAATTTCTACTTGAAATTTACTGCAGGAAAACTACCTTATAAAGTTGCTCCAAATCATTACTCAAGGTTTGTTAAAGCTTATATAAGAAGAGACCGTTCTGTTTCTGAGCAAGAATTGAATCTTAGTCAAGAAGAAAAGCAGGCTGTTTTTGAGTATTTAGAAAACAATTTGAAGCCCGAAAACAGATACTATCAGTATGATTTCTTTTTTGACAATTGTGCAACTAAAATCAGAGATATATTTCAAGATGTGTTGGGTGATAAGCTAAAGTTTTATGAAGATCCTGCTGATGAAGGCAAAACGTTTAGAAACTTAATAGATGAATACCTCATTTACTCTCCTTGGGCTGATTTCGGGATAGATTTAGCATTGGGTTCAAAGACTGATGATATCGTTCAATTGGATGATTTTATGTTTTTACCAGAATACATGGAAAAGGCATTTGGTATGGCAACCTTGTCTAATGACGAGAATGGTACAATACCATTTGTGAAGTCTAAGAAAGTCTTATATGAAGCTTCTCCCTTAAAAAAGCCTACAGGAATTATAGCTTATCCTTTTAGATTGATTGGGTTGTTGTGTTTGGTTTTAGTATCGATTGAAGCTTTGTTGTTCAAAAAAGGAAGTCAAAGATATATTCTAGAAGGTACTTTATTCTTGGTAATTGGAATAGTGGGGTTAATATTAACTCTTTTATGGTTTGCCACAGATCACAATATTACCGTTACAAACTGGAATTTACTTTGGGCAAATCCTCTTTATCTTTTAGCTGCATTTTGGGCTTTCAAGGGAAAATCAAAACCAAAATTCTTTGCAGGTTTAGCAGTCTCTGAGGCTCTGGTTCTTATTTCTTTTATATTCTTGCCTCAGGCATTACACATAGCATGTATCCCGATTATCATTTTGTTGGCTGTATGTAATTTAAGAATTGCTTATCAAGGACAAAGACTGAGATAACATACTATCATAAATTATAAAAATAAAGCTCTTCAATTAATCGAATTGAAGAGCTTTATTTTTAGATTAATCCTTCATTTTTTACAGAAACAAATCCTCTGAAGAGGGAGGTGAATTCTGTGACTTTAAGCATATTGCTTGCCTTTACTTTACCTGTAAACAT
Organism: Sediminitomix flava; assembly: GCF_003149185.1. Lineage (NCBI taxonomy): Bacteria > Pseudomonadati > Bacteroidota > Cytophagia > Cytophagales > Flammeovirgaceae > Sediminitomix > Sediminitomix flava. The sequence goes on along the minus strand of NZ_QGDO01000002.1, from coordinate 119,394 downwards.
AGCCGTGACAGGGTTAAGAACACCTGTTTCGAGTTGAATATAGTTTTCAGCAGTAGCAGACATTACACAGTCAGCGTTCCCTTCTAGTCCTTCAATTGTTTCTAAAGTACCATTCTGAATTTGTAAGGTAAAAGCCTTTCCACCTTCGCCACTAATATCAAATTGAATGCAAAGCGTTTTTCCTTCCGCTTTATCTTTTAGGAATCGTACTTGGTACGATTTCATGATTTCTTCTACCGTTACGTTTTCCATCTTTTATAATTTTAAGCAAAGATAATCATCTCAATTGAAATACGCTTAACACGAATTTGAAGCCTTTAAAGCAGATCTTAAGAAATTTTTGTTTTTGAATTGAAGGAAAAAACGGCATTTAGAAAGCAAGTAGATTGTCATTTTTAGGAAAAATGTAGAAATTTGATCTTTTAAAATTTAGTCAATAAGATTCTAAACATATAAGTTAAAAATAATGGGAAGAGCATTTGAATATCGTCGTGCAGCAAAGGAGAAACGCTGGGATAAGATGTCTAAGTTGTTTCCTAAGTTAGGACACGCCATTACTGTAGCTGCTAAAGAAGGTGGTGAAGATCCTGACATGAACTCGAAACTTCGTACGGCAATCCAAAATGCGAAGGCTGAAAACATGCCTAAAGACAAGATTGAGGCAGCAATCAAGAGAGCTTCAGGAAAGGATGCCGCTAACTTCGTAGAGTTGAACTATGAAGGAAAAGGCCCTCATGGTGTTTTGGTATTTGTAGAGTGTGCTACTGACAACTCGAATAGAACTGTAGCAAACGTAAAATCTTACTTCAATAAAGCTGGAGGCGGATTGGTTCCTTCGGGTTCTCTAGAGTTTATGTTCTCTAGAAAAGCTGTTTTTGAATTTGAAAAAACAGAAGAAATGGACCTTGAAGAATTAGAGCTTGAGCTTATCGACGCAGGTCTTGACGAGATTGAAGAGGGAGAAGAAGGTTTGGTGATTATCTATGGTGATTATACAAACTTCAATAACCTTCAGAAAGCATTGGAAGAGTTAAGTATCGAGGTAAAGAAAGCTAACCTTCAAAGAATTCCAACTTCACCAGTTTCTTTCACTGAAGAGCAATTGGTTGATATTGAGAAAATGCTTGACAAAATTGAGGATGATGAAGATGTACAAAACGTGTTTACAAACATTGAATAGTACTTTTTGTATCTAAAATAAAGAAGCCATTTCTGTCAAAAACGGAAATGGCTTTTTCTTTATCTATGATTTAACCTTGTTATTGCAATTGTTGGATTGTATTGTTTACATCATCTATAAAAGGGTGTAGATACTCGGGGATGTTATTTTTCATTTGATCTATTAACCAATAACGTCTTTTACCGCCTTGAATGACTTCAATATAAATACCTCCTCCATCGGCAGCATCTGGTGCTCCAATTATTGTATCGGTTTCATCGAGTAATTCGGTTGGAAAAGATAAGAATAAATCATTTGCAATTTGGTACTTTTCATTGCTTAGGACAGTGTATTCACCGTCATATGGAGAACTAGAGTTTGGATAAAGGTCTAAAGAATCTTCAAACAATAATCCGTTTTGAAGTTTGAAAATTTCAATACAAGATTCACCAATACAGAAACCAAAGAAATGTCCGAAGATGAGAGTACTTCCTTCTTCTGAAGGACCAAACAATTCAATCTCGTTGTCATCGTCATCTAAGTCACAAGCAAATAAACTAATGCAGAATAGTAGAGAAACAATTTGAAAGCGCTTTTGCATTTGAGTTTTGATTTGAAATGAAGAGTAAGTGTATATCCTTAAGACAATATTAGGTTGTGAATGGTTGTAAACAAGGTCCAAAATTGTAGAATTTGTGTTTTGTATATGTAACAGGCAGGGTATTTTAATAAAAAAAGGTATTGGAAGAACTTTCATCTTCCAATACCTTTCAATTCTTTGAGTAATGGTATCTTAGTTTTGGTTAATCCAAAGGTTAGCATTTCCCTTCGAAATTAAGTTTAGAAGACTAGGAGGGTAATTTACCCAATTTACGTGCTTTACAATTTTTTGATCTTCATCAAAAGTCAAAATTGTAGTAAAGTACATCGCTTCTATATTTTGGTCATGCCACTTAAATGGATTAAAATACCCTGTGATAGTTGCCTGATTGTTTTGAATGATCAAATCTTCCACTTCATATGGTTTAGAAGTTAAGAGTACCAAGTGAGGATTTTCCCAATCAAAATTCAGCTTGAAGTTATCTTTCCCGATAGCTCTGTTTCCATTTAGGATATCTTCAAATACAATTTCGTCTGAGTAAAAACTTAAGAACTTTTTATAGTTTTTACGCTCTTGATAGGTTTTAATATAGTCTCTTACAGTGTTTTCAATATTTGATTCACTTGGTTTTACATCACAATTTGCAAGCGTTAGTCCTATTAGAGTAATAAGTAAAAGGAAGGTTCGTTGGTTTGTCATATTCAAATACTGGTTCTAGTACCCCTTATCTAGTACTGCAATATCTGAAATTTCAAATGAAAGTTAATGTGTGTTTAGGATTTTTTCTATAGAAATAACTTATAGGCTATTGTATTTGCTTATAGAGTTTGTATTTTTCTCCTTGTTCATTCGATAAGACTAGCTTTCCTTTTCTTAATTCAGCTTTCCATGCACCTTCCAATGCCAACTTAGGATTACTTTCATTATTGGATAAATATGAATGGACATGAAACTCCATCTGATTTTTATTCAATCGGAATTCACCTCGTGATGTAGATAATTCAGAGCGTTGAATCGAATTTTCAGTAAAACTCCCATCCTTAAGAGTCAATGATATTTCGGAGTTTTCTTTTTTTGATTGATAAGTTCCTATATAAATACCATCTATATTGTTCATAAGTGAGAGCTTGCTATCGTTCTGACAACTAGCGAATATGAAAATAGATAACAAGAGATATAATAGCTTTTTCATTGTACGTTTGTTAGTTAATTGAAGTTAGTATTAATGATTATTTCAATATAAAGACACTGAAAAATTAGAAATGGTTGTAAAGTTCCCTTAATAAAGATTAATACATGTGTTTTTCTTCATAACATGCTTATTTAGCCCGTATAGGCGTGTTTTACCTTAAAAAATATTGATTAATTTTTTCTTAACTAATATTTTTTAAGGGTTTGTATTACGTTTTTTAGTCTGATGATAATCTTTTTAGCGAAGTCTACTTACATTTCACTTTTGTTGTCAGTTAAATTAAATTTGAGGCATATTTATTTTTTAAGAGCGTAACTTTTAGTCTAAATGGAAACAAACGAACTTTACTTACTTCTTTTCTCAGCTATTTTTTTAGGATTAGCTTATCTTATTTATTCAAAACTTTTAGGAAAGACAGAAAAGAAATTAGATACAAGCGCTCCATTTCGATCAGATTGGAGAAAAATTCTATTAGCTGAAGTATCATATTATCAAGAATTGACAGAGGAGGAAAAGAAAAGATTTGAGCAAGAAGTAAAATACTTTCTAAGCCATGTAAAAATAAAAGGAGTAGATACTACTGTTGAAGACTTAGACAGAATGTTAGTCGCTTCTAGTGCAGTAATCCCAATTTTTGGTTATCCAGATTGGCAATACCCTAACCTAAAAGAGGTTTTAATTCATGAATCTGCTTTGAATGAGACAGAGTTTGTCGGAGATATAGATGGACATGTTTTAGGTATGGTGGGAACTGGTAAGTTGAAAAATAAGATGCTACTTTCTAAAGGTGCATTAAGAGAAGGTTTCAGAAACGATAGAGATAAAAAGAATGTCGGTATCCATGAGTTTGTACATTTAATAGATATGGCTGATGGAAATACAGATGGAGTGCCAGAAGTTTTTCTACAAAAATCTTACGCTATACCTTGGGTCAATTTGATGCATCAGAAAACTAGTGAAATTCATTCTAATGAATCTGATATAAATCCATACGGAGGGACTAGTCAAATTGAGTTTTTGACCGTTGCTTCAGAATATTTCTTTGAACGTCCGATGCTTTTAGAGAAAAAACACCCGAAGTTATATCAGCGAATGGAGCAAATTTTCAATCAGAGACTTTCTACGCGTTATAAAAAACGAAAAGCAAAAGGTTCGAGTAAGAAGGTCGGTAGAAATGACCCTTGTATTTGTGGTAGTGGGAAAAAGTATAAGGCTTGCTGTATGAAAAAAGGGGCTTAAAAAAAATCATCCTACTATATAAATAGTAGGATGATTTTTTTCTAATGGATTTTATTCTGACTATTCAAACTTTAAAGTACCACCTTTCATGATATCTTTATAGTCAATAAATATTTGATCAAGAATGCTATCATTGAGTGTGATCTTTGAGCTATACTCGCCTTCTTGCAACTTATTATTTTCGATTATGAAGGTTTTCCCCTCAGGTAAGTTAATTGTAGCTTTTTCTACTTGTGGAACCCCAAAAATAAATTCACCATTGGCTGGGTTAACAGGGTAGAAGCCTAATGTACTGAAAATATACCAAGCACTCATTTGACCACAATCATCATTTCCTGTGATACCTGTTGGTGTGTTGTCATAAAACTGAGAATAGATTTGTCTGATGTAATCTTGCGATTTGTGAGGTTCGCTTGAGTAAGCGTAGAGATAGGCGATATGATGACTTGGTTCGTTGCCATGTGCATATTGACCGATCAGGGCTTCTTGCCCTAGGTGTTTACTAACTCCTTCTCCTTGAATAGTGAAGAATTTATCTAAATGTTTTGTGAATTTTTCTTTTCCACCAACCAAGTCTACTAATCCTTCTGGATCGAATTGAGTAGAGGCAAAAGAGTATTGCCAAGCGTTAGCCTCGGTATAGTCTCCAGGGTTATTCATTGGTGAAGTCGGCATGATTGGGTCAAAAGGAACGCGAAACTTTCCTTTGGTGCTTTTTCCTCTCATCAGGTTTGTAGACGGATCAAACAGATTTTTGTAATAACTAGCACGGGTATAATACGTCTGAGCAAGTGCCTTTTCACCAAGCTCTTCAGCCAAAAGTCCAACACAATAGTCATCAAAGCCACTTTCTAGCGTTCTTGAAACAGATTCGTTATCGATGAGATCATAAGGATAATATCCATATTTGTTATACATCTGCCAATCTGAGTTGAGGTGGTTTTCAGATGTAGATTTAACCATAGCATCTAGAGCTTCATTTGGGTCAAATCCTTTAAACCCTTTTATGTATGCATCGGTAATTACTGGTATAGCATGATTTCCGATCATACAAAAGTTTTCTTGTCCCCAAGCTGTCCAGATTGGTAAAAAGCCTTTTGCCTTGTGATGGGCAAGCATAGTTTGTACAAATCCATCAACTTTTTGAGGTGTGATAATTGTGTATAGCGGATGTGCAGCTCTATAAGTATCCCAAAGGGATAAGGTTGAAAAATACTCCCCGTTTTGAGCAATCGCGATGGAGTCATTGGCCCCTCTATATTTACTATCTATATCAACAATATTGTTAGGCTGAGTGAAAAGATGATACATGCCTGTGTAGAATATCTCTTTTTGTTCTTGGCCTGCTTCTATATCAATTGTACTGAGGTATTTATTCCACTCTTTTTTAGTATCTTGGTGTACAAGTTCAAAATCCCAATGGTTTAGTTCAGCCTCCAAATTTCGTTTTGCTCCTTCAACGCTTACGGTAGATAAGGCAATACGTGCTCTAAGTTGTTTTGCCTCCCCCAATTCAAAGTTGAGGATAAATCTTGGTGCAGCTTCTTTTGGTTGTTTTGGTAATTTGGTGTATTCATTAAAGTCTCTATCAAACTCAATGACAAAGAAGTACTTTCTTTCCACCCAATTTTTAGTATGTGTGTAGCCTGAAATTGTATGGTTGTTCTCTACATTTGTTTCATTTTCTAGCACTAATGAGTCTGTGATAAAACGAAGACCATGTTGTAGGTCTACTAATACTTTAGTGTTATTGTTTGAGGGGAATGTATATCGATGCAGAGCAACTCGGTTGGTTGCTGTAAGCTCAACTTGTGTAGAGTCGTCAAGTAAAACAGAATAAAAGCCAACTTCAGCTTCTTCTTTAATTTTTTTAGATTTCAACTCTTTTTTATCACCTACAAAAGGTAGCAAGAGGATATCTCCAAATTCACTAATGCCTGTGCCACTAGCTCTTGTTTGAGAAAACCCTAGGATTGTAGAATCCTTTAATTGATAACCAGATGTATAATCCCAACCCGTATTTACGTTGTCAGGTCCAGGTTGAACCATCCCAAAAGGCATAGTAGGGCCTGGGAAAGTATGGCCAGTACCATCAGTTCCAATAAATGGGTTGACAAATTGTGTGTAATCTGTCTTTACACCAAATTGCTCTTTTAAGCTTTTGGTATGGCAGCTAAATAAGGCGATTGATATGATGAAATACAGAAAGTATATTCTAATTTTTACTCTCATTGTCGTTTGTGCTAAGTTTAGTTTAAAGTAATTAATACTCACTGAAAAGTATAACAGATGTCTTTTTTCAAGTGAAATTCAAAATAAATTAGGGTAGAAGTAAAATGTGACTCTAGTGAAGAATCAAGCATTGTTCGAGAGGAGCTTGGTTTTGGATTTATAGAAAAAGTCTCAGTGATCTTTTAATAAAAATACACTGAGACTTTTAGTGGTTAGAAAGTTTGATAGTAAGGATTATGTTTTAAAAGAGTTGAATTAATATCCCCTCTTTTTCTTTGCTATCTTCTTCTTTTTTACGAGTAGTTTTGAGTGCTTTTTCATCGCTCGATCTCTAGTATTGATATCATAAAACTCTTTACCTGGTTTTGTAATCGTACATGATGAAAGAAATAAAGAGAAAATAAGGAAAAAAGCTGTTACGGTAAATTTCGAAATAGGTCTTAGAGAATTCATAATTTAATTGGTCTAATTGGTATAGTTTTATACTTTGTTATTATGCAAAAACCATGATCATTTTGACCAATTCTCCTAATAAATAGGATTATTTGTATGTATTAACAGTGTGTGCGTTGATCTACGATTAAAATAAAATTTGGAATATTCTAAATGAGTGAATAATGTTATGGGTATGTTTCACTCTTCTTTAATGAATGAGGATATTTAGTTAAAAAACAGAATTTTATTTCATTTAAAATAAATTGTTAATAGGCTACAAATAATCTGTAGCCTAAGCTATTTTTTATTGCTGAGTCATATTATGAAGTAAACTAAAAGTTCTGTTTACATCTTTCTGATCTATGATTAGCGTGAACTCATTTGTTGTCGATACAACTTCAGAAATGTTTATTCCTTCCCAAGCAATCTTCTTTAAGATATAGTAATAAATACCCGGTACAGTAATGTTATCTGCAGGCAAGCGCATGGTTATCGCTCCTAGCTTTTCTGTTTTATGGAGGAGTTCTTCACTTCCAAAAATATTTTCAACAATATCTTCTATCTTTTTAGAGCTAACTATATTCGTTTCATAAACTCCTTTAGATGAAGCATGGAAAATATCCTTCATATTTTCAATCTCACGAAGTAGCTTTTGCTGTTTCTGTATAAGTGTTACAGAATTTTTAAAAGTAAAGTCAATGAGGTCTGAACGGACAATAATTTCTCCCATCTTATTTACATAAGATAAAACCTCATCTTGTATATTAAGGCGATTGAGTTTTGGCTTAAGTCGTTTTAGAGCCATCACAATTGCACCAACTTGAATATCCTTATGTAATTCTTCTTCAATTTCATCTTTTATTTTACGAGCAAGGGCTGTATAGTTGATGATATCATCAGTTATAGCCTCTAGCAAATAAGGGGATTGATGAATGTAATTTTCGACTGCTTCTGAGACTGTTATCATTTTATTTGATTATAGCGTTATAATTATTCTTACTTTTGTATTACTACGTATAAACAAATATAAGTTATAAATATAACAAAATGTTGTATTTGTGTTTTCTTTCTCTGAAAACTTGAAGAGGAAGACTGATTCAAATACTTTTACCACAGTAATACAAGAGATAAACAATTATAAAATGAGAACATTTACAGGAACTGCCGCTGCTTTAGTAACACCTTTTACAGAGAATGGTCAAGTTGACTTTGATGCATTGGGTGGCTTATTAGAACATACATCTTCTCACTTAGACTTTCTAGTAGTTAGTGGAACTACTGCTGAAAGTGCTACTCTTTCATTTGAGGAGAAACAAGCAGTTCTTAAATATGTTGTCAATAACAATCCTCATAACAGACCAATCATGTTTGGGGTAGGAGGTAATGATACCAATTCTGTTATCGAAAGAATTGAAAAATTTGACCTAGAAGGAGTTGATGGTATCTTATCTGTTTGTCCGTATTATGTGAGACCTACTCAAGAAGGAATTAAAGCACATTATAGAGCTATTGCAGATGCTTCAGAACTTCCGATTATGTTGTACAATGTACCTAGCCGTACAGGTGTGAATATGGAAGCTGAAACTGTTATTGATCTATCTTCTCATCCAAATATTATAGGAATTAAAGATGCAGCAGGTGATCTTACCCAAGCAATGCGAATTATTCATGGTACACATGAGAGCTTTATTTTCCTTTCGGGTGAAGATACGCTTACAGTTCCAATTATCTCAGTAGGTGGTGATGGTGTGATCTCTGTAATCGGAAATGTAATGCCAGAACAATACTCTAGAGTTATTAATAGTGCATTGGAAGGTAGGTATAAAGAAGCTTCAGCTTCTATGTATCCACTGTTAGATTTCAATGAAGCATTATTTGCTGAAGGTAACCCTGTAGGAGTTAAAACAGCTTTAGCTAACATTGGACTTTGTCGTAAAGATGTGAGATTACCATTGGTAGCAGGTTCAGAAACTTTACAGAACAGACTGAATTCATTGTATGAAGATGCTGTAAAAAACTTTGAAATCGGGCAAGTTGCAAGACAAGCTACAGAAGCTAAAAAGAACTTAGCGATATAGATATAAAGAATTGATTGTAAATGAATAAGGCTACCAAAATGGTAGCCTTATCTTTTTAAAGAGTATATGCAATGTTGTGATCCTTTATTGTACTATACTGATTATAAAATATTAGGTTACAAATAGAGCTTTTTTTAACAAATTATCTTTTGGCAGAATAATTTGGCGCTTCTCGAGTAATCATGATATCATGCGGGTGAGACTCCTTCACTCCAGCAGATGTTATTTTCACAAACTTAGCTTGTTGCAAATCTTTAATTGTTCTCGAACCGCAATAGCCCATCCCTGCTTTTAGTCCTCCAGTAAGCTGATAGATAACTTCATGTACTTTTCCTTTGTAAGGAACTCTTCCCGAAATCCCTTCTGGAACAAGCTTTTTTATATCATCTTCTACATCTTGAAAGTATCGATCTTTAGAGCCTTTATCCATTGCTTCTAAAGAGCCCATTCCTCGGTAACTTTTGAATTTTCTTCCTTCATAAATAATTACTTCTCCTGGGGCTTCTTCTGTGCCTGCTAAAATAGATCCGATCATTACTGTATTTGCACCACCCGCAATTGCTTTTACAGCGTCTCCAGAGAAACGAATACCTCCATCTGCTATAAATGGTATTTTTGAGCCTTTTAATCCTTTAGCAGTTTCAAATACAGCTGATAATTGAGGGACGCCAACTCCAGCAATCACCCTTGTTGTACAAATTGAGCCAGGCCCAACACCAACTTTTACAGCATCAGCACCTGCTTTTGCTAAGGCTTTGGCTGCTTCAGAAGTAGCTATGTTTCCAACAATCGTATCTAGCTCTGGATATTTCTTCTTCACTTTTTTGAGTGTATCAATAACTCCCTTTGAATGTCCATGGGCAGTATCTATTGTGATTACATCAACACCAGCAGCTTTTAATTCATCAATCCGATCTATGACATCATAAGTAACTCCTACCGCAGCTCCGACCCTTAATCTCCCATATTCATCTTTACAAGCATTCGGACGGTTCTGATTCTTTAAGATATCTTTATATGTAATTAGACCAATAAGTTTATTGTCTTTACTAACGATTGGGAGCTTTTCAATTTTATGTTCTTTCAGTATTCCTTCAGCTACTTCAAGTGTAATTCCATCGTCAGCAGTGATCAGTTGCTCTTTAGTCATCACATCTTTTATCTTTAAATCAAGATCGTGCTGAAAACGCATATCTCTATTTGTCAATATTCCCACTAAAAGTCCTTTTTTATTTACAATAGGAATACCTCCAATATTGAATTCTTGCATAAGATGATTGGCTTCAGCAAGTGATTTATTCGGAGATAAAGTAATCGGGTCTAAGATCATCCCACTTTGAGAGCGTTTCACTTTTCTTACCTGTTTGGCTTGCTCAGCAATACTCATATTTTTATGAATGAAACCAATTCCTCCTTCATTGGCCATTGCAATAGCAAGTTCTGCTTCCGTAACAGTGTCCATTGCTGCTGAAATAAATGGGATATTCAGTTTTATATTTTGGGTAAGTAGACTACTTGTATCTGTCTCTCTTGGTAAGATACCAGAGAAAGCAGGTCTAAGTAAAACATCATCATAGGTGAGAGCTTCATAGAGCACTTTATCAGCTTTGTACATGGGTTTATTCTCTTGTTAAGTCTTAAAAGTAGAAGCTTTTTGATGGGGATGAAAAACTTTCGAATGCTTTTAGCAGAATTAGGTTGTCTAGGTTTTTAAAGTACAATTTGTTACAAAAAAAGGCTATCAAAATGTGATAGCCTTCTCTTTATCTTAATTAAATAAGTGATCTTCTAGTTCTTTTATTTTTTTCCAATTCGGGTTTTTACTCATCCAAATGGATTTAATTCTTAGTAGTAGATGTAGATACTTTTCTTCTAATGAAAATGTAATGATTCCACTTAGAGGAATACTGATCAAGTATGCCAGCTGAAGTGTTGAATCTGGAATAATAAACGAAACTCCTAAAAATATGAGGTAGACTATAGGCAAAACGAATACCGCTGCAGCGAGCTTAAACGTACTCGTAAACTCTTTGTCTTTGACTTTCGTATTTAACCAGTTGTGTACAAGGACTAAAGGTGAATGATGAAGATAACCCCATACCGCAATAGGAAGAGAAAGAACCGTTAGGAGAATATCTCCAAAACCAATCTTTGTATTGAACATATTCCAATGCTGAGGAATTTCTCCAAGTTTTTTGAATGAGTTTTCAATCTCTTTTACTTTTTGTTGGAGTTGATCATCTTCATTCTTTTCAAGTACTGAAGAATATCTTTCTACAGCCTCTTCAAAAGCGGCTTCACGTTGTGCTAAGTTCAGTTTATTCGGAGCATACTTTAGGTCTACTTCTAAAGATGAAACTCTGTGTACCTCTTGATTTGGAAGGTTAATGATGACTGATTTTAGTCGATCACTCAAATCGGATGTCAATTTAGTTGTAGCTTTATCAGGACTTTCTTCCCAAATATTCTCGTACTCACTAACAGATAATGGTTTTCCGTATTTGATGTAAAGCTTGGAACGAGTTTTTGTATATGAACTGTACTCTAGTCCCATTGGGATGACTTTGATATTTAGATCAAAATTATTTTCCGATTCAGCTTTAAATGCAATTCTAGCAAATCCTTTTTTTAGAGGTCTAAGCTTTCTTACAGCTGCATTATTCCCCTCGGGCATAATGACCATAGATTTACCAGCAGAAAGTACTTGACTCAAAAGCTCAAATATCTCTTCGTTTTTTTCCTTAGTATTTACCTTGTCTCTCTGACGGTAAATTGGAAGAATCTTTAATGTATTGAGTAGTTTTCTAAATAAAGGCTTTTTAAATATATCAGCTCTAGCCAAACTCACAGGTTGTCCTGGTGCTGTCAGTACAACAGCTAAAGGATCCATGAGAGCATTTTGATGGTTAGAAACGAAAATCATCGGTCCATCTTTTGGCAAATTTTCTTCTCCAATAATCTCAATCTTACGGTAGTGAACATACTTATGAATAAAATTTACATAAGCTTTGAATACCGCATACCCCCAAGAAAATTTTATAAGCTTTTCGATCATTTTGCAGTGATAAGTGATTGTAGTTTTTGATTGTTTGACCAGAACCAGGCAATTGTTAATCCTGAAATGATATGCCAAATTCCCCACCAAGCAGTAATTGTTGCCATTCCGCCAAGTGGAAGATCAGCTGGGAAAATATTAGGGTTGAATAGAAGAACAAGTCCTAGACCTGAGTTTTGAATTCCTGTTTCGATCGTGATCGTTCTACGGTCGTGTCTTGGTACTTTGAACAAAGTACTCACTGAGAATCCTGAGAACAAAGCCACAAGATTATGTAGGAGAACTAACAAGAATACATAATGAATATGATCTAAGAAATGTTGGTAGTTATTTTTGAACGCAATCAGAACAATAACAGCAAAAATTACTACTGAAAGTTGTTTGATTGGCTTAATGATTTTTTGTGTCAGCTTAGGGTATTTGTATGAAATGAACATTCCTAAAACTAATGGAATACCCAAAATGATAGCTACTGTTTGGAATACATCAAATGTACTAATTTCCAAAGGTCTTAACAGCGTATTTGCATCTTGACTTTGGATGAATTGGATATATAATTTACCCCAAAATGCAAAGTTGAAAGGAGTAAAAACTGTAGCAGTAAAAGTAGCAAATGCAGTTAAACTAACTGATAAAGCTACATTTCCTTTAGCCATATTTGACATAAAGTTTGATATATTTCCCCCAGGGCAAGAAGCTACAAGAATCATCCCCAATGCAATTGATGGAGTGATGTATTCATGCAGGGCAATGGTGATCAAAAATGTCAAAGATGGTAGCAATATAAATTGCGAAAGTATTCCTGTTAATACCGATTTTGGTCGTTTCGATAATTCTTTAAAATGCTCTGTTTTGATCTCAAGAGCTACACCAAACATGATAAATGCCAAAGCAATATTCAGTATGAATAGCGTGTCTTGAGAAAAGTTTAGTCGAATAAAATCCAACGCCTTCAATGCCTCTAACATGGTCAATTAATTTTTTGTCCTCCTAAAAAAGTTCAACAAAATAGTTATTTAATTACATTTATAAAAAGAAGAAAGTCAATATGTGCCTAGCATTCACGAAATAATAACATCTAAGGATGTAAACCAGTGAATTAAGGTCAAATGGAGCGTTTTTCAGTGTGTTAACAACTGTAATTGCTTGTGGCGCTTTATTGTGAATTTTAGAATAAAGTGTTGTCGAATTTAGGTTTTTGTGGCCTGTTACTAAATGGTGTATAACCATTACTGAAGATTTTACCCAAGTACATTCCTTCTTTAGCTACTAATTTCTGTAGGTTATCAACACCTCTTTTTTCAGCCATTCTAAGTGCCAAAACAGCACAAGCATAAGCATCACTACCAGCGTCGTGATGATTCAGCGGAATCTCTAGATGATGAGCTAAAGTATTTAACTTATGGTTTATTAAAGTAGGATAGGAGAACTTAGCCAATCTTACTGTACAAGCATAAGACATATCTGGGCTTACAATACCGTATTGTTTCATAGAAGCCCTTAGTACACTCATGTCAAATGGTGCATTGTGAGCAATCAGTAGTTGATTATTTAGGTAAGGAAGCATTGTTTCCCAATATTCAGCAAAAGTTGGTGCTTCTGCTACCATTTCTGGCTTTATGCCATGAACTGTGATATTGATCAGATCAAATTTACAGGGTTCAGGTCGAATGAGCTGACTGAAAGAATCTGTGATATTTCCATTTTCTACTCTAGTGATACCAACTGCACAAACACTGTTTCTTTGAGCGTTAGCCGTCTCAAAATCGATAGCTGTAAAATTCATCTGATCAATTAAAATAATTATCTATTATCTAGAGCTGTATTAATTTCTAAGTCTATTGGAATTGGAGCATCTAACATAGGTTTTTTCTCCTCTTGCATTGGGAATTTGATATTAATCTGCGGCTCTTTCCCTTTGTCTGTATCCAACTCTTTTCGAACACGAACTCTGTCTACAATATCCTTTTTTTCAGGGATTTCATCAAAACGGTTATCGTAACCAGGTAAGAAACGGTCTGGTTTACGAATACTACTTGGGTTTAAGAAAACCGAGTTGTGTTTTGTATTATGAGATACATACTGAAGTTTATTTTCATCATTGAAAAAAACGGACATATCAGGACAGGCACTTCTGTTCAAACCATCAAGGTTTCCTGTTTCTTGATCATAGGCATAGTAGAGGATTGTTCCATTACCTTTAATGTCAATTTTCTCCATGCGTTGCCCGTCAAGATAAGAAGTGATGACTTTACCCGAGGTTTGGTTGTAGTTACCCATCGAGTCGGCTTGAATTACAAATGCTTTTTTATTTAAAACCATCTGATCCATACCGCCATCTTTCATTCTTGTGTGAATGACTTCCGCAGTCATTTGACTTTCTTGTGCCCAAATGATAGGGTCTGTGAAGAAGTACATTAATGAATCTGTCATGTAATAAACCAAAGAATCACACTTTCCCTGCATATCTTCTGAAGTGAATTTCACTTTGTGATATGCATGCATTGTTCTTTCTTCAGCTAATGTATCTTCTTCTGAAAATAGCGTATCTGCAGCTAAATAGAACATATTATTCCAATCTCCATCAACAGGTTTACTCATCAAAGCATCTCCGTAGGCAAGAGTTTGGTTGTCTACATTTTCTAGATAATCTGCATAGATGATAACTGAATCTTTCTTACTAAAGAAAATAACATCACCATCGGCATAACTTTCAGCTGTTTCTTTATTACTTATGATATGATCTCCTGATAAGATATAATCTTCGTTTTCAATGAGAGCACTGCTTGTAAAGTTTACTTTTCCATCAGCAGCATTGTAGGTTCCTTCTGTTGCAGCAACTTTTCCATCAGGAGATAGAATGAATGTTTCTGTGTCAAAAGAGGCAAGCTCAGTTACTTTATTATAGATCAACTTTTCTGTACGAAGGTGTTCATCCTTTTCTTCATCATCCATTTCTACATCATAGTAGAATTCCATGACATCGCCTTTCAAAAAGCCTTCTCTACTTTTTAGTGTCTGATTTTTTTCAAGATCGTAAATAGTACCTCCTGTAAGGTATTTTGCAGTTTTTGTTTCTGCGTAGTAGTATAATTTATCTGTAACAAGTTTTGAGTCACCATCAAGCAAAACAACTTCATCACCTGTAATGATTACTTCGTCATCTTCTTGGTCATAATCAAGTCTGTCGCCACCAGTAATTTTAGTAGTTTTATCGATAATAATGATATTTCCCCAAGCTACAACTTCGTTTGTTTTACGGTGCTGACGAGCTCTATCACACCAAATTGTACTTGTTCCCTGTTTAATCTTTACACGTTTCCCGTTTTTGGAATTGAACAGAGTGTAAGATTCTCCGTTAATCTTAGTACCCTTTGCAGAACCTGCCGAGATTCTAGCTTTACTTCCCTTTTTCTTCTGTGCATATGTGCTAGTCACGCAGAATGAAAGCAGTAAAAAAATCAATATTTTGAGAAGTTTCTTCGTCATTTTCAAGAATTCAATTTTCCAAGGCCTAAATTTACGCCTATTTTCCAAACACCCATAAGTACTAGAATGTAAAAAAGCTTAGGGTTTATTGACAGTCCAAATGCAATAATAGGAAGTATAAGTCAGAAATCTTTTCCATATGATAATAACAAAAAGATGCTACAAGACTTTTTAACGTTTATTAATTTAAAAAAACTCTTTTCACAGGAGCATAGGCTACTTGTAGCTGTAAGTGGAGGGGTAGATTCTGTCGTATTGGTCCATTTACTACAAATGGCAAACTTCAACTTTTCGATAGCCCATTGTAATTTTTCTTTGAGAGCAGAGGAGTCTGATAAAGATGAAAAGTTTGTAGAATCTTTAGCCGAAGAATTAAATGTTCCTTTTCATTCCATTCGTTTCGATACAAATTCTTACGCAGAAAAGCATCAAAAATCGATTCAGATGGCAGCCCGTGATTTGAGGTACGATTGGTTTGATAAGTTAGTGGAAGAACATCAGTTTGATTTTCTGTTGACAGCTCACCATACATCAGATGTTCTGGAAACCATGATTTTTAATTTGACTAAAGGTACTGGAATTGAGGGGTTACATGGAATATTGCCTCAGAAAGACAAGCTGATTCGTCCACTTTTATTTACGGATAAAGATAGCTTGACCGCTTTCGCAATTCAGAATAATTGGAAATGGAGAGAAGATCAGTCGAATGCATCGAATAAATATGCTCGTAATATGATCAGAAATCAAGTGACGCCACTGCTCCAGAAAATAAACCCGACAGTCACTTTAGGAATAAAAGAAACGGCAGATAGGATTAGAGGCGTTGAGAAAATTTTCTTTAGAGAAGTTGAAAGAGTAAAGTCTCAAGGAATCAGGTGGCAAGGAGAAACGTTTTTCTTTTCTCTCAGAACTTTGGTAGACTATGATACCGAAGAACAAGAAACATTTCTCTATTATATTTTGAGAGAGTATGGTTTTAGCTATGCTCAAATAAAACAGGTGGTATCTGTTCTTGAAAAACATTCTGGTAAAGAGTTTTTTAATGAAAAGTATTCACTAGTAAAAGACCGAGACTTTTTGGTGATGACTCCAAAAGAGTTAGGGAATGATTTTGAATTGGAAATCAGTAAAGAACTACAAAATGTGAAACTTTCAGATGAGGAATTAACATTTGAAGTCTTACCAAAAGAAAGATGGAAATTAGATACATCTCCTTATATTGCGGCTTTAGACTATGATCGTCTCACTTTCCCTCTGCGAATTCGAAATTGGCAAGCTGGAGAAAAAATGAAACCTCTAGGCTTTAAGAATCGAAAGAAAGTAAGTGATGTACTTACAGATTTGAAGGTTCCGAGAAATTTAAAACAAAAAGTGAAGGTTTTGGAAAGTGGGGGAGATATTTGTTGGGTGATCGGTCACCGAATGGATGATCGTTTTAAAGTAAAAAGTGAGACCAAAACTGTTTTGCAGATTCGCTTGAAAAAGCAATAAAGATAAATCAATAAGATGCTATTCCCTTTTAAGAAAACATATTCAAAACATGAACGTCGTTTGTTCAGATTTCTTCAGAAGAACTACTTGTTCAGGAAGTTGAATGAAAATGAACTTGCGGAGTTTCTTCCATACATGTACCCGAGACATTATGAAAAGGGAGAAGTGATTTTCTTTAGAAATGACCCGAGCCAAGCATTGTATTTAGTGAACAAGGGCGTAGTAGCCCTCAATTTGGATGTTTCTGATAAGTTTGAAGAGTTGACTCGTTTGAAAACAGCAGATGCTTTCGGTGATAATGCGTTGTTGGAAGATAAAAAAAGAGTTTACAATGCTATTTGTTTTTCAGATCAATGTGAGTTGTATGTGATCCCAACAGTGAATATCTATGATATTTTTGAGCATAATGCCAAGATCAGAGCAAAGGTGATGACTTCAATGGCTGAGAATTATGATCGTTACATGAGTAATTTGTTTAGGTCATATCAAGATGCTTATGGGTTTTTCGATTTGGGAATGGCTTTCAATGCAACCAATCAGTAATTGTAGCATATTAATTTCAATATAAAATAAAGGACTCTTTTCAGTTAGATTCAGACTGAAAAGAGTTTTTTGTGCTTTATGGCACTTTATGCTTTCCAAAAACTAAAAAAGTAGTAAGAAATACACCGCTTTCGTTAAACAATTCGTCTCTTTTTCAATTCTATTTTTATCAACATTAATGAAAGCGAAAATGAGGGTTTTGAATAAAAAGGAAACTTTTGTCATTCTTTTCAATAAGTTTCCTCGCTTTTTACAATACCCTTCTCTAATTTTACAACATAACAAACATTTTCAAACATGAGAGAAGTCAATTCAGATCCAAAAGGGAGACGTTTTAGGAGAATGGCTTTAATAACATTAGGCGCAGTTTTCTTCCTGTTTTTGGTAGGGAGTATAGTTAGAACAACGGGTTCTGGTATGGGCTGTCCTGATTGGCCAAAGTGTTTTGGCGAATACATTCCACCAACAGATATTAGCCAATTACCATCCGATTATAAAACAAAGTTTGCAGTACAAGGAAAAGAGATCGCAGACTTCTCAGCATTTAAAACTTGGACAGAGTTTATTAACCGATTAGTAGGTGCTACTATCGGAATCTTAATATTCATCACACTTATTTTCTCAACTTCTTACCTCAAAAAAGATAAGGTAGTATTCTTCTTTACACTATTAGCTTTCTTTTTGATTGGATTCAATGCTTGGTTAGGTTCAGTGGTTGTGGCAAACAATCTAAAGCCTGTCATCATAAGTGGACACATGATTGGAGCAATAGGTGTAGTACTATCTTTGATCTATGCGCTTTACAGATCTTACAAACCAAATTGGAAAGCAGAGGAATTGAAAGGATACAAGAAGCTAAACTCATTCTTACTTGTAGCGGGTGTATTGTCTGCAATTCAAATTTCATTAGGTATTGAAGTTCGAGAGCTAGTAGATGTAGTAGCTGAGAATATGGGAACTGAAAACAGAAATATGTGGATAGAAGAGCTTGGTGTTCCATTCTATATTCATAGGTCTTTCAGTATTCTATTACTAATTGTAAATGTATTGTTGATCAGAGGTCTTTTTAAGAATACAAATGATCAAAGAATCTTAGTTGTCGCTAAGGCTATTGGTGTATTGCTCTTTTTAGAGATCGCGACAGGTGTTGCACTTACATATTTAGGAATGCCAAAATTTGCACAACCATTACACCTTTTGATGGCTGTAATGATTTTAAGTGCACAATTCTATATGAAACTGCTATTCAATTTCTCTCAACAGAAAGTGAGTCAAGTTTCAAATCGAGTAGCTGAAACGGTATAAGCCAATTCAACTATTCAATCAGAAGTTATTTGTTAACCAAAAGAGCTTTAATCAGTTATTTCTAATAAATGTCGATGGGAATTTGAAAGTCATAGCTGAGACTGAAAGAACATTTATATGGTAACGTTAAATGAAGAACATATTATAGAGGAGCAAATCGTAAAAGACACATCTTCATCTTCAGGTGTGTGGAAAGCGTATTGGCAAATCTTAAAATTTAGACTGACAACTACGGTAGTGTTTTCGGGTGCTTTCGGCTACTTGTTTGCCTACCAAAGTGGTGATTTTTCCTTGACAGCATTTTTAGGGCTTATCATTGGTAGTTTCTTAGTTGTATCAAGCGCGAATATCTTTAATCAAGTTTATGAGAAAGATACAGACGCTTTGATGAAGAGAACCAAAGATCGTCCGATTCCTTCAGGTAAAATGAGTGCTAATCAGGCTCGTATTTATGCTGTTTTATTATTGGTTGTGGGTTCTGCGGTGTTGTGGTTTTTGACAAACCCTCTGACTATGCAACTATCAGTATTATCGCATATCCTTTATTCATTTGTCTATACACCTATGAAAAGAGTTTCTCCTTTCTGTGTATTGATTGGTGCATTTCCGGGTGCATTACCACCTATGATCGGATGGGTAGCGTATTCAAATGAAATTACTGCTGCAGCTTGGATTCTGTTTGGCTTCCAATTTATCTGGCAGTTTCCTCATTTCTGGGCTATCGCTTGGATGGGAGATGACGATTACAAAAGAGTGGGAATTCAAATGCTTCCTTACGATGGTAAAAAAGGTTTTAATGTAGCCTTTTACATCACGATTTACACCATGGTACTTATTCCTTTGGCTATCATGCCATATACGATTGGTATCAGTGGCCCAATTTCGGCTTTAGTTGCTGCCGTTGGCGTATTCGGAATCCTTTATTTTGATATAAAGCTGATGTTGAAGCAAGGCTTCAAAGATGCTCGAAATATTATGTTGGCATCGGTATTTTACCTGCCACTCGTACAAATTATTTATGTACTTGATAAAGTATAAACAAAAAAGAAATCACAATGACAACTGATAATATGACTGCAACGACAACATCTCAAGGAGTACATCCTAAAAAGTTTGTACTATGGCTTCTTATTGTAAGTATCGTGATGCTTTTTGCCGCCTTTATTTCAGCGTATATCGTGAGACAGGCAGAAGGTGAATGGTTAGTTTTTGATTTACCAAATATATTATACGCTAGTACAGCTGTAATTGCATTGAGTAGTCTTTCCATGCAATGGAGTGTTGCACAAGCAAAGAAAAATGATGCAAAGAAAACAGCTTTAGGAGTTGGTGTTACTTTCTTACTTGGGGCATTGTTCCTTGCTCTTCAATGGATGGGTTGGACTGATCTAGTAAATATTGAAGTTCACTTCTCATTTGCCAATCCAGCAGGATCGTTTGTTTATGTTCTTACAGGCGTTCATGCTTTTCACTTGATCACTGGACTGATTTATTTGTTAATTGTCTTCTTCCAGGTAAGATCAGTAGTAAAATCTAATAATGTTAATGCCAAAAGAATCCTAAACATCGAGATGTGTGCAACTTACTGGCATTTCTTGGGTGGACTTTGGGTGCTTTTATATGTCTTTTTGTTGCTCAAACGATAATTTTTTTGGGCCAAATCGAAAAAAAGATAATAAAAGTCATTAAAAAATATTGACAATTACCTAAAAGCCTCGTTCTTTTGTAGCATTGAGATAAGCTTTTAGTTAAAACCAATAGATATCTCTAATTCTCATAACTCTAAAACTTTTTTTTATATGTCGACGGTTACTGTTGGAAAGAAGCCTAAAGTGACACATTGGGATGGTGCGGCTGAGCCATTTAAGGCAAGCTACGGAAAATTGATGATGTGGTGGTTTCTAGTATCGGATGCTTTTACGTTTTCTGCACTTTTGATTACGTACGGAATTATCCGTTATATGCATCCAGCTTATGAAGGTGCTTATTCTGCTTTTGAATTTGCGACTTCTTCACAAGACTTATACTGGCCAATTCCTGAAAAGGTATTTAACGCATTTCCATTCTTCCATGGAGTAGATATGCCATTGGTATTTGTAGGTTTAATGACCTTTATCTTGATTCTTAGTAGTGTGACTATGGTATTGGCTGTAGAGGCTGGTAACAGAAACGCTCATAAAGAAGTTGAGAAATGGATGCTTTGGACTATCGTAGGTGGTGCTACATTCTTAGGATGTCAGGCTTGGGAGTGGTCTCACTTCATTCATGGTTCTGATGCAGGTGTAATGCGTGATGGTATCCAAATTTTTGGAGCAAACCTTTTAGAAAACCAATATGGACCACAGCTTTTCGCTGATTTATTCTTCTTCATTACAGGATTCCACGGATTGCACGTTACTTCTGGTGTGATCATCAATATCATTATTTTCTATAATGTAGTAGTGGGTACTTACAAGAGAAGAGGTCATTACGAAATGGTTGAGAAAGTAGGTCTTTACTGGCACTTTGTAGACCTTGTTTGGGTATTCGTATTTACATTCTTCTACTTAGTCTAACAAAACTAACGCACCTTATATTATGGCAAATGTTGATTCTACGCTTTCAATGGAAGAGCAAAAGAAAGCAAACGTACGTAAAATTTGGAAAGTAGCTGGTTATCTAGCCGTAATCACAGCTATCGAATTCTTGTTCGCTTTTATATATCCTGATTCTTGGGATAGATTGTTCTTAAACATCACTTTTGTGATTATGACATTGGTGAAAGCTTACTATATCATGAGTGAGTTCATGCACTTAGGTCATGAAGTTAAATTCTTGCAAAGAACAGTTGTTTATCCTTTAGCATTTTTGATTTGGTTACTTGTAGCTCTTTTCTTGGAAGGTGGTGCAGTACTAAAAGCAATTGCTTCTATCTGGGGATAAGCAAATGAAAAGATAAAAAGATTAGGTTTAGTTGCATTGTCTGTAGCTAAACCTTTTTTTGTGAAAAAATACAGAATTTTAGGGAAGGTTTTCTTTTTTTTGAGTTGTATTTAAGAGAGAATTTCAAACATACTGTATAAACTGAACTGATTAAAACTGTCTTATGAAAAATAAGTGGATTTTCTTATTCATATTGCTGGGTTTACCCGCTTTGATTTTTTTATTCTTGAATCAATTTGGCGAGAGTGAATTTCGTTTACAGAATCCTGCTGAGTTGCAGGTTTACAAAATGAAAAGCGTGAATTGTGAGCCAAATGAGATTGATGGAGTTCCAAGAATTCCTAATTACAAATTGATCAATCAAGAAGGAGATACTGTTACCCAAGCTATCACTGAAGGGAAAATCTATGTGGCAGATTTCTTTTTCGCAAACTGTCCAGACATTTGTATTGCTATGTCGTCTGAGATGTTGCGAATTCAGGATAAATTCAAAAATAACCCTGATGTCAAAATTATTTCACATACAGTAGACCCTAAACGAGATACACCAGAAGCGATGAAAGCTTATGCTGAACGTATAGGAGCTGATACCGATATGTGGACTTTCCTGACCGGAACAAAAGAAGACCTTTATGATTTGGCAAGCTGTGGATATTTCATCTCAGCACAGAATGTCAAAGAAGACCCAAATGCATTTATTCATAAAGACACCTTTGTCTTGGTGGATAAAGAGAAGAGAATAAGAGGTATTTATAGCGGAACAGATAGAGAGGATGTAGACCGCTTAATTAATGAGATTCAAATTCTGATGTTAGAATACAAATAATTAACAAGACGATGAGTACGATAAACGCAACACAGGAAAAGAAATACCTTTGGATTATCGGAGTTCTTTCGGTAGCAATTCCACTGGCTGTAGCATTTCTATTATTTATACCTCAAACAGGTAAATTAGGAGATTTGGATGTGTCTTTTCTACCAAGACTGAATGCAATGATGAACACAGGTTGTGCGATCTCATTGATGGTAGGTTTTTGGGCGATAAAGACAGGGAAGCAAGATTTGCACAGAATCATGATGATGTCGGCTTTTGTCCTTAGTTCAATTTTCTTGATATCTTATGTTGTATTTCACTTTCAAGGAGCTCCTACATTATTTGGTGACATTGACCATAATGGTGTAGTTACAGATGCTGAAAAGGCTCAAGTAGGAACGATGAGAGTAGTTTATTTAGTAATTCTTCTATCACATATTCTGCTTTCTACAGTTGTAGTGCCATTAGTTCTTTTAGCTATATATTTCGCTTTCACTAATCAATTAAAAAGACATACCAAAATAGTAAAGTGGACTTTTCCAATTTGGTTATATGTTGCTATTACAGGGGTGGTTGTTTACTTGATGATTAGTCCTTATTACCATTAAGCCCAAGTTTACTATGAAAACATTATACAGATTAATCGCATTAACTATTTTATTTCTCTTTGGGCAAGCTCAGACTTTTGCACAATGTGCAATGTGTAGAGCAACAGTAGAAACTAATTTAAGCTCAGGAGAAAGCTCTGTAGGTGCAGGATTAAATACTGGTATTCTTTATCTAATGATGATGCCTTACATTTTGATTGCTACCATCGCATGGTTTTGGTATAAGAGCTACCAAAAAAATAAGAAGCGTACATCTCAAATTAATGATATGCTAAATCCTTCCGTATAACTCAGAGAATACATCAAACATATAATTGGCTTTCAGTCTTAGTGACTGGAAGCCTTTTTTATTTCGATTCTAGATCAAAATCTTATACCTCAAAGTGTAAATTCTATAATTGAAGTATGTCAAAATATCCTCAACTTTGTAGCATTATAGATATTATTAAAATGAATTTGATATGAAAACATACCAATTTAAGACGAATATTAACTGTGGAAACTGTATTAAGAAAGTTAGTCCATTCCTAAATGAAGAGTTTAGTATAGTAGAATGGAAAGTAAATACAGACGTTGACGATAAATTATTAGATGTAACTGTAGAAGATGATCTAAATATAGAAGGTGTACTTTCTATATTGGAAAATGCAGGATTCAAAGCCTCTTTTGTGGCAGAACTCTAAGCTGTAATAACTCTAAACCGAGAATGAAAAAGATGACTAAACAAACGATTTCAGTTAGCGGAATGACTTGTGCAGCTTGCGCTAATACGATTGAGAAGAATTTGAAAAAGGAGTTAGGAGTAAAAAGTGTACAGGCAAGTTTTGCTACTGATTCAGTTTATGTTGAGTTTGATGAAAATATCTTTCCTGTAGAGAAAATAGAACGCAGCATTCAAGGTTTAGGTTATGTAATTGGGGAGGGGAAAAAAAATACAAAAAAAGATCAGATTTTATCTGATGAGATGGTACTCATACTTTCACTTTTCTCCTCTCTTCTTATGATGTTTATCAGTATGGGGCCAATTTCTATTCCCCATAAAGAATATATTTTACTTGTTATGAGTGCTCCAATTGTATTTGGAGCCGGTAGAGGATTTTTTAGCAGAGCAATAAAGCAAGCCAAGAACTTAAGTACCAATATGGATACTTTAGTCGCTTTAGGTGCTTTCACTGCATTTTTCTACAGTCTTTTACTGACAGTTTTCCCGACCTACTTTCAAGAGGTAAATAATGGCTATTATTACGAAGCCTCAGCAATGATCATCAGTTTGATCTTAGTTGGAAAGTATTTAGAAAAACGAGCAAAGACGAAAACTTCAAATGCTATCCAGAAATTACTTCAACTCAACCCTAGTACAACAACTGTAATACTAAATGGAGAAGAAGTTGAAATGGCGATTGAAGATATTCAGAAAGGATACAGAATACAGATTAGACCTGGTGAGAAGATTCCTGTTGATGGGAGAGT
Organism: Sediminitomix flava; assembly: GCF_003149185.1. Classification (NCBI taxonomy): domain Bacteria; kingdom Pseudomonadati; phylum Bacteroidota; class Cytophagia; order Cytophagales; family Flammeovirgaceae; genus Sediminitomix; species Sediminitomix flava. The sequence goes on along the minus strand of NZ_QGDO01000002.1, from coordinate 94,761 downwards.
GGTCAGAGGAGAAAGTACAATTGATGAAAGTATGCTTACAGGTGAGCCTGTGCCTGTTTATAAAGAACGAGGAGAGGTTCTGTTTGCAGGTACCTTAAATCAAGAAGGAGCCTTTATGATGATTGCTGATAAAGTTGGTAAAGATACTTTTCTATCTAGTATTATCGAAATGGTGAAAAATGCACAAGGAAGTAAAGCTCCTATTCAAAAATTAGCTGATAGAATATCGAGTGTTTTTGTACCAACTGTAATTAGTCTTGCCACATTAGCATTTGTAATCTGGTTCTTCATCATGGGAGAAAGCTTTGCTTTTGCGCTCTCAACATTTGTGACAACTTTGATTATATCATGTCCATGTGCTTTAGGGTTAGCAACTCCTACAGCTGTTTCTGTGGGGATTGGTTTAGGTGCTGAAAACGGAATTCTTTTTAAGGATGCAGAAAGTCTTCAGAAATTAAGAGAAGTCGATTCGATTGTTTTTGACAAAACAGGGACTTTGACAAAAGGTGTTCCAGTTGTTAAAAGTATTGATTGGGAATCCAATATTAAGTCTGATGATATTTCAACTCTATTAGATGTTATTTTTAGTATTGAAAAGCAATCTGAACATCCTTACGGAAAGGCCATTGTTTCTTTTTTGGAAGGGAAATCTAATGAACTAATATTAGATCAGTTTAAAGTAGTAGTAGGGAAAGGCGTTAAGGCTGAGTATAAAGGTGATTATTATCTAATCGGGAATAAGCGTTTATTTGAAGAATATAGAATCTCATATGCTAATTATGATAGTGCCTCTATTTTTATAGCTAAGAATGATCATATTATAGGTACTGTAAGTGTTGAAGATGAAATTAGGCAGGAGAGTAAAGTTCTAGTGTCAGAATTAAAAAGCTTAGATAAAGCTCAATGGATGCTGACAGGGGATAGTCGTCAAAATGCTGAAATTATTGCAAATAAAATTGGTCTCGATCAGATTGTAGCAGAAGTGCTACCACAGGAAAAACTTTCTTTTATAGAGAAATTGCAAGAACAAAAAAAAGTTGTTGCTATGGTGGGGGATGGTTTAAATGATGCACCGTCTTTAGCTCAAGCAGATGTCGGAATATCTCTTTCTTCAGGAACTGATATTGCTATTGAAACTGCATCAATTTCAATGATGCACGGTGATATTTCAAAATTACCTTATGCTTTCAGAATCTCGGAGGAAAGTATGAGTACTGTAAAACAAAACCTCTTTTTTGCCTTTTTGTATAATAGCATTGCAATTCCAATAGCAATGGGCTTATTATATCTCCCAATTGGTTATATCATAAGCCCAATGATTGGCGCTTTAGCAATGTCTCTTAGTTCAATCTCAGTTGTAAGTAATAGTTTGAGGTTTAAATATAAATTAAAACAAAACTAGAATACTTTTAGCGTAGGAGATGGGCAGATGACCTCATAGAAATGGTAAGAAAAATAGAAACCTAAATACATGTTCTTATCATTTCTATTAGATTGGAAGTTTAATAAAGGAGTATCGGGTGTTGAAGAACCATTGATTCCATCACTTCTATCACTCATAATTAGATGAGTCATGATTTCTACACCAAAATCCCAATGAGTGTTCAGTTTTCGTTTTACTCCAAAACCTAATGGGATATAAGGAACAAAAGCATTTCCTTCAAAAGGTACATCTCCCGTGGCGCTGCTTTGATTTAAAGGCCAAACATAACTAAAACCCAAACCTAGAAAAGCATAGGGTGTCGTCATATCTCTTTTTTTTCGAGTAGTTCTAAAGGGTAGGAAATGATATTCTATAGCGGAGCTTAAGTCAATAGAAAGGTTATCGAAAGACGCTTGACGAATTTGACTTATAGGATCATCAATTCCTGATTCATCTCCATGAATCCAATTGATACCAAATGTATTTCTGAGATTGGTGTATTTGTTCAAATAATACCTTCCATAGAAAGTACCACCAAATCGAGTATTACCAAAGTCAAAGGTTGGGGCAAGGTCTCCTGTGTAGTTTGTAGCGCCTAGTCCTCCTCCTACTTCCCATCTATTTTGAGCATTTGAATGATAAAAGCTACTGCAAAGTAATATTACAGTTAAAATAGAAGTATATCTTAATAGTTTGATAGACATGTAAAAAAGATAGTTTAGATAAAGTAGAAAGCTATCATAGGCATCTGTAAGTATTAAACAAGATATTTAAGGTGTATGAATATTGGCTATTCTAGAGATTGGTTTTCTACAGCAGCCATTTTTCTAAGCTCATCGTATTGTTCAGGAGTAAGATCTTTTGTAAAGAAGTTTACTGGATCGATCTTCTTGTTTTTGTAAATCACTTCATAATGAAGGTGAGGAGCAGTTGAGCGTCCTGTGTTACCCACAGCACCAATTCTTTGGCCACGTTTAATTTTATCACCTTTCTTCACATCAAAACGAGACATGTGAGCATATCTAGTTCTGTAGCCAAATCCATGATCTATTTCAATAAGCCAACCATATCCTCCAGAAGATTTTCTAGCAGTTTTTACAACGCCATCACCTGTTGAATAAATAGGAGTACCTCTTTCTGCTGAGAAGTCAACACCTTCATGCTTTTTCCATGTTTTAAGAATTGGGTGAAGTCTTCTACCAAAGCCAGATGAGAGTCTTTTAAGGTCTTTGTTGGAAACAGGTTGAATAGCAGGGATAGATGCTAGCATTTTAGATTTGTTAGCTGCTAACTTAGCGATTTCATCGTAGGACTTAGTTTGCCCATACATTTGTTTTTTAAGATCGTCTAGTTTTTTCTGTGCATCTATTATAAGATCTTCTCTGCCTGATTCATTTTTTAGCAGGTTTTTATATTTCTCACTTCCTCCTGTACCACCTTTGCGAATGTTTGAAGGGATTGGTTCTGCCTCAAAAATAACTCTATAAATATTATCATCACGATCTTGTAATGTATTCATCATGTTTAGAGCCCCTTCAAGATCTTTGTGCATACGTTCGTAATGGTATGCCATCTCCTCATTTTCTTTTATAAGCTGAACTTCTTTAGCAGAAGGGAAATATGAAGAGTGTATTGCAGAAAAGAGAATACCAAATAATGAACACAGGAATAAAATTCCTATCGTGTTGAGAACAATGTCACCTGTAGATGTTTTTACTCTCTCATATCTACAAGTTTCAGTATCGTAATAATATTTAATCTTTGCCATTTCAAACGAGCCCTATTCCTATCCGTCCTAATCTATATAAAAAGGATCTTATTACAATGAAGTAACGAACGAATCATAATTTTAATATAAATCTACAGAAATAAAAAAAATAATCCATGTTGGGATAATAGTTTAGCCTTACAAAAGTACTTTTAACATGGATTCTTAAATGAGTTTTAATAAATATTAAACTTTATCATAAGTATTAACTACCAGTCTTCTTCATTTTCTGAAGAAGGAACTTTTACGGGTTCTTCTTCTTCACCAGAGTTATTGAATAGACCAGAGCCAAATTTGTTTTCATCAACACCTTCGGTAGTGATACTATCTGATAAGTTTGTATTTGAAATACTGTCTGGTTGAATATATTTTGGTTTCCAGAATTGCCATTTTTTACGATTTGGATTAAGTATTAATGAATCTGGAGATGTATTATTCTTAGCGGCCAAACTATCGGCTTTAGCGGCTTGTCTTAAAGAATCAGCTTCAAGTAATGCTAAGCCATAGTTTTTCATGTAATAATATTGGTCATATCGCATTGGAGGACCAGAATTAATATCTAATGAATCTGCATTTTCTACAATAATGCTATTTGATTCATCCTCATCAGTAGCGATTTCTTTGCTTTCTTCTTCAGATACGAAGTCATCCAAAGGAAGCTCATCTATTGTTACATCATCACCTTCACTACTAGAGTTCAGATAAAAGGTACTATCTTTTATCACTTCTAGTGCTGTGTCAGGTATAATCCTTAGTTTTTTCTGTAAAATAACTTTTGGGTAGTTCTGATTTCGAGATGGTCTCACGGGTGGTAGACCAATAGCATACGGCCTTGCCTGTACAAGCCCATTCCATGATTTATCTCTACTAGCCATTAAATCGTTCTGAAATAATATACTATCATCTTGATAATAGCTAAAGAAGTAATCAGCATCTTCTTGTGTAGCTAAAAATGCACTCTGATAAGCAGGGCACACATATTGTGTACATCCACATATACCTATAGAGGTGAGTAGGAAAATCAAGTTGAGTATAAAAGTCCGATCTAAATTCATTTTTTTAACCATAAAAACATCTCTTTCTTTGATGCCTTAGATGTTTGGTATAATTACAAAGGAGTAAAATGACAAATTTTGTGCAAAATGTAAGCTAACAAAAGTAATACTTCTATAAAATCTTACGATGATTATTTTAAATTTTATTTTTCCTTTAATAGTCACTTTAAAACACTACAAAGTCTAACTCAAAAAAGACAACTTTCGTATAGGAACAGCTTAAAATCTTAAAATATCAGATTGGAATTTTTTAATTTTGTAAGCTATGTTTTATAATTGACTGCTTTTTATTACGTTACTCATTTGTACATATGCTGAATGGGTAAAAACTTACTTTTAAGATGACAATTCTTATTCCGATTTTATTAATCACATTTTGTTGTGTAATTATTTGGAGAGCCTGTGATGGTTTTGAAATTGCTTCCGATTATTTAGGAAGAAACATGAGTGATGGTGTGAAAGGAGGTACGATCAACGCAATAGCGAGTTCTATTCCAGAATTATTCACAACATTATTTTTTCTATTAGTACTCAAAGACGCTGAAGGATTTGCTAGTGGACTAGGGACAACAGCTGGTAGTGCAATTTTCAATAGTATGGTCATTCCTGCTGTTTCTATTTTAGGAGTATTAGGCGCTGGGCTTGCTACACGAATTTCTGTTTCTAAAAATGTGATTGCAAGAGATGGAATATCTTTGATTTTAGCTGAGCTAATTCTATTGATTTTTGTAAGTGGTACAGAATTAAATTGGCAACATGGTTTGCTTTTGATGAGTTTGTACTTCTTTTATTTGGTGTATATGCTTTACAATATGAGAAACAGTAGTAATGAAGCTGCTGGTTTTCAACATGAGTTAGAACCACATGAAGGCGCGGGAACTGTTACTGGTGTATTGAAAGCTATTATTACACTTGACCTTGAAGTATTATTCTTAGGCGATGGGAAAATCAATACAGCTAGAGCTTGGGCTTTATTATTAGTTTCTACGGCTTTTGTAGGGGCTTCTTGTTACTTATTGGTAGAGGCATGTATTGAACTTGGTGATGGACTTGATTGGCCTATCTATTTTGTCTCAGTTATCATCGCATCAGCAGCTACAAGTGTTCCTGATACTATTATGTCTTACAAAGATGCAATGAAGGGGAATTATGATGATGCTTTGGCAAATGCACTAGGAAGTAACATTTTTGATATTTGTTTCGCACTAGGAATGCCATTATTCTTCTTTACGCTCGTAAATGGACCAATTCATATTCCTAACGTGGAAATAAATGATGGAATTGGGGAGTTAAGAGTAATGCTTTTATTTATGACAATTGGTGCTTTCCTAATTTTCTATATTGGTCAGTACATGGGTAGGTTAAAAGCTTATGCGCTACTTACGCTCTATGTATTATTTATAGTGTACATTTTAGGAACTGCTACTGGAAATGTAATAGCTAAGACTTTAGCGGATCAGTTTGTGATTATAAGTCATTGGTTTGCCCAATTGATCTAAAGTAAAAATACCTCAAAAAAAATAAGCCTTATGAAATCAATCATAAGGCTTATTTTTTAGCTTTTTTCACAACACATAAACAAAGTTCATTTATCAGATGAACTCGTGCGGATGGAGGGAGTCGAACCCCCACGCCTTGCGGCGCTAGATCCTAAGTCTAGTGCGTCTACCAATTTCGCCACATCCGCAAAACGGCTCATTTGCCGAAAAGCGATGCAAAAGTATGATCAATATTTTTACTTTCAAAATTATATGAAGAAATAATTGAATTTTTTCAATAATAATTGAAGGTTGTATTTCTGATTAGGTAAAAAAAATGAATTAGTACGATTGTGTACTAATTTATTTTTTTGTTTAGGTTTTTATTATTTTCATTAAAATTGGAAATAAATAAAAGGCTGTATTTCTGATGATTTACTTTGGAAGAGAAAAATAATTAGTAATAGAATGATAAATGCTTTACTGATATCAGGTAAATAGATAAAGTTCTTTTCTAGTTTTTCTTTCCAGCTTGTAGGCCTAAAGTGAAGTATATATCCAATAAGAATAACTAAGAATACTTTATGATAACCTACTATTACATCTGTGATTGAAGCAAAATCAAAGGCAAAAACAATTTGATCTAGCATAGTCCAAACAACTTCCAAGTTATCTGCCCTAAAGAAAATCCAACAGAACATGACAAAGTGAAAAGTGAATAACCAAGCAAAGAATCGATATACACCATTTTGTCTCTGACTACTTTTTCCAAACATTTCCATCCACATTTTATGAATAGCAAGCGCTACACCATGTAATGCTCCCCAGATTATAAAACGCCAATGTGCTCCATGCCAAAGTCCACCTAAAAGCATTGTAATGGCTAAATGTAAGTACGTTCTGATTCTTCCTTTACGATTTCCTCCCATAGAAATATAGAGGTAATCTCTAAGCCAAGAAGAAAGTGATATATGCCACCTACGCCAAAAGTCTGTGATATTTTGAGATTTATAAGGCGAATTGAAGTTTAGAGGAAGTCTGAATCCTAGGAGTAAAGCAATACCTATAGCTATATCTGTGTATCCAGAGAAATCACAATAAATCTGTAAACCATAACCATAAGTAGCCATTAGGTTTTCAAAACCAGTGTAAGCTTCTGGACTAGTAAAAACTCGATCAACAAAGTTTATTGAGATGTAATCTGAAATAAATATCTTTTTTACAAGACCACCCATTATCATGAAAATAGCTTTACCAAATTCATCATTTGTAAGTCTGTATTTTTGATAAATCTGAGGTACAAAATCAGAGGCTCTGACAATAGGGCCTGCTACCAGTTGAGGGAAGAAGCTCACAAAGAAAGCAAAGTCCCAAATGCTCTTAACAGGTTCTAGCTTTCGCCTATATATATCTACCGTATAACTAATAGTTTGGAAGGTATAAAATGAAATACCTACAGGTAAAATAATTTTACCAATTTCTACATCAGCATTGAATAAATGCATGAATGAGGCGACATAGTTTGTGGCTTCAAATGAGGTTCCAAAGAAGTCATTTACAGCAGAAACAATGAAATATGCATATTTGAAATATCCCAGTAATCCTAGATTTATAACGACACTAAGCGCTACAAGCCATTTCCGTTCTTTTTGATTGTCGGATTCGAATACCCTATTTCCAATATGATAATCTACAAAGGTAGAGAAGAGCAGGAGAAGGAAATAAAACCCACTAGACAGGTAGTAAAAATATAGACTAAAAATACAGAGAAATAAATTTCGAGCATTGATATGCTTGTAAAGTCTCTGATAAAATAAAATTACAAAGCCAAAAAGCACCCAAAAGAAACTTTGAGTAAATAATAAAGGCTCGTTCTCTGAATAAATAAACCAATCCACCATTCCGCTCGCTACTGTTTGTCAATTTGTATTATTCCTATTGGAATTTATTTATAGCATCTTTTTTGATCGGGTAACGATATACTTCCTTTTCAGTATTTTGTCCCGCTTTATCCTCTTTTCCGAGTTGGTATTTGAAGTTCTTGTTTTCTAAAGGCTGATATCCTTCAAATTGTTGAAACGCTTCAACCTTAGTGTTAGATTTTTCCGATTCGAAAGTAAACTTTCGATAATAGAAGGCTACTCCAGCACCCATGATAGCACCAAGTAAGTGTGACTCCCAAGATACACCGACTTGATTAGGGATCAATCCATATAGCATTCCGTTGTAGAGAATGGCAACAACCAATGAAATGGTTAAAGTCTCTGGATTTTTTCGGAATATCCCTGTAAAGAATAGAAATGAAGCGAAGCCGTAAATTAATCCACTTGCTCCAATGTGATAGGCTCTCCTAGCCAATAACCATACCCCAATCCCTGTAAGGATATAAATTATGAAAATTATATTTTTTCCAATTTTAGGGTATAGGAATAAGATAGAGGCAGATAAAATAACCAATGATACAGAATTTGACATAAGATGTTTGAAGCTTCCATGTAGGAATGGGTGGAATAAAATTCCAGACAATCCTGTAGCTTGTCTTGGCATAATACCAAGGAAATTGAGATTGATTCCAGTGAAATATTCTAGAAACTCAATACACCAAAGAAAGCCAATAAACAACAAAGGGTATTTTATACTCTGACCTATACTCATAATTTATATGATATAAGAAAGGAGAAGAACTTTTTGGTAAACGTCTGTTTTGTAGTTCTTCTCCTTGATATTAGGAATTATTTGTCCTTGTTAGCAGCGGATGCCGCTTTGGTCTTGTTTACCTCATCTTTGTCATAAGCAGCGATTATACTTTTCACAAGCTTATGTCTGATTACATCTTTCCCTTCAAGTCTAATGATACCTATTCCTGATACGTTATCAAGAATATTTATAGCATCTTTCAGACCCGATTTTTGCCCTCTTGGTAAATCAATTTGTGAATGGTCACCTGTAATAATCATTTTAGAATCAGGTCCCATACGAGTCAAAAACATTTTCATTTGCATTTGAGTGGTATTTTGAGCTTCATCTAAAAGAATGAAAGCGTTATTTAAGGTTCTACCACGCATATATGCCAATGGAGCAATTTCTATAATTCTATTTTCTAGATAAAATTTTAGTTTTTCAGAAGGAACCATATCATCTAGCGCATCATAGATCGGACGTAAATATGGGTCTACCTTTTCTTTCAAATCTCCGGGTAGGAATCCCAAATTTTCTCCTGCTTCTACAGCCGGTCTTGTGATAATGATTCTTTTAACTTGTTTATTTTTTAAAGCTCTTACAGCCATTGCTACAGCAACATAGGTTTTACCTGTTCCTGCAGGACCAATAGCGAAGACCAAGTCATTTTTATTAACTGAAGTGACAAGTTTTTTCTGATTAGGCGTTTTAGGTCTGATGGCAACTCCTTTTGCACCATAAACCAATACTTCTTCCTCGGAATCTAATTGATCTTTTTGTCCTTCTGCTTCTATATAACTCTGAACGTTTTCCTTCGTTACTTTTCCATATTTACGGTAATGTGCCAGAAGTTCATTGAATGCTTTATTAATTTTAATGATTTCCGGTCCAGTACCCTGGATTCTAATCTCGTTTCCTCTTGAAATAATCTTACTTTTAGGGAAAGCTGTAGAGATTTCTTTAATGTTTGCATTCTCTACACCCAAGAAATCTATAAGGGAAACTCCTTCAAGGCTGATTACTTTTTCTATCAAATGCCAATTGTTTTATTAATTCAGAATATAGTTCGAATATCTGTGAGTAAATCACTCTACTTACATTATACGCAAAGTAATATTTTTCGTCAAAAAAAGTATTCAAATCTTTCGCTATTCCATATTCTTTCATTGAATTAATCGACATTCTTGAATCAGAAACATTATTTGTTTGTGATATAAAATTCGACTCTTCTGTTTACTTCTCTTCCTCCCTCTTCGTCATCGTTGGATGCAATAGGTAGTTTGGCTCCATATCCTTTACTAATTATTCGTTCTTCAGATATTCCATTTTCTTTAAGGTAATTGGCTACTGTTTTAGCCCTTTTTTGAGAAAGAGAAAATCCTTTCTTCTTATATTCTAAATTATCAGTATGTCCTGCTATTTCCAATGTGACGTCTTGATGCTTTTTAAGGAAATTAATCATTTTCAATAACTCGGTAATACTCTCATTATCTAGAGCTACATCATTAATTGAAAAATATAAGTTATGGAGAAGTTCATCAGGAGTTAAAGACTTTTTATTTTCCTCCAAGTCAACGCTAGAAGGTTCAGTGGAGACTTCATTAGATGCTAATTCGTCCATCTTTTGTTCTTCATGTTTAATGGACTCTTTAATCTCAGAAGTATTTTCTTCAATTTCTATGTTTTGAAATTCCTCTTTAACTTCTTCTTTTTTTGCTGCGATATGATTTTCTACAGTATTGGTATTATTCCTCTTGCTAGGGTCTGGGATAGTATGAATACCATTTACACCTTTGGAGTTTACCAAAACCATATCTAAAGGCTTCGAGCTTCCTTTAACAAAAACTTTCCCTTCAAATAATTCGATAGCTGATGGCATTTCGGGAAATACATCTGGATTAATAATTGGAGTGATAATCGTTTTTTCTTTTGTGATTTCTTGTTCGTAGACATAATAAATGGTCTGAGTGCTGTCATAGAAAAGTGTATCACTTAATTGTAAAGGAATTTTATGATGGAAAATATGGGTTGACAAACGTGCTTCAAATAAATCTCCCTTTTCTTGTTCTTCACTTCTCGTGAATAGCATTTGTTCTTTATCAAGAGACATTGAAAAGTCTGATTCATCAAGTTCTGAATTAATGATATCTCCGAGGTTCTTGGGTTTGGTCCATCGGCCCCATTTGTCGTCAAGTCGATAACTCACGAAAATATCTTTTCCTCCTAATCCTTCATGACCATCGGATGAGAAAAATAATGTTTTATTATCTGCTAAAAGGAAAGGAGTAATTTCTTCTTCTTTTGAATTGATTTCTCTCCCTAAGTTTTTGGGTTTGCTCCAACCTTTTTTAGTTCTGAAACTGACGTACAGATCACTTTTACCTTTGCTGAAATCAGTTTCTATAGACATGATCAATATTTGTTGATCGAATGACATAAAGAAATTGGCGTGTTCAGCGTAGTTATAGTAATCTTTAATTTTGATAGGTAATGGTTCTTCCCATTTGTCATCTACATTTTTTGCTATTGAAAATCCTTCATGACTGTTTAGTTTACCATAATGATTTCCAAGTAATAATGCTCTTTCTCCATCTTTTTCACTTACACCACTTAAGATATTTATTCCTCTGGTATTAATAGGTTCTGGTAATTTGGAAGAACTTCCCCATAAACCAGTATCAGGATCTTTATAACTTTCCCAAATATCTCCTTTGTCTGTTACTCCTCCTGTGTTCAATGGATGATTTCTTCTTAAAAAATAAATATGATTTCCATCTTGGCTTACAAATGATTGTACTTCGTGACTATTACTGTTGACCATGTGGTCTAACTTTGTTAAAGTAATATCTGCGCTTGTAGGAATATATTGAGTTGAAGAAAATATAGGTTCATTTTTAAAATTGGTAATACCAATTGCATCTATATAGATTAATTTCTTCTTTTCTTGAAGGAATTCAACTTTTACAGCCTTTACATTTTGAGTTTCAGTATTGAAAACAACAGAGCCAAAACCTTTTTCAGCTAAAGATTTGTAATCGAAAGAAGAAACATCAGTACCATTTCCGTCTTTATTATAGATCGTGATGTTCGATATAGCTCCGGGAGGAAGGTTAGGGGATACAATAAGTTGATTGATATCAAATTCCTCTGAGAACTCAATTTTTACACTAGGGTTTTCATCTGAAGGGCTAGGCATCCACATATTCCCTCTCGATAAATCTTCTTGGAAAGCATCTGGCGCCTTTAGAATAGCACTTACAGGATGGTCTTTCATTTCTGAAGATTTTTCCAAGATTTTATTAGCCCAAAGTATCTGCTGAGCAAATAATTCGGTTTGAGTACAGATTAGAACTAATGCGAATAATATATACTTTTTGAAAAGTTGGTACATCATGACATGATTCTAAATTCGAAAAACGAACACACAAGAAAGTCTGAATGCATCTCCTGTACGATCATTATTATTTACTCTTCTTCCGTAAAGACCTTCCATACCAAAGTCTACAATTTTGGAAGGAAAGAAGAAGTAGGTGAGGGCATAGTATTCACTATGGTCAAGGTCTTGAGGACCAAAGGCATCTGTAGGGTTTAATTGATATCTACTGAAGGTGAATGTTGCTTGGTGTTTTTTACTGAAATTATATTCGAATGCTCCCATACCACTTAATGAGAATAATCCTCTGAGATCTCCGGCAGAAGTTGGTACAAGGTCTGCATCACGTCCAGTAACCCCATTCAAGTATTTTGAGATTCCTTCACCGACAGTGGCCTGAAACATAAACCTGAAGTTACTTCTAAAGAAGATATGGCCAGATAAGGCTACACCCCAACCAGAAGCATCTCTGATGACATCATTTTGTTCGTAGTAGAGTTTTCTATAGACATATGCTACTCGTAAATGGCTTCTATCATCAATCCCAAAAGAATATTGAGTTTTTGCTACCAAATCAGGAACTCGCTGAGGAACAAAGCTCAAACTGTCTTCAGCTAAAATTCCAGGGAAAATATTATCTGTTGGGTTTTCTACGGCCGCACCAAAAATCCAATTCTTAACCTTTTTCTCGTATCTAATTTGAGCAGGTCTAAGCCAAACAATTCCATTTGGTCCTTCAAAGTCTACGTTGTTAGGATAAACTTCTACATCAGAGAATGTTGTCCATGTTTGACCAATCGTAAAGCCTAATGCTTGTCCGTATGCATGACGAAGCCTGAAATTGTCATTTCCATCCGCACTACTAAAATCGCCTTCTATATATATTCTTAGAGGTCCAGAGACTTTTCCTTTTCCTAGTACTTCAAAAGCAAGACGAGATGCATTAGATAAAATCCCAAATCGATCTTCCTTTGCTTTTTGTTCAACAGGAATATCAATGACTACAAAGTTGTCATTTTGTTGTGAGCCTTCGAAATCGTAAATAGGTTGTATTCTGGCATAACCACCTAATCCGAATCTGTAATTCCCTTTTTGAAGTCTTAAAACAGTAGATTCTGCATTTATACTTTGAGGGTGCGTTTTTTGGTAAGGTCCTTCAAACTCAAGAGAGTCAACAGCTTGATCAGTTTCTTCTTGGGTGACTTCATCTTCTATTTGAGCATAGCTTATCTGTAAGCTACCTAATGAGATGATTAGGAGTATGAGTAATTGTTTTGCCATAAATATCCGATTACTTAGTACTTAAGTTAATTCGGACTAGTGTCAAAAATCAAAATTCTTATTTTTGATGAGAAGAGTTTCACGTAAGATTTTAATCAATTCTAATCATATTGAAATGAGGTTTATTAAAGTTGTCCTATTTTTTTGGCTTACAGTGTTTTATTATTCAAGTGGATGGAGTCAAAGTATTTCAAAAAGTGCTTTCTCAGAAAGTGTCAAAAAGATCTTAAATCACCCTCAATTATCTAATGCAAGTGTATCTATTCATGTCATTAAGACGGAAAACAATGAAGAAGTTTTTAGTTATGAAGAGAATAAAACACTCTGTCCAGCATCTACAATGAAATTATTTACAACTTCTTCAGCCTTGTTACTTTTAGGTGAAAATTTCACTTTTTCAACTCAACTGAAGTACTCAGGAACTTGGCGTGATGGCGTTCTAAATGGGGATTTGTATTTAATCGGTTCGGGCGACCCATCACTTACCACTGATGATTTTTCTAAAATAAAATTAGAGAAACCTCTTAATCGAATTACTGGAAATGTGATTGGAGTTGATGCCGCTTTTGATTCTCAGCTTATTCCTAGAGGATGGATTTGGGAAGATATTGGAAATTATTATGCTGCACCAATTTCAAGTTTGAATATAAATCAGAATAAGTATGAGCTTTATTTTCAAAGCTTTGAAGAAGGAAAGGAAACTAAATTTTTAGGCTCTTCTCCTGACTTAAGTTCTCTAGTTAATTTCAATAATGAAGTTGTATCTGGCGCAAAAGGTTCTGGTGATCAGGCTTATATTTTTGGAAGCCCTCGAAGTAATCAAAGGTTTATAAGAGGGTCAATTCCTCCCCATCGAAATCGTTTTAAAATCAAGGGTGCATTACCTTTTCCAAGTCTTCAGACAACTCATTCTATGGTGGATTATATGAAAGGTTTAGGGGTTGAAATTCAAGGAGAAACATTAGTATCTAATCTTGAAGAGAAGAATCTTAATCTTATAAGTGTAATTCAATCAGAGACATTGTCAAATTTGATTACAGAGGTCAACCATAAGAGTAATAATTTGTATGCTGAATGTCTGGCTAAAGCAATTTCTCATCAAAAACTTGGAGTAAAGGGGAGTACTGAAAAAGGGATTGAAAGGATTCGTAATGAATGGGAGAATCGAGGTTTGCCAATGTCAGGATTTAATATGGAGGATGGTAGTGGTCTATCAAGATTTAACAGTGTTACTAGTCGTCAAATGACTTTGATGTTATCTAAAATGACCCGTACGAATGTCTTTAATTCATTCAAAAAATCAATCCCGATTGTAGGGAAGTCAGGGACGGTGAAATACATGTGTAGGTCTTCTATTGCAAATGGAAAAATCCATGCAAAGAGTGGAAGTATGAAGCGCGTTTTAGCTTATTCTGGTTATGCTGAAAATATGGATTCGGAAGAGTTTGCTTTTGCTATTATCATAAATAATTATGACGATTCTAAAACTATTCGTCCTCTCATCGAAAAATTCTTTGATCAATTAGTTCAAGTTTCTTTGGTTGACTAAAGTTGTTGATTTTCAGTTTGTTTGATTTTGCTTTTTAAATAGTTGATGGAATTGAAAATGTTTAAATGTTTTCAGTGATTTATTTAGATTATTTGAAAAAAATCGAATGATTATTTGGATACTAAAAAAAAGTGCCGTTGTTTTGAGGTATCAATTCTCGATCAACCGCACTTTTTTAGTGTCTGGGTTTATAGGGAAGAGGCGAGAGACAAGGCTCAATGACCCTCTAGCAACCTGTCCTTCCAAAGTGAAGAAACGATAAGGTGCTAAATCCTTGCCTAAATCAAGTTTTAGGATATATAAATCGAAACAATAATGAAAACAACTACAACAAAAACTTCCGTTCTTGCGGGATCACATCATCATCTGATAGGTACAATTTTTATTTCTACAAAGTACCGAATGCGCTTGCGAATGCGAATGTGCTAGTCACATACATACCCTTTCTAAAATTCCCTATTCTATTCGATTAATAGCTAGAATAATCATATACAATTTGCTGTATATCACATCGGCATATCTGTATCTGGGAATTCTCGACACATCTGTGTCAACCTATTTTCTTATTTAACACCTTCAAAATCATTACTACTATGTCAAATGCAAGTTTACATTTCGATACTTTACAAGTACACGCAGGTCAAGATATAGACCCTACTACAGGATCAAGAGCTGTGCCTATTTATCAGACGACTTCATACGGGTTTAAGGATGCCGACCATGGTGCTAACTTATTTGCACTGAAGGAATTCGGGAATATCTATACTCGTATCATGAACCCAACTACGGATGTTTTTGAAAAAAGAATTGCTGCCCTAGAAGGTGGCGTAGCTGCTGTAGCTGTCGCTTCAGGACAAGCTGCCCAGTTCATTGCATTAAATAACTTATGCCAAGCAGGTGATAATATCGTTAGCTCGACTTACCTCTATGGCGGAACTTACAATCAATTCAAAATTGCTTTTCAACGTTTAGGAATTGAAGTCAACTTTGTTGATGGTGATCAACCTCAAGCTTTTGATGAAGCAATTAATGAAAAGACAAAAGCAATTTACCTTGAAACCATCGGGAACCCAGGTTTCAATATTCCAGATTTTGAAAAAATAGCAGCGATAGCCAAAAAGCATGATATTCCATTAGTTGTGGATAATACTTTTGGTGCAGGAGGTTATTTATTCAAGCCGCTACAACACGGCGCTAATATCGTAACTGCTTCTGCTACCAAGTGGATTGGTGGCCATGGAACCTCGATTGGCGGTGTAATCGTAGATGGGGGAAATTATAATTGGGGAAATGGAAAATTCCCTCAATTCTCGGAACCTTCAGAGGGCTATCATGGATTGAATTTTTGGGAGACTTTCGGTTCTGAAAGTCCTTTTGGAAACATTGCGTTTGCAATCCGTGCAAGAGTAGAGGGCTTAAGAGATTTTGGACCATCACTTAGTCCTTTCAACTCATTCCAACTATTACAAGGTTTAGAGACTCTTTCTTTGAGAGTGGACAGACATGTGAGCAATGCGCTAAAGTTAGCGGAGTGGTTGGATGAAAAAGGAATTGTTGCTAAAGTAAATTACCCTGGATTGAAAGATAATCCTCACCATGAGTTGGCTAAGAAATACTTAACCAATGGATTTGGTGCAGTACTTTCTTTTGAATTGAAAGGCGGGTTAGAAGAAGCTAAGACATTTGTAAACTCTTTGGAATTAGTGAGTCATTTGGCAAATGTAGGGGATGCTAAAACATTAATTATTCATCCGGCTTCAACGACTCACCAACAATTGAGTGAAGAAGAACAAGCTGCCGCAGGTGTAACTCCAGCATTGTTGAGAGTATCTGTAGGTATTGAACATATTGAAGATATCAAATCTGATTTTGAAAAAGCATTTGCAGCCGCATTTGCTAATGAAGAACTAGCAGTCTAAACAAAACCAAGGCAGTCCTTCGGGACTGCTTTTCAACATTTACACAGAATTATGCACACACAAGTCTTTACATATCAGCAGGAATTTGAACTGGAGTCGGGAGAAATACTTCCTGAATTTCAATTGGAATACCAAACCGCAGGTAAAATCAATGAAGATGGCTCAAATATTATTTGGGCTTGTCATGCTTTAACTGGAAATGCCGATGTCATGGACTGGTGGAGTGGTTTGTTTGGGGATAATAAAATCTTTAATCCAGACGAACATTTCATTATTTGTGCAAATGTGTTGGGTTCTTGTTACGGTTCTACAGGACCACTTTCAGTAAATCCTAGAACTAATAAACCTTATTATCATTCTTTTCCAAGTATCACAATTCGTGATATGGTCAATGCGCTAGATCTCCTGAGAGTAGATTTGGGGATTTCAAAGATTCATACTTTAATAGGTGGTTCTTTAGGAGGACAACAAGCTTTAGAGTGGGCAGTAAAACACCCTACTTTAGCTGAGAATCTGATCATCGTAGCTTCAAATGCAAAACATTCTCCTTGGGGAATTGCATTTAATGAAACACAAAGAATAGCCATTAATGCAGACCCAACTTGGAAAGAAGAAAGAGATGATGCAGGGATTAATGGCTTGATAGCCGCACGTTCAATTGCGATGCTTTCATATAGAAATTATGAGACTTATGAAACTACACAAATGGATGATGATGAAGATAAGGTTAATAACTTTAGAGCTTCTAGCTATCAGCAATATCAAGGAGAAAAATTGACAAAACGTTTTAATGCCTATTCTTACTGGACTCTCTCTAAGGCAATGGATAGTCATAACTTAGGAAGAAACAGAGGAGGATTGAAAGAAGCATTGAAACTTATCAAATCATATACGCAAGTAATAGGGGTAAATACAGATGTATTATTCCCAGTTTCCGAGCAACGATTTATCGCAAGATATGTCGAAAATGTAACCTATGAAGAAATCAATTCCACTTATGGGCACGATGGCTTCTTGGTCGAATTTAATAAACTAGCAAAGGCGATCGATGCCTTCTTTAAACAAAAGAATAGAAAGAAATTGATTTATGACACGGGATGTTAAAATAGGACTTTTTGGTTTTGGATGCGTAGGGCAAGGACTTTATGATGTATTAAATAACAGTAAGAACTTCCGTGCCGACATCAGTAAAATTGTGGTAAAGAATAAAGACAAAGAACGTCCTTTACCTTCAAAATATTTCTCATTTGATAAAGATGAGGTACTCAAAAACCCTGAAATCAACCTTATTACAGAGTTGATTGATGATGTTGATCAAGCTTACGACATTGTAACGAATGCCCTTAAGAATGGGAAAAATGTAGTAAGTGCGAATAAAAAGATGATCGCAGAAAACTTGGAAGAGTTAGTCAGCCTTCAAAAAGAATATGATACTTCTCTTCTATATGAAGCTTCAGCTTGTGCAAGTATTCCAATCATCCGTACACTGGAGGAGTATTATGATAATGAGCTTCTTTATAGTGTAAGAGGTATTTTTAATGGTTCCTCTAATTTCATCTTATCAAAGATGTTTAATGAAGGATTGGAGTACCAAGATGTGTTGAAAGAAGCGCAAGATTTAGGTTTTGCTGAAACTGATCCAACATTAGATGTAGGAGGTTTTGATGCAAAATACAAACTAGTAATCATCATCTGTCACTCATACGGTTTGTTTGTTGATCCTAAGGAGATTTTCAATTATGGTATTCAAAATCTGACTGCTTTTGATATGCAATATGCAAAAGAGAAAGGTTTGAAAATCAAGCAAATTGCGAGAGTATATAAAACACCAGAAGACGAAGTTGTTGGATACGTAATGCCTCAATTTGTGAAACCAACAGATGACCTCTATAAAGTAGATAACGAATACAATGGTGTAGTAGTTGAAGCGGCTTTCTCTGATAAGCAATTTTTCAAAGGAAAAGGAGCAGGAGGACACCCAACAGGTTCAGCGGTACTTTCAGATATTTCTGCAAATCGTTATGATTACAAATACGAATACCGAAAACGTAAAACGGATGCATTTATGCGTTTTACAAATGATGCTACTTTGGATGTGTATTTTAGATATGATAAAGGAGTTGCTTTAGATGAAAGTAAGTTCATAGAAATAAATGAGCGATACCAAGGAGCTGAGAATGCTTTTGTTATTGGTAAAGTAAACTTAGCTGATTTTAAAGAAGACGAATACTTCCATCAGAAAGGAACATTTGCAATAGAGCTACCAGTTGAATAGTAGCTTTTAATCGAAAAAAGGGACAAAGATTTTAGTGATCTTTGTCCCTTTTTTATTAGACTTTTTCTAATTGAGAAGGATAGAAGTCTGCATTTGTAGCATCATCGTCAAATGTAACATTGATGCGACCAAACTTACTTACTTTGATATACTTGTTGAATTGGTGAGAGAAAATGTCAACAAGCTCTTTTCCGTAAACGACTTTTACTTGTCCAAGACGATCGTCTTGTGAATGTACTTTGATTTTATCTCCTACTTTGAACATATCTATAGTTATTTATTGGTAATAGTTTACTAGTTTAAACGAGTACTGTTGATATTTGTTTTAAAACAAGATGATTTTTGTCATAAAAATATTTCAAACCTTCATTTCGGAGGAGAAACCTTAAATGATTGACTCTCAAAGTAACATTTAAGTTTATGCTTCAAATAGTTCATTCCTTTTGAACACAATTAGCTCAAACATGATATTGATCTGTTTGGGCTTTTTTATTGTTTATAAGGTGTTCATATGAATGATTTAAAAATGTAGGAGTATCTATCTCTATTGATTTTGATTCTCAAGTAGTAATAAACCCAAGATATTATGAAGAAATATATCAACTTATCTTTTCTAGCAAGTTTTTTTGTAGCATTAATATTAGCTTCATGTAGTAGTGGTACAAATCAATCTAGTGAGGCTAATGCACACAATGAGATGATGGCTTATCATCAGAAAATGATCAAAGCTCATGCTGATATGGTGCAGAGTCATAAAGATATGATTAAACAACATGATGCTATGAAAGAAGAGCATGAAGCTGTTGCAAAACCTGTGAATGAGGAACATGTTCAAATGGAGGCTCAGCATGATGAAACAATCAATGAGCATAAAGATGTGATGAAAGCTCATGATGAGTTAATTGCAAAGCATCAAAAGTTAGCTGATCAGCATGCATCGGGTGAGATTGATGATGAAACTATGAAAACAGAACATGAAAAGATGAAAACGGATCATGATCGGATGAATCAAGAACATCAACAATCTGAAAAAGAGCATGAAATGATTATTGAAGATCATAAACAAATGCTAGAAGATCATGCTGAAGAAGAGAAGTAGTAAGATTAAAAACTGAATAAGGTAATTTTTAAATTTAACCCTAGTTTCTATTATTAGAAACTAGGGTTAAATTTAATGTTTATTGTGTGACTTAAAGTGTTGCTTGATCAATCAAATTTTGTATTTCATTGATCATCCTTTTTTCAGCTTTTTCTCCATGGATACCACCTTTAAATGCGATTATTTCACCGTCTTTATCAAGGAAAATAATTTCAGGCATGCCATCTATAAATAGTCCTTTTGTAATGAATTTTCTAGCATCAACCACATGATCAAAGTTGAACTCTCTTTTCTTTAAGAATTCTCTTACCTTTTTTGAACTGTTGTGGGTGACAGCAATAAAGTTTACTTGATCTTTGAACTGATTTTTGATTCTGTTTAGAGCAGGCATTTCTTGAATACATGGAGCGCAGCTTGTGAACCAAAAATTCATAACAGTTGGTTTCCCTTTCAAGTCTTCCAGTTTTAGCTCAGAACCATCTAAACGCTTTAAAGAAGTGAAAGGAATAGTTTGTCCAATTAAATTGTCTTGTGAATAATCAACTTCAAAGTCATCTTTCAAGCGCCATAGTCCCGAGAAATTATATGATAAACTTAAAATGGTCGTGTCACCTGTGACTTTTTCTTCTACAGCTTTGTAGTTCATTCTCATCCCAAACCGATCTTCGACTTCGTCACGATGAAATTCTAATTGTTCTTTTTTTAGTAGTTCTTTAGAGCTAGGCACTTTGTAAAGAGTCGTTTGGGAAAAGACATAGCTACTTAGTAGAGAGAGTGTAATAGTAAATAGTAGTTTCATAAGATTAAAAATTTGAGTTTCTGAATGACACTAAATATAGTTTCAAATAAAGTTAATTGTCTAAGTTTAAAGATAAATTAAAAATAGAATAAATCAATTTTTCTTGTGACAAAAAGTATTTGTGTAAAGTGCTGATACTTATTGATTACTTCGTACTTATTTATCAAGAATTCCTAAGTAGAAAGACAGAAAAGGCAATAGGTTCAAAGGCTTTTCTTAACTTTGCATATTCTTTAGGTCTTTAAGGTGATGAGAGACACTAAGGAGCACAGATACAGAAGGATTAAAGAACAATGAAAAAGAATATAAATTGTACAGTATCTCCTAACATTGCTTTTGATGAGCAGAAGTTTCGAGAGTTTACACTCAAGAAATTAAAACTGACAGATTCTGAGGAAGTATATGTTCGTATGACAAGGCGATCTGTCGATGCCAGAACTAAGAATATTAAGGTTAATACAGCCGCTGAGGTTTTTATTAACGAAGAGCCAAGTAATCCGTTAAGCTACGATAAAGCATATAAAGATGTCAGAGATAGCAAAAGAGCTATCATTGTTGGAGCGGGACCTGGAGGATTATTTGCTGCTTTAAGATTTTTAGAATTGGGAGTCAAGCCAATTATCTTGGAACGTGGTAAGGATGTGAGAGCTCGAAGAAGAGATTTGGCAGCCATAAATAAGGATAATGTAGTAAACCCAGATTCGAATTATTGTTTTGGAGAAGGTGGGGCAGGTACGTATTCAGATGGTAAACTTTATACGCGTTCGAAAAAAAGAGGTGACTTCAGACGTATTCTTGAGATTTTTGTAGCTCATGGAGCAGATGAAAAAATCTTGGTTGATGCACATCCACATATCGGAACAAATAAGCTACCGAAAGTAATTGCTGAAATCAGAGAGAGTATCATTGAAGCGGGTGGTGAAATTCATTTCGATTCAAGAGTAGTTGATATTCTACTAGAGAAAGACCAAGTAAAGGGTGTGCGTACGCAAAATGGATTTACCTATGAAGGTGATACAATTATTTTAGCAACAGGACACTCTGCTAGAGATATTTTTGAGCTTTTGGCAGAAAAGAAAATTGAAATAGAAACGAAGCCTTTTGCTCTTGGTGTTCGTATTGAGCATCCTCAACCACTTATTGATAGCATTCAGTACCATGGAGGAAGAGATAGAGGACCATATTTGCCAGCAGCTGCTTATTCTTTAGTAAGTCAAGTTAGATTTGAAGGAAAGGAAAAAGGTGTATTTTCTTTCTGTATGTGCCCAGGAGGGTTTATTGTTCCTTCTGCTACAGCTCAAGATGAGATTGTAGTAAACGGTATGTCTCCTTCAAGACGAGATTCTAAATATGCCAATTCAGGTATTGTAGTTTCCGTAGATCATGAAGACTTCAAACCCTATGTAAAAGAACATGGAGTTTTGGCAGGGATGGCTTTCCAAAGAGCGATTGAGCATAAAGCGTGGTTGAGTTCAGACAAAACTCAAGTAGCTCCTGCACAACGTTTAGCTGATTTTGTAAATGATAAAGTTTCCAATTCTCTAAATGAAACTTCATATCAACCAGGTTTGAATTCTATTGATATGAGAGAAGTTTTACCTCCACAGGTAGCACACCGTTTGAAATACGGATTCAAATCATTTGGTAGAAAAATGAAGGGTTATCTTACAAATGAAGCTCAACTGATTGGTATCGAGAGTAGGACATCATCTCCTGTTCGTATTCCAAGAGATAGGGAAAGCTATCAGCATACACAAATTAAAGGACTATTTCCTTGTGGTGAAGGTGCTGGTTATGCTGGTGGTATTGCTTCAGCTGCAATGGATGGTGAAAAATGTGCAGAAAAAGCGTTCGAGCAGTTTTATGTATAAAATGATTATATGAAAAATATATAAGCCTCAGACTATTTTTAGTTTGAGGCTTTTTTCTTGTAAAGAATTTAGTTGCTATAAAACTGCATATTTATAGAAGAGAAGATCTGAAAGGCAGGTTGTCCAACTCCGTCATGTAAAATTGTGTACTGAGGTTCAATAAAAATATTGAATACTGTTTTTCCCATTTTTACAACTTTTCCAGCTCCAATTCCTAATGGTACACTAAAGTCATTAGTCTCAAGGTTAAATTGCCAAATGGGTGCTCCTCTTATATAGTTACCTTGTCCTAATTGCAGAAAAGTAAAGGGCTGAACAGCTAAGAAGTTTACATCTTGATTCGGATTGTTGTCTCCCACCTCTGTTCTCCAAATGATTAATCCACCTGTCTGAAGTTGTGCACTTATTACCTTAAATACAACAAATGCTGCTCCTAGTTGCCACTCGTCTGGTGCTAGTTTATCTGAAGATGCAGTAGGGAATAAAACTGAAGGACCAATACCAATAGTTAAGTCTGGTTTACTCACAGCTAAGTAAGCTGCAAATAAATCGATTTCACCAAACCCTGATCGTGTTATTCCATCACCTACACTAGATGAATTATAATTAGAGATTGAAGTGAAAGGGAAACTTGCTCTCCATAGAACTCTACCTGTAGGCATTGCAGCTCTAACTACAAATGAGTTTGCTTGAGATGGATCAGGTAAGCCATATAATCTTGAGATATAATTATTCTGCAAATTTAATGCTCTTACATCAGCCAAAGGGTTATTTGCTTGAGCCTTTTTGAGTGCGGCTTTTTCTGCTTCAGTTTTATCATCTTGAGCAAATACTTCGGTTTGAAAGAAAAGAAATGTGAGTGTTGTGATGAAACAAATTTGGAAGAAACTATTTGAGCGGAATTTAATCATGGTTGTGTCTTAAAAACAGGCTTTTTAAGTGAAAACTGTCATTACAATTCTAATAGTTATTTCTTCTGTATTGGGATATTTAGTTCAAACTCAATTCTAAAACATTAAATGTTACAATCAGAAAGCTTTTTCTTGTAAATAGAGTATTCGATTATAAAAAAACACCCAAGCCTAAGAAGGCAAGGGTGTACATATAACATATTACATTATGAAGCTCGAATGGGTTTAGAGTTCGATAATTACTCCAATAGATGGTTGAAGTAAACCGTTCTCATTTTCTAAATATTTTGGTACATAATTTCCATTGCCGTCAACGAGATTGTTGCCATTCTCATCTGTTGCCATAATTAAAGTAGGTTGTCCTTTTGACTTGAAGTTGTAGATGTTCTGAATGTCTAAGAACATGCTCAAACTCCATTTGTCAAAGAAGTATTTTTTATCTACACGGATGTCCAATTGGTGGTAAGCATCTAAACGCTCAGAGTTTACTCTTGAATAATCTAGAATTGCTCTTTTCTGTGTGTTCCAAATTTCAGGATTGATTGATGCTTGCTCATCGTATGGTGTGTAAGGGTTTCCACCAGAGTATAGCCATCTACCTCCAATTTCCCATCCTTTACCAAGTTTTTTACCAGAAGTAATACTTACGATGTGTCTGTTATCCCAAGAAGATGGCGCAAAGTTGCCATCAGCATCGGTAAACTCACTTCTAACATAAGTATAAGCCAAGATTCCGTAGAAGCCTCTGAAGAACTTTTGTTGTACTAAGAATTCAAGACCATAACTTCTTCCTTCAGAAGCTGAAAGAACTTCTTCATTTCCAATCACACCAAAGTCTCCACCAAGGTTTGCCAATGAAACCTGATTTGCAACTGAGAATGGATAGTTGTCATATTTTTTATGGAAACCTTCAAGAGATGCTCTGAAGTTTTTAGAATCTACTTTGTATTCAATTCCACCGACAACATGTCTGTTTTTGATGTAAGTAAGGTCATTTTCTCTATTTACAAATTCTCCATCAGCTTTGTATCCCAATACCGTATAAGGTGGTAATTGGTAGTAAATACCTGTATTGAAGTTCAAACTCCATCTCGGATGTAAATCATAAGAAGCTGAGAATCTTGGAGAGAATTGGTCGAACATGTTCTCCATTGAAGAAGAGTAGTCGTTACCATCAGCCCTGAAACCTACAGATAAGCTTAATTTATTGAAGAATTTCTTACCAATATTGGCAAATACACCCCATTTATTAAGATCTAACTCACTAGAGAATTGCGTAGGAACTACTTCTCCAAGCTCAGGATTGTAGATTCTTGTATCTGTAGCATTTGTATATTTTGCTAACTCGTAATTTACACCATAACTCAAGTTGAAATTCTTAGGAAGGTAAGTGATCGCTTCCCAACGTAGTTTGTTTTCTATTTCTTGAGAGGTATAATCTAAAGTTTTTGGTAAACTCTCATCGTTGTTTTCATGCTTGAACTGATCATTGTTAAGCATATTTCTACTTACTACAAAGGTATGAGTAGTGTTTTCGCCAAAGTGTTCCCACTTAGCTCCAATAGTATAGTTCCACTGAGTCTGAACAGGAATGTAGTCTAAGATATATTTATTGCTCTCGTAATCTTCAGCTGTAGGATCACTAACAGCATCCTCATTTAGACTAAAGTCGTCAATAGCACCAAGACCAATGATTGAGATTTTGTTTTTCTTATTAATCTTGTGTGTGTACTTAAACTGGAAGTCGTTGTAAGTAGGAAGGAATGGCAGTCCAAGTGCACTAAATAAGAATTGTAGATAAGAACGTCTCGCAGAGAAAATTAATGATGAATTTTGAGAAATAGGACCATCTAGCGTAACGCCAAAGTCCGATGTTCCTAATACAAGGTTTGTAGCCCAGTTGTCTGATCTACCTTCTTTTTGTTTGAATTCCATTACGGAAGAAAGTGCATTTCCTCTTGATACTGGGAATGCTCCAGAGTAAAAGTCTACATTTTGGATAAAATCAACGTTGATCATTCCTACAGGTCCACCCGAAGCTCCTTGAGTGGCAAAGTGATTGATATTGGGAACTTCAATTCCGTCTAGGTAAAAACGGTTTTCATTAGGAGATCCACCACGGATCAAAATGTCATTTCTAAATGCTGCTGTAGAAGCCACACCAGGTAGTGATCGAATCACTCTTGATATATCTCGGTTACCTCCAGGATTCTTTTTTACTTCACTAGCTCCGATTGTTCTTACAGAAACAGGGCTTTCTTCGGTTTTTAGGAAGCCTGTAGCTCTAACTTCAACCTCTTCTAATTCACTAATACTTGGTTTAAGTTGTATGTCTGCAATAGCAGAACGAGCATTGGTTACTTCAATCTCGAAAATTGTGATAGGATCATATCCAACATATGACACTTCAATATTGTAAAGTCCGGGTTTTAGGTTTTTAATTTCATAATACCCGTCCATGTTTGTTGAAGCTCCTCTCGTTTCTCCTTGAATGACTACATTCACGAAAGGAAGTTTTTCATTTGAGCTTTTATCACTTACAGTACCCTTTATGATACCGTTTTGAGCAAAAGATGTGATTGGTGTTAAAAATACAGAGAAAAGAAAAAGCACAAAAAACTGATTCTTCATGTTTATTACTTGTTTAGATTTTGTTTGCATTTATTAAACATTACAACTTTAAACTGCAAATGTATTTAAATGTTTAGTCGTGCGTGAAATAATTTTTATTTTTTTTCAGAGAGGCTTGTGAATGATTGCAAAAAGAAAAACCACACCCATCGGGTGTGGTATTTGTTATTCTGAGTATGAAACTGTTCTGGCATCCAGTTATAATTCAGTTCCTATCTCCCAACCACTTTCTGTTGAAGACACTCTTGAGACACATTTAAGAGTATTCGAAAGTAAAATAGGTTAACTATCTAAGGCTAAATCAAGACTTCTTTCCTGTAGAGAAAGGTTTTTTTAATTGGTTTTAGGTTTTGAAAGTGGTTTTAGCTTTTTAGCTATTACAAAAGTAGGGGATAGGAGCTGAGGATATATGCGTATTATGCCTATTTTCAGAAATAGGTATTTTACCTAGAAGTTGAAAAACTCGGAATAGTGTTAAAAGAGGTCTTGAAAAATACCATTTCGGATAGCAAATAAGACTAAGCCCGCAACATTTTTAGATTGCGTCTTTTCTAACAGATTTCGTTTGTGGGCATCTACGGTACGAGGACTGATAAATAACTCTTCAGCAATTTCTTTATTTGTCTTTTCTTCTAAAATCAGTCTAAGAATTTCCATTTCTCTTTGAGTGATGTCAATTTCTGTAGCTTGACTAGATTTTTTTTGTTTTAAACTCTGAATAACAATTTGAGTAATTTCAGGGGTATAATAGTTATCACCTTCATAAACAGTTTGGATCGCTTTAATCAATTCGTTTCTGCTACAATTCTTTAAAATGTACCCGTGTACACCGGCTTCAATCATTTGCTTTACGGTCTGGCTGTCGTTTAGCATAGAAAGGGCTATTACTTTTGTGTCTATTTTACTCTCTGCAATTTTCTTCATGGTCGTTATACCGTCCATATTTTTCATATTTACATCTAATAAAACGATATCAACCACTTCTTTTTCGAGTAACAAGAAACCCTGAATCCCATCAGAAGCCTCTCCGATAACATTGATGCCTTCAGCGTCAGATAAATAAAGTTTTATACCGTCTCTCACTATCCGATGATCATCTATTAGTGCAATATTAATCATAGCCTTTGTTTAATTTTGAGGTGGAATTGCTTGGGAAAATAAAATTTTATCTCAATAGGGGTTGAAAAAATAGTCGGATAAAACTTTTTTTTTTATAAAAGTGAAATAAGGCATTAAAATAAGCCCATAATATTCGATTTTTTGTGCATTTTATTAGGTGATGGTTCGAATAAAATCATAGATTTGCAGCGCAAAGTTTATGTTGTAGCATTTCTAAAACTTCTGGCTACACATTTATTTAATCTTTTCAAGAAATCACAATGATTTTATTCTATCAAGGCACTCATGAAAACTTCTTTGTTGTAGATGCACACA
The DNA here is from genome assembly GCF_003149185.1 of Sediminitomix flava. Taxonomy (NCBI): domain Bacteria; kingdom Pseudomonadati; phylum Bacteroidota; class Cytophagia; order Cytophagales; family Flammeovirgaceae; genus Sediminitomix; species Sediminitomix flava. The sequence continues at coordinate 67,216 of NZ_QGDO01000002.1, read as the reverse complement.
AAGAGTTGAAGGATCAGGAATTGTTGAAGCTAAAATGGCTTTTTGGTGAAGCAGAGCAAGTTTCAGCTGAAAGTATCGATGGATTTTTCATCGGTCCAAGAAAAGAAATGTTGACTCCTTGGAGTACAAATGCAGTGGAGATCACGCAAAACATGGGACTTGAAGGGATTGTTAGAATTGAAGAGTTTACAAAAGTAGACTCGGATAAAACAGACTTTGATCCTATGCTTCAAGCAATGTATGAAGGCTTGGATCAGACGGTTTTTTTAATTGAAAAAGAGCCAGAGCCAGTTCTAGCTATTGAAGACATTGCCTCATACAACAAAAAAGAAGGCTTAGCCCTTAGTGATGAGGAAATCACTTATTTGGATAGCGTAGCTGAGCGTATCGGACGAAAACTAACAGACTCTGAGGTGTTCGGTTTCTCTCAAGTAAACTCTGAACACTGTCGTCACAAAATCTTCAACGGAGTATTCGTAATTGATGGAGAGGAAAAACCAACTTCTCTTTTCAAACTAATCCGTAAAACTTCTGAGACGAATCCTAATCGTCTAGTTTCTGCTTATAAAGATAACGTAGCATTTATCGAAGGACCAAAAGCAGAGCAATTTGCTCCAGCTTCCCACGATAAAGCTGATTTCTTTGAGACTAAAGAAATTGAAACCGTAATTTCTTTGAAAGCTGAAACACATAACTTCCCTACAACAGTAGAACCTTTCAACGGAGCAGCAACTGGTTCGGGTGGAGAAATCCGTGATCGTATGGCTGGTGGTAAAGCTTCTGTTCCTTTGGCAGGTACTGCAGTTTATATGACTTCGTATTCTCGTTTGGAAGAAGGTCGTCGTTGGGAAAACAACATGGAAGAAAGACCATGGTTATACCAAACACCAATGGAAATCTTGATCAAAGCATCAAATGGTGCATCAGATTTCGGTAACAAATTTGGTCAGCCTTTGATCTGTGGTTCAGTTCTTACTTTTGAGCATATGGAAAATGCGAAGAAGTACGGTTTTGACAAAGTGATTATGATGGCAGGTGGTGTTGGTTTCGGTAAGAAATCTGACGCTTTGAAAAACACGCCAGAACCAGGAGATAAAATCGTGGTAATGGGTGGTGATAACTATCGTATTGGTATGGGCGGTGGAGCCGTTTCTTCAGTAGATACAGGCGAGTTTGAGTCTGCTGTAGAATTGAATGCAGTTCAACGTTCTAACCCAGAAATGCAAAAGAGAGTTAGCAACGCTGTTCGTGCAATGGCTGAAGCAGATGAAAACCTAATTGTTTCTATCCACGATCACGGTGCAGGTGGACACTTGAACTGTCTTTCTGAGCTTGTAGAAGATACAGGAGGAACAATTGATTTAAGATCATTACCAGTGGGAGATCCTACACTTTCTGGAAAAGAAATCGTAGGTAACGAATCTCAAGAGCGTATGGGATTGGTAATGAAAGCTGAGAATGTAGACAAATTGAAAGCAATCGCAGAGCGTGAGCGTGCTCCTATGTATGTAGTAGGAGAGGTGACTGGTGATATGCATTTCAAATTTGAAGATAAAACAGGAGCGCAAAACCCTATCGACTGGAAACTGTCAGATATGTTCGGTAATCCTCCTAAAACGATCATGAATGATGCTTCTAAAGATGAAAAATTCGAAGAAGTAGCATATGATAAAGCTAAAATCTACGAATACCTAGAAGATGTTCTTCAGTTAGAAGCTGTAGCTTCAAAAGATTGGTTGACAAACAAAGTTGACCGTTCGGTAACTGGTCGTGTAGCACAGCAACAATGTGTGGGTGAGCTTCAATTGCCACTTTCAGATGTTTCTGCAATGGCTATCGATTACAGAGGAACTGGTGGTATTGCAACTTCTGTTGGTCATGCACCTGTTGCGGCTATGATTGATCCTGCTGCAGGTTCAAGAATGGCTATCGCTGAAGCATTGACTAACCTTGTTTTTGCTCCAATCGATGATAAATTGGCAGGGGTTTCACTTTCAGCAAACTGGATGTGGCCTTGTAAAAACGAAGGCGAAGATGCGCGTTTGTATAAAGCTGTTGAAGCTGTTTCTGATTTTGCATGTGAATTAGGAATCAATATCCCAACGGGTAAAGATTCACTTTCAATGACTCAGAAATATGAAGGTGATACGGTTTATTCTCCGGGTACAGTGATCATTTCATCAGTAGGTGAAGTAACTGACCTTAAGAAAATCGTTACTCCAGATGCAAAAGAAGGAGCTACATTAGTTTATGTAGATTTCTCACAAGACGGATTTAAACTTGGCGGTTCTTCATTCGCTCAAGTTGTAAATAAAATTGGTCAAGAAGTTCCGACAGTAAATAGTGCTGCTTATTTCAAATCGGCATTCAATACTGTTCAAGCTTTGATCGAGGAAGGAAATGTAGTGGCTGGTCACGATATCTCAGCAGGTGGTTTGATTACTGCTTTGTTGGAAATGTGTTTCCCATCTACAAACGTAGGTATGGAGCTTGATCTTTCAGAAATGGGAGAAGCTGATATCATCAAATTGTTATTTGCTGAAAAAGCGGGTATCGTACTTCAAGTGAATGATGTGAAAGCTACTGAAGCGGCTCTTTCTGCAAATGGCGTTGACTTTACAGTAATTGGTAAAGCTGTTGCTTCTGACGATGTGAAAATTGCATTGAATGGTGAGACGCTTGACTTCAACATCCCAATGCTTCGTGATACTTGGTTCAAAACATCTTATTTCCTTGACCAACAACAATCAGGTGAAGAGAAAGCAAGAGAGCGTTTTGATAACTACAAGCACCAAGCACTTCACTATACTTTCCCAGAAGGATTCTCTGGTAAGTTGAAAGATTTGGGCATTGATCCTGATCGTAAAACGAAAACAGGTGCTAAAGCAGCTATTATTCGTGAAAAAGGAGTAAATGGTGATCGTGAGATGGCTTACTCTTTACACCTTGCAGGATTTGATGTAAAAGACGTTCATATGACAGATTTGATCTCTGGTAGAGAAGACTTGTCAGATGTAAACATGATTGTCTTTGTAGGTGGATTCTCGAACTCAGATGTTCTTGGTTCAGCAAAAGGTTGGGCTGGAGCCTTCTTGTTCAATGAGAAAGCTAAAGCAGCACTAGACAACTTCTATGCTCGTCCTGATACATTGAGTTTGGGTGTATGTAACGGTTGTCAAGTTATGGTAGAGCTTGGTTTGGTAACGCCAGACCATGATGAGAAGCCTAAGATGTTACATAACGAATCGTACAAATTCGAGTCTAATTTCTTGAACATGGAAATCCCAGAAAATAATTCTGTGATGTTCAATTCATTGAGTGGTACTCGTCTAGGTGTTTGGATTGCACACGGTGAAGGTAAATTCCAATTGCCAAAAGAGGCTAGCGAATACAACATTGTTGGTACTTATGGTTATGAAGCATATCCTGCAAACCCTAACGGTTCTGACTACAATGCAGCAGCTCTTTGTTCGGCAGACGGACGTCACTTGGTAATGATGCCACACTTGGAAAGAGCAATCTTCCCTTGGAACTGGGCACATTATCCATCAGATAGACAAGATGAAGTTTCTCCATGGATCGAAGCATTCGTAAATGCTCGTAAATGGGTGGAAGCTCAAAAATAAATTTAGATTCTCTTTGAGTCTTAAGGCAAGTCAATTTTTATTGACTTGCCTTTTTTGTGAATTATACATAATAAGCTGTAATGAAAACTAGTAATGAGTTCATTTTCAGTATTTTTGTCTTTGAAATAGAATGAACTACGTTCATCTTTACTTTGATCTACTAGTGTTGTGTTATTAACCTTTTTAAGGATTTTTTATCGGTTAAAATGTTGATTAGTAGTTTTTTAAACTTAGTGTGTTTAAAATATTCAAAAAAATGTAAATAATATTTGTAGAATATTTGACTTTATTAACTCGAATTCTATATATTTGTAATGTACAAAAACGAGAAAGAATAATACAATAAAGATATATATGCAACGATTCGTTGCGCAAGAATTTTTTGATTGATAATGGGTTAATAAATTAGGTTAAATGAGAAAAGGCTGACACTTTGTGTTGGTCTTTTTTTCTTTGTAATTGTTTGTGAAAACAACCGTTTCAGATTTTAATAAATTTTAATCAGTGTCTTCATTTTCTAATTGATGAAGTGAAGTTTGTATTTGATCTGAAAAATATTTCTCAATTTGTATCATCTTTTTCAATGAGAAATGTAGTTTTGAAACTGTATTACTTTAATGATAAAAAGATGAGCAAGATAGATTGGAAAACCGTAAAGGAATTCGAAGATATTACCTATAAGAAAGCAAACGGGGTAGCTCGTATTGCTTTTAACCGTCCGAACGTGCGTAATGCATTCCGTCCTAAAACAGTAGCAGAACTTTATCAAGCTTTTCTAGATGCTAGAGAAGATACTTCTATTGGTGTAGTTTTGCTTTCAGCAGAAGGCCCTTCTACAAAAGATGGTGGATATTCATTCTGTAGTGGTGGAGATCAAAATGCAAGAGGACACCAAGGTTATGTTGATGATGACGGAATGCCTCGTCTTAACATTCTTGAGGTACAACGTCTGATTCGTTTTATGCCTAAAGTAGTTATTGCTGTTGTTCCTGGTTGGGCAGTAGGTGGTGGTCATAGTTTGCATGTAGTATGTGATATGACTTTGGCGAGTAAAGAACATGCAATCTTTAAGCAGACAGATGCTGATGTAGCAAGTTTCGATGGTGGTTATGGTTCTGCATATTTGGCTAAAATGGTTGGTCAGAAGCGTGCTCGTGAAATTTTCTTCTTAGGTAGAAATTACTCTGCTCAAGAGGCTTACGAAATGGGTATGGTAAATGCTGTTATTCCACACGAAGAACTTGAAGATACCGCTTATGAGTGGGCGCAAGAAATCTTGATGAAGTCCCCAACAGCTATCAAAATGTTGAAGTTTGCATTCAACGCTACAGATGATGGTATGGTTGGTCAGCAAGTGTTTGCAGGAGAAGCAACTCGTTTGGCTTATATGACTGATGAAGCGAAAGAAGGTAGAGATGCTTTCCTTGAAAAGAGAAAACCGAAATTCAATGAAATCAAATGGATTCCATAGGTTTTTTTAAATAAAAAGAATAGAGTCATCTTAATGCGTTTTAAGGTGACTCTTTTTTTATAATCAAATTGTTAATTCATGCTTAATGAATACGATCGAATCGCTTTCATCTATGATAAATTAGTCTCTTTAGTTTTTGGGAAATCTATCCATAAAGCACAAGTAGCTTTTCTAGATAAATTAGAGGATGGTGATAAAGTTTTAATAGTTGGAGGTGGTACAGGTTGGATATTAGAAGAGATTTTCAAAAGAATAAAACCTTCTAAATTAATTTATGTCGAAGCCTCTTCTGAGATGATAAAATTGTCTGAACAACGAAATGTTTCAAAATTGAATCATGAATATATTGAATTTATACATTCAGATTCTTTGTTATTTGCCTCCAATGTTCAGTTTGATGTAATTATAACTAACTTTTTTCTTGACCTTTTTACAAATGAAGAACTTCAAGGCTGGAAAAGTCAAATTCTAAATTTATTGAAACCTAGAGGATTTTGGTTCGTATCAGATTTTCAACTAGTCTACAGTTCTTTAGATTCATACTGGCAAAGAGTATTTTCATTATTTATGCATCGTTTTTTTAAACTTTTTACAAGTTTAAGACGAAATCAATTTCCTAATTGGGAGTCGCTTTTTGATGATGTAAACTTACAAATCATTGCGAGTCAATCCTTTTTCAGAGGAATGATTTTCTCTAAGGTTTATTCTTATAAAGATTCGATAACTTAGTACTCATTTCGGTTGGCAATAAGTTTATCATCTGCTAATTTTATCTGCATTTTATTGTGATTTTTAAGTATGGATATTGGAAAAAAAATAATATTAGCTTCAAACTCTCCTAGAAGAAAACAATTGCTTCAAGAAATGGGATTTACCTTTGAAGTGAGAACAAAACCAACAGAAGAAGTTTACCCTAAAGATTTAGAGGCAGCTAAGGTTGCAGAATATTTGGCTGTGTTGAAAGCATCTCCTTTTAAAAATGAGTTAGAGGAAATTGAGTTAGTAGTTACTTCAGATACGACGGTTATTGTAGAAGACGAAATTTTGGGAAAGCCAAAAGATGCGGAAGAAGCTTTTGAAATGATACAAAAACTTTCGGGTAAATCTCATGATGTAACTACAGGGGTTTGTTTGATGTCTAAAGATAAAGAAGTAAGTTTTTCCGATTCAACGACAGTAACCTTTAGATCGCTTTCAGAGGACGAGATCAAATATTATATTGAAAACTACAAGCCATATGATAAAGCGGGAGCTTATGGTATACAAGAGTGGATTGGTTTAACAGGAATTACTGAAATTAAAGGCTCATATTTTACAGTAATGGGATTACCTACAGTGAAGTTATATGAAGCTTTAAAATCTTTTTAGTCAAGAGAAAATACAAATACAATGAATTTTACAATATATATTATTCCTTTTATTTCAGCAGCTATTGGTTGGGTGACAAATTATGTAGCCATTAAGATGTTATTTAGACCAAGAAAAGCAGTTTATGTTCTTGGATACCCTGTACAAGGTATTTTTCCTAAAAGAAAGCCAACATTGGCTAAAAGGTTAGGAGGAATTGTCGCGAGAGACTTATTCTCTCCAGAAATGATAGCTGATAAATTAGATACTCCTGAGAATAGAGCCAGCCTCAAAAAATCAATATTAGAGCGTATAATGGAATACATCGATGAAATGGTTACACAAAATGGTGGAGGAGCTCTTCTAATGATGTTTGGAGGCGATAAGATTAAAGATCAGATACATGAGCGCCTAGAGACTATGCTTGATGAGATGATTCCTCAAATGATGAATTCGGTTACTCAGAAAGTAGAAGAGGTTGATATTGAAGATATGGTAGAGAAGAGAGTTCTTGATTTCTCAGATCAAAAGTTGGAAGACCTTCTGATGTCTGTGATTAAGAAAGAACTTAAGTTTATTGAGTTGATGGGAGCTATTCTAGGTTTTATTATCGGGTTTGTTCAAATCGGAATTGTTGCTTTGACAGCTTAAACTAAAAGCTCTAGAAATTAAAGAAGGATTACTTCATTGAATGAAGTAATCCTTTTTTATTATTCAGCATATTCAATTCTATATCCTATTGCTTGTACACCGTTTAGTGAATCTGGACGCATATAGTGTTTTAAATTAAGTTGATATGTTCCAGTGTCTAATTTAATGTTTTGTTGAAGGGGAAGTTGAAGAGTGTAAATGGCTATGCCATTTCCTAATACTTCACTACTTTCTCCAAATGGAGCTCCTTTCTGAGGGTGCATTAAGTTAAACTCCGTCATTTCATTATTACTTAGAGTATCTTGCCCTTTTATGAGATCATAAATTACAAAGAGGTTGTAATGAGGGTACTCAAGTGAATAACGGATGTTGAATAAAAGATTATGGCTTCTGTTGACTTCATTTACCTTAAACTCAAATGAAGAAATAGAGTCATATTCCCAAATGTTATTATCAAAGTTTGTGTATTCTTCTTTTTCAATAGTGGAATCACATGCATAAAGAAAAGGAAGAAGTGCTAGGCTTAGGAAATAAAAAAGTTTCATGTTTTTATATGATAAAGCAAGCAGACTACTTTTTGATAAGTAGTCTGCAAGTATTATTATTTTGAATCTGTTGGTTTTCGATTAGATGGCTTCCTTCTACGATTAGGTCTGTTTGGAGCCTTCTTTTCCGGAGTTTGCTTTTGAGGATTACCCTTAGCTTGAGTAGGTTTTTGTCCTTGTTTTTGACTATTACCTTTACCTCCCCATTTCTTAGGTCTGGATTTTGATTCGGGCTGTTGTTCTACCTTTTTAGGAGTGTTCTTGTTTTCAACTTTTTCCTTCGGTAATGCTCTTCTTTTATGATGTGGAGTTGCTTCAGCACCTTTATTGTCTGTAGAAGTTACTTGATCATTCGGCTTTCGTCTATTTGGACGTTTAGAATTTTGATCTTGTCTAGTACTTCTGTCTCCACGTCTATTTGTTCCTTGTCTTTCAGTAGAACCAGATACATTCCCTCTTTGGCGTCGTCCTCTTTGTCGATCAGACTTTTGAGGCTTATCCTCTTCTGTCGGTTCGTTAGAAGCTTTTCGAATCGCTTTCTGACGAATTAGACGTTTTCTTTCGAGTTTCTCTACTGCTTCTCCTAATTTACTCTTGTGTTCCTTTGTAAATACTTCATCATCTTGAAGGGAAGTGATTTTTACTCCCTTATCGATTAGAGATAGAATTTCTTTAACTCTTTCAGCAGAAACAGGAACCCAAGTTGTTTCATTCTCATAGCTAAACCAAAGAACTTTTTTAAAGATGTCAACTTTTTGAAGAGATGCATCTCCTCTTTGAGTACGAATTGGTTTGTCAATTTGAGGAATATCAATAAGTGCGTCTAGGTAAGTTTCTAATTCGTAATTTAAACAACACTTAAGTCGACCACATTGCCCAGAAAGTTTACTAGGGTTTAATGACAAGTTCTGATAACGAGCAGCCATTGTTGTAACACTCTTGAACTCTGAGAGCCAAGTAGAACAACATAACTCTCTACCACAAGACCCAATACCGCCTAATCTACTAGCTTCTTGTCTTAAACTAATCTGACGCATTTCTACTCGGATTTTAAATTCCGAAGCAAGAATCTTAATTAGTTCTCTAAAGTCTACACGATCATCGGCAGAATAGTAGAATGTTGCTTTTGTATTATCAGCCTGATATTCTACATCAGAAAGCTTCATTTGAAGCTTTGTATCTTGTATAATTTGTCTAGTACGGTAAAGAGTAGGCATCTCACGTTGTTTAACGCGAGCAAATTTCTCTAGATCTTTATTCGTAGCTTTTCGAAGAATTTCTTTTACTTCTGGATCTTCTTCTTCTATATTTTTCTTTAGCATTTGAAGGCGAACAATTTCACCTTGTAAAGAAACATGACCGATATGGTGGCCGTTTTGCATATCAACCACTACTGGGTCTCCAGCGTAAAGTTCAAGGTTCTGAGTATTTTTGAAATAGCCTTTTTTACCACCTTTAAACTTTATTTCTGTAATATTAAAACGTTCATGACTAGGTAGATCCATGTCTCCTAACCAATCATAAACGCTCATTTTTCCACAAGCAAGTCCGCAGTTTCCATTGCTTTTACAGCCTGGAGCTGCTCCGTCACCTGTCCCGCAAGATCCACAACCCATATATTTTTAGCTATTTAAATTCTAAATTTATAAATAAGCTTCTCTATCGAAGCTGTCAATTGTTTAGATCTGAATTTTAAAATCAAATCTTTTACAAATTAAAAAAAGAATATGAATTACAAAGAGGCTACAGCTTCAAGGAAGTCATATCATTTTTAGAGACCTATTTTGAGAATTAAAATAAGTTTCTTCTCTAAGATAGGATTATTTTTAAAAACAAAGTTAATGAATTCTTACCCCATAGCCTTATTTACCTAATTTTAATTGTTTGGAATACTCGTTTTAAACTAAGGAATAAGTTTGTTAATTTATTGTCTTTCCAAAATCATGAAATTCTAACTGATTTTAGGTGAATAAGTTTGAAACTCTTTCGCTCTTTGAGACGTAAGCAAACTATAATTATACTAACTTAAGTGTCAAATCAATTTTTTTTAAAATGAAATCAACATTCATTACCTACGTATTATGGTTTTTCTTTGGTGTATTTGGTTTTCACAAGTTTTATCTTGGTAAAAACGGCTGGGGAATTATCTATTTACTTACTGGAGGATTGTTAGGGATTGGTTGGGTGATAGACCTATTTACTATTCCTGGACAGGTAGAAAATGCAAACCTTAAGTTTGCAATGAGATATGGTCATCCAAATTCAGGTCACATTCCTTCACAGCCTAGACAACAGCCCTTTGTGAATAGAGGAGATACACCTGAAAAGCAGCTACTAGATTTGGCGTCAAATCGAAAAGTAGTTTCTATGAGGGAAGTACTTAGTAAAACATCATTGAGTACAGAAGAGGCCGAGTATACAATTAGAAAATTGGCGGATAGAGGTGTCGTAGAGGAATCAATAGATCATCAAGGTAGAATTTGTTATTCAGTTATTTAAACCATGAGTCATCAATCACATATTAATCGACTAAAAAAAAAGGCGAGAAGTTTCTTTATTGCAGGTGTAGTCTTGATGGGAATCGCCCCTGTAGTAGAAAATGAGTTAATGTTAATCGGAGGGATGGTGTTTGTTGGTTCTAGTGCTGTTTTGTATTTCAAGTCGCGAAGAAAACCAAAACAAATCATCACTAAAGCTCAAATAGAAGCTTTGTTGAGAAGATCTAATAATAGAATAACTGTACAGAGTCTCGCTCAATTGACTAAAACGACTCCAGATTTTGCAGAACAAAAACTTCAGGAATATGTGATGGATAACATTCTTGATGTGGATGTTGAAGGTACTGATGTCGTTTATCGTAGAAAAGAACTTTATTGATATAAAAAACGCTTTTCAATTCTGAAAAGCGTTTTTTTATTAGACTTTATTATTTATTCTGTTTCAATACTTTCTTCTAACTTTTTCTCTTTTGCTTTTTGTTTTTCTTCAAGTAATTCATCAATTGAAATGACAGCTTTCTCAATAGCCCAAACATATGTGGCTAGAATTAATATTGTCAATTGAATATTGAAAAGCATGTAAGAAATGATCGAAACGATCGCAAAGTATGCTAGATAAAATAAGGCATCAGAAGCCATTTCGATCATAAAGTGGTCTGATGGTAACTTCCTTCTTAAATAATTCGTTACAGGGTCTTTTATGGTTAGAGCCTTGTAAGAAATGATAAAGAAGCTTGCAAAAAGGAAGATTAAAAAGCCCCACGAAATGACATTATAACCTCTTTCTAAGGCAAGGAAAGCATTTAGTAATATAAGTGGTCCATGCATTTCTCCTTTCGAAGTTTTATGCATATCGGTATCCTCAAAGTCACCCACAATTACAATTCTATCTTCAAAGTATTCTGCAATTGTACCTGGCGAAAACTCTTCAAGCATTAGAAGTTCTCCCAGTTGATAGTAGTTGTATGCCTTTGCTTGGAATAGGTCATAGTCCCATATCAAATAGTCCATGACAAAGGTGTTTAAGACCATGTTTCCATCTAAATTGCCAAAAACAAGTCCACTCTGATACCCTTTTTTATGGATGCCTTCATAGATGACTAAAGGCGTAGTCTTTAAACTGTCATTTTGAATGATATTATATTTCAAAATGATATCATCAATATTAGAACGAACTTGAGACTCCATATCAGATAAACCGACATTGCATTCAAAAATTGGATAATGCGGTTTGTCATCAGCTCCTTTATGATAAGAAACAACTAATTTTTCAGCCTTTTTAAGTTCTGCAGACAGTAAAGAATCGGTTGGTGCAGGATCGTAAAAGCGAACATCAATTAGCATATATTCATGACCAGGATTGTCATTGACAGCTTTTACTAACTTTCCTAAGGATTTTCTATTAGTAATGTCCATTTGACCAATTTTAAAGTCATTGGAATCTAATTTGTCAATAAGCTCTTTTTCCCAAGACACATTTACAAAAGCATATCGATCTCGCGGAGGTTTTTCCTCTATTCCAAAGAGTGCGTGTTTAATCGCAGATGTGATTTCTACTAAAGTGATTTCATCTGCCATAGAATAAGGCAGAGAAAAGTAGAAAATTAACCCACCAATCATGATTAATGCATGAATTGCTGAAAGCAGTGCCATTTGAGGTCTGCTTCGTTGAGTTTTTTGTATAAAGTTCAAGGCAAGAATATTTTAGGTAAAATAAACCCCTTTAATGTTAAATAATTAAAGGGGCTTAAGTAAAAATTATTTTGAAATAGGATTATCTGAAATCCATGAAGAAAACTGATCCTTACTTATTTTTCCGTATACATCTTGAACATAAGCAATTAACTCTTCTTCAAGTTGCTGTTGATCGACGAGCTCATTGTCAACCATGAAACTAGCAAGGTTATTCAATTCTTCTTTAAGTTGATTTTCATCTACAAAAGTTGGATAGAATTCCGCTACTTTTTGTTTCTGCCTTGTCTTCGTATTGTAATAGAAGATTTGAGCTTTTCCTGTTTGCTCAGGGCTGTAGGTATTTCCTTTGTGAATATAAAGGCTCTTGTTAAAGATCAATTCATTTTCATTTCTAGGGATTTTTTTACTTACAGAAGATGACCCTTCAGGAAGATACCAATATGCAAAAATCCACTCAGGCTTATTCGGATAAATAGCATTGTCTAGTTTGAAACGAAGTTCATTTCCTATGATCGCAAATTTCTCATTCCCAAAGAAGTTCTGAAAGTTATGATCATCATCACCTCTTGTGCTTAGGTTTCTGCTTCTTTTCATAGGTACCACAATACGCTTTAAAAGAGAAACAAATTCACCTGAAAGAGTAGGTTGTGTTTTTGAACCATCCAATAAAATACGACCTTCTTCTTTACTCATCGCGATTGCCTTGGCACTTTGGTCGCCAAATAGAAGTTCTGTTTCGGCAGAAATCTTATCACCACTTTTAATTGGAGTAGCCGTTTCTTTGACTTTAATGTCTCCAGTAACGTGTAAAATGAAATAGGTTTGTGCCTGAACTTGAAGGCTTAGACTAAAAAAGGCAATCAGACAAAATAATGTCTTCATAGTTTTAATTTTTACTTGACTTCAATAATCAATTTGTGATGAGCAAAATAGTACGATTATTAGCTCAACCTTTAAATATATAAATATATAATAATACTCTTTGAATTATTGCAAAGTTAATGCCCTAATCTTAAAACCATAAATCAACCGATTTAAAAAAATAAAAAACCTTGAATGATTCATATAACCCAAACTATCAATATTTGATTTTTTAGCATTAACGAGTGGTTATAAAAAAATAGTTAAAATTAAGGAATGTTAGAAAAGTGCAATAAATACAATTATCGAAATCGGTTGCGGTACACTTATTGATGATTTATTTTATTTTAAATGTACATTAAAGATTGTTGATAAAAGAAATTATATTCTGTTTAAAAATATTATGTGCGATATAAATATCATATAATTGCATTTATAAGAAATAAAATTTCAAATATTGGTTTCTGTTGAAAAAGTGTAATTTAATTAGCGTAAACTGTACAATTGCTAATAAATTTATATTCGCTAAAATTTTGCTTTAAAAAATCTAATACTTAGCTTCACGTCATTGATACACTTAAGAGATGTTTGCAGAAGTTTTTTTTACATCTTTTTAACAGTACCTCTTTTTTTAATTATAAACTAAGCTGTTCTCGACGGAGTAAATCAATTTTTGTTTGAACCGTCTAGCTATTACTAAAAGATCGAATACAATTTGTCCCTTTTTGGGATTTAACTATAAGTGTTCTGATAATTTTTTATGAAAATGAAACACAGACTATTACTTATTGGGACTTCATTACTGATGATGGTGATGAGTTTTTCCCTAGCTAATGCTCAAGAAAGGAGTATTAGTGGTACAGTAAATGATGAAAATGGATTGCCGTTACCAGGTGTGTCGGTTATTATCAAAGGTACAACAACTGGTGGTACAACTGACTTTGATGGTAATTTTAAGGTATCTGCTCCAAATGAAAATGTAACATTACAGTTAAGTTACATTGGTTATGAAATGAAAGAAGTAGTTGTCACTAACCAAAGTAATTTAGGTGTTATTACACTAGACCCTTCCGCAGAAGAATTAGACGAAGTTATTGTTATTGGTTATGGTACTCAGAAAAAGTCTGATAAGACTGGTGCTGTAGCTTCTGTTGCTACAGAAGAAATGAACCAAGGGGTTATGACAGATCCGATAGCAATGATTGCTGGTAAAGTTGCGGGTGTTACTATTACTAAAAAAGGTGGTGACCCTAACGGTGGGTTCTCAGTGAAGATTAGAGGTTCTTCTGGTTTGAGTTCAGGTACAGATCCATTGTATGTAGTAGATGGTGTACCAGGTGTAGACCCTACAACCATCGCAAATGAAGATATTCAATCAATGAACGTATTGAAAGATGCGTCTTCTACTGCAATTTATGGTTCTAGAGGTGCTAATGGTGTAATTATCATCACTACTAAATCAGGAAAAGGTCAAAAAGGATCAAATATCAATGTTAGTGCATTCAGATCATTTGATCAAGTGGCTAACCGTTTGGACTTAATGACTGCTGATGAGGTAAGAGCATTCGCTCAAGAAAATAGTCTAAATATTGTTGACGGTGGAGCAAATACTGATTGGCAAGATGCAATTTACAGAATGGGTGCAAACTCAAATGTAAATGTTTCAGCATCTGGAGCTAGTGAAGATGCTGACTATCGTTTATCAGTTTCTCATAATGACTTCCAAGGGGTAATTAAAGGTTCAAGTAAGCAAAGAACACTTGCTAGAATTAGTGTGAATCAAAAGACTTTGGATGGTAAACTTCAATTGGGTGGTTTTGTGTCTGGTATGATCGAGAATAATGATTATATCTCTTATAGCGGTAATGGTCCAAGAGATGTGTTGTACCAAGCATTCCAAAGAAACCCTACTGATCCTCTTTATGATGAAGATGGTAATTTATACCAAATCCAAAGAGATTTTAATTATAACAACCCTCTAGCTACAATAGAAGAGGTTCAAAACGAAAGACAAGCAAGAAACATGACTGTTAGCTTTAATACAAGCTTGAATATAGTTGATGGTCTTACTTGGAAAACGAATACTTCATATTTCAGAAATGATAATGAGACATTCTATTTCGAGCCTACTTATTCTTGGCCTATAAGTGATGGTTTTGCTAGACGAGCTTCAAATAATTCAGCTACTTCAGTTTTAGAAACTACTTTGAATTATGATAAAAAGCTTGGTGCTCATAGCTTAAACTTGATTGGTGGTTATTCTTATCAATTTGATGAAACTACTGGTTTGTCAGCGCAAGGTAGAGGTGCTTCTTCAGACTATGTGAAATCATACAACTTAGGTTTCTTAAATACAGTAACTTCTGATGATATTTCTTCATGGAAGAACTCTAGTAAATTGATTTCTTTCTTTGGTAGAGCAACATATAATTATAACTCAAAATATTTTGTTACTGCTACTGTAAGACGAGATGGTTCTTCAAAATTTGGAGATAACAACAAGTGGGGTATTTTCCCTTCTGCTTCTGTAGCATGGGCAGTCAAAGACGAGTTTTTCTTGAAAAACGTTGATTGGTTGTCAGAGTTGAAATTAAGAGCTGGATATGGTCTGGTAGGTAACCAAGAAATTCCTCCATACTTATCTCAAGACTTAAATATGGTTAGTGGTAGTGCTATTGACCCTATTACGGGACAGCCAGTTAGAAATATCACTGGTACAAGAAACCCTAACCCAGACTTGAAATGGGAGGAAAATTCAGAATTGAACATTGGTCTTGATTTTGGTCTTTTCTCTGACAAAGTAAATGGATCTCTTGAAGTTTATAATAAAAGAACATACGATCTAATCTACAACTATGCTGTTCCAGTACCTCCTAATAAGTATGCAACTACTTATGCCAATGGTGGTGATATTGAGAATAGAGGTATCGAATTATTCTTAGAGTGGTATGCTTTAGATACTGAAAACTTAGATTGGACTACAAATATTGTTTTCTCTAAAAATGAGCAAAAAGTACTTTCATTAGCTAGTGCTGACGGTTCTTACAGATCAGATCCACTAGAAACGGGTTGGGTTTCTGGACGTGGATTGGTAGGAACTAGTACTCAACGAGTACAACCTGGTTATGCAGTAGGTACATTCTATATGCCTGAGTTTGCAGGATTCTCTGAAGATGGTAAATTCTTGTTCTACACTGAAGCTGGTGGGGTAACTAGAGATGAAACTAAAGCTGCTAAGAAAGTTGTGGGTAATGCTCAACCAGATTTCGAGTTGGCATGGTCTAACTTCTTCAAAATTGGAAAAGGCTTTGATATCAGTTTCAACTTACGAGCAGTTGTTGGTTTCGATGTCTTGAACGTTACAAAAATGGTTCTTGGAAACCCTAACGTATTACCTTCATTGAATGCTTTAGCTTCTGCAAGAGATGAATATGCAGCTGGAATGAGAGATAATGCGAAAGTTAGTGATTACTACCTAGAGGATGGATCATTCATCCGTATGGATAACTTCACTCTTGGCTATACTTTCCAAACAGCCAATGTTGAATGGTTGAAACAATGCAGAGTATATACGACAGTGAACAACATGTTCTTGATCACTGACTATTCTGGTATTGATCCTGAAGTTGGCTACAGTGGATTATCTTTCGGTATTGATCAATACAATACATATCCAAAGACTCGCTCTATCACTGTTGGTATGAATGTAACCTTTTAATTGAGCTATTGAAAATGAAAAAGATATATTTATTATTCCTATTGAATATAGCATTTGCGACGTCTTGTACAGACTTGTCGGAAGATATTTATGATGCTATACCCGTAGAAAAGTTTCCAGAGAATGATAAGCAGGCTGCTTTAATTTCAGTACCTGTTTATTCTCCAATGAAAGATCTACTTGACTGGGGTGGATGGTGGTTCTCTCAAGAATTACCAGGAGATGATGTTGTTTGTCCTACAAGATTAACTGACTGGGATGATGGAGGAAAATGGAGAGTACTTCACACTCATGAGTGGACAAACGAAACTGAGGCTGTTACAGGGATGTGGGGTAAGTTCTATGAAGGAATTGTGGAAGCAAACCAAATCATAGAAAGCCTTGCTAGTGCAGAGCAAAACTCAACTACACTTCAAGTTATCTCTGAAGTGAAAACTATGAGAGCGTTCTATTATTATCTATTGATTGATAATTATGGAGATGTTCCTTATGTAACGTCTTTTGCAGATGCCGATCCAGAACCAATGAAAAATACAAGAGCTGAGGTATACACTAGCTTAGTTCAAGATTTGGAAGAGGCAGTTCTTTACTTGAAAAATGAGAACATTAAAACTTTGGCAACTAAGCAGATGGCTAACTCTTTGTTAGCAAAGTTATATCTTAATGCTGAAGTGTATTCAGGACAAGCAGAGTGGGCAAAGGCTGAAGCAAAATGTGATTCAATCATCGCTTCAGGTTTCTACTCGCTGGAAGCGAATGCTTTAGCTCCATTTGTGACAAACAATGAAAAGTCTTCTGAGAATATCTTTACCATTCCTTTTGATAGAGATAATTTGAAAGGTTTTAACCTTCACATGAGAACACTTCACTATAATCATAATGAAACATTTGATTTGACTGTAGGTACTTGGAATGGATTTGCAGTTACTGAAGATCATTTCAACAGTTTCTCAGATGATGATGCACGTAAAGAAGGGTTCCTTTATGGACCTCAGTTCTCTAGTAGTGGGGCAGCTCTTATTGATGGAACAACAGGTACTCCTGTAGTGATCAATCCAGTTATTCCAGCATTGGTAATGGATGCTTCTTATACTTCAGAAGAAATTAGAATGTCTGGTGCTCGTGTAGCAAAATTTGAAATTGCTTCAGGTGCAAATGACAACTTAAGTAATGATTTCCCTGTATTCAGATACGCAGATGTCCTTTTGATGAAAGCTGAAGCAATGATTCGCCAAGGTAAAAATGGAGATGAATATGTGAACATGGTAAGAGAGAGAGCAGGTGTTGATGCATGGACAAACACTTCGCTTGATCAATTACTTGAAGAGAGAAGTAGAGAATTGTATTGGGAAGGTCACCGTCGTCAAGACTTGATCCGTTTTGGAAAGTTTGGAGATAGCTGGTGGGAAAAAGCAGCTTCATCAGCTGATCGTGAAACTTACCCTATTCCGCTTTGGGCTACTCAAGGTAATCCAAACTTAGAATTGTAATATAAAAGATGGTGCTGAGGATTTTTTAACCTCAGCACTTATCAACCTCACATAAAATAACTGTCTTAACTTTTTAAAAAGTAAACATTATGGAATTGAAAAAACAATTTAGCATTCTATCTATGCTATTTGCTATGGTTATTGGTCTTACAATGACTGCTTGTGATGAAACTGAAGATCCAACTGATGGAGGTGGAGATGGACCATTAATTGAAGATGGTGTTTATTTAACAGGTGATGCTACTGGTTTAGAATTTAGTAGAACTGGTTTCTTAAATCCAGGTAGAGCAGAAGGAGAAGGATTCTCAAATGCTTTGAGAGAAGGAATGACTGAGCGTTTCATTTATTTGTCTGCAGGTAAATTGCAAATCGCAAATGTAGAAGGTGGACAAGTTTTCTATTATGCTAAAGCTGATGACCACCAAGAAGTAGAGCCAGATCCAACTACTGATCATATTCAAACTTCTTATTTTACTGGTACTTTACAGCAAACTGAAGATGAAACTGCTGGTTTTGATATCGTAGAAGAAGGTGTGTATCACGTAATTCTTGATGCAACTACTAATCAATATATTTATACTAAAGTTGAGTCTTTAGGTGCTATCGGTGATGCTACTGAACTAGGATGGAGTGGTGAAGTTGATTTAGCAATGGTTGATGCGAAAACTTTCAGAGCTGAGAACGTTGTTCTTCGTACTCCTGGTGGTGTGAAATTCCGTTACAATGATGGATGGAAGATTCAAAGAAGTGAAGATTTCGTTGTTTTCTCTAACTTCGGTTTCAGAGATGGCGCTCTAGAAATGGGTGACCCAACTGTTAAGCCTGATGTAGATGGAGAATATACTGTTGAAGTAGCTTATAGCGATGAGACTGGTACTTTTGGTTATTCATTGACTAAAACTGGTGATGTTGAAGCTTTAGATTATCCTGAGTCTCTATACGTAATTGGTTCTGCATTGACTGGTGACGATGATGGTTGGAACTGGGATTTGATGGATTCACCATTGAAAGCTGTAGCTAACAATAACGCTCACTTGTTCTGGACAATCGTATGGTTAGAAGAAGGTGGAGAATTTAAATTTGCTCCTCAAAGAGAGTGGAATGGTGACTTCGGTGGATCAGGTGACTTGGCTGACGGTAAAACTGCAAAAGGTTCAGATAATATCACAACTCCAGGAGCTTCTGGATACTACATGGTTGTAGTTGATCTTGAAAATGAAGAAATTCATGTATCTGACTCTCCAGAGGTTTACTTAATCGGTGATGCTATCGGATCATGGGATAAAGCTACTGAAGCTGGTAAATTTATGGTAGAGGGTGAAGAAATGGTATTCACTGGAGACCTTACTGAAACTGCTGAATTGAGAATGTATGCTTCTCACCCAGCTCTAACTGCAACTGCAGCTTGGGATTGGTGGACTTCAGAATTCATCGTTCTTGATGGAATGATTGAGTACAGAGGTGCTGGTGGAGATCAAGATAGAGTAGCTGTTTCTACAGGAAACTATACAATCAGCTTGAACTTCAAGTCTGGTGCTGGTTCTGTAACTATGAACAACTAATTATCTAATCAATTAGATTAGTATAAAAATATCAAAAGGTCATCTCTGAAAAGAGGTGGCCTTTTTTTATACCCAAAATTTAGCCTTTAAAAATTAGTCATTCGGATACTCTAGCTGAACATGTGTAGATATTCAGTATAAAATTCTTAATGTATATCTAAACATTTAATAATTAAGTGAGTAATATTTATTAAGTGTCTTCTAAACTTTTTAACTTTAGACACAGAAAGTACTTTTTTAGCTTAAAATATTAATAAGCTAAAATCAATTAACGCCTTTTTTACCAGGTAACTATATGAAAATGAGAAAAAAAATACTATCACTTGGTAGTGGGGTCTTGTATGGCTTAAATGGTCATAACAATGGTCACACTTTTAAAAAACACTTGTTGTGTCTTTTTGGAATGCTACTAGTTAGCAATTTTTCTTTTGCACAAACTATAACAGCCTCAGTTGATCCAATTATTGCAGATCAGCCTGTTACTTTTACTGCAGACCTTTCCAACTCTGATTTAAATCTAAATGAGGCTTGGGCTTGGGTATGGGTAGAACAACCTCAAAATTCCTCTGCTAGTGTTCCAACAAATGTGAATCCTGCAGATGCATCTGCGGATGATGCGAAGTGGACAAATACTTCTGGGGATCTTTGGGAGTTAACATTCACACCAACTGAGTTTATGAATGTTCCAGTCTCAGAAATTGAAGAATTAGGTATCCTACTTAAAGGTAAAGATTGGGGTGATGGACAAACTGGAGACTTTAAGTTTAAAGTAATTCCTTCAGAAGGCTCTCTTCAAATCACTTTAAATAGCCCAACTCAAACAGATCTCAACAGCGTTCAAATTGAGGATGATGTAGTATTTGATCTTACTACTAATAAAGTGGCAGATTTGAGTGTAGTCGTAAATGGAGATACACTTATTCAAGAAACTGGAGAAGCATTAGCATACACTTGGACAGTTACGACTGGTGGTTTGCTAGAAATCGAAGTGTTAGCTTCTGCCGAAGAAGATGGAAAGACTGAGACTGATAGAAAAGAGTTAAAGGTATTTATTGAGCCTAATGTGGTTGCTAAGCAGAGACCAGCATACGCTACAAACTTTGGCCCGAACTATAATGGGACAGAAGTTACTTTAGTAATGCATGACCCTAAAAAGCTTAAGAAAAATGTATATGCTATAGGTGATTTTTCTGATTGGAAAACAGACCAAGATTTCTTGATGTATAAAGATGAAGAAGCTTATGGAAATTATTGGTGGATTACAATCTCTGACCTAGATCCAGATAAAGAATATATTTATCAATATTTGATAGATGGTGAAATTAAAATAGCCGATCCTTATACGGAGAAAGTTTCTGACTATGATGATAAATACATTAATCAAGGAATTGTTCGTTACCCAGATCTAATTGCTTATCCTGAGGGTAAAACATCATTTAGAGCTTCAGTTTTTCAAATTAATCAGCCTACATATGAGTGGGAGGTTACTGATTTTGAAAGACCAGCTCAAGAAGATTTGGTTGTATATGAAATGCATATCCGTGATTTCACTGAAGAGGATACTTATCAAGCATCTATTGAGCGATTAGATTATATCCAAGAGCTAGGAGCTAACTGTATTCACCTAATGCCAATCAATGAATTCGAAGGAAATGATTCATGGGGATATAATCCTAACTTCTATTTTGCTCCAGATAAATACTACGGAACAAAAAATGATTTAAAGCAATTTATTGATGAATCTCATAAAAGAGGAATTGCAGTAATTATTGATATGGTACTTAACCATTCTTATCATTCATCTCCATTAGTTCGAATGTATAATGATGGTGATTTTGGGGATCCAACTTCAGATAATCCTTGGTATAATGTAGAATCTCCTAACAATGAATATTTCTGGGGAGCAGATTTAAATCACGAGAGTATTCATACTCAAACATTAGTGGATAGTGTGAACTTACACTGGGTTAAACACTATAATATTGATGGTTATCGTTTTGACTTTACTAAAGGATTTACACAAACTCCAGGGCCAGGACATGGATATGATGCAGCTCGTATTGTTCTACTAAACAGAATGGCAAATGAGTTGTGGAAAAACGAAGAAGCAGAAGGAGCTTATGTTATTTTGGAGCATTTAGCTGACAACCAAGAAGAAAAAGAATTGGCTGCTAATGATATTATTCTTTGGGGTAATATAAACCATAATTTCAGAGGTACTGGAAATGGTGGTACAGATGATTTAGGTTGGCAATACCATAAGAATAGAGGTTATGAGAAAATGGGAGTAATGTCTTACATGGAGTCTCATGATGAGGAACGTCTTGTTTATGATGCTTTAAATTATGGTGCTTCTGAAGGTACTTATAACCTACAAGAATTACCTAATGCACTAGAACGTCAAAAATTAAATGCTGCCTTCTTCTTTACAGTTCCAGGTCCAAAATTGATTTGGCAATTTGGAGAACTAGGTTATGATTATAGCATTAACTATAACGATAGAGTGGGTAGAAAGCCTGTGAGATGGGATTATGCTGAAAATCCATTGAGGTTTAATCTATACAAAACATATCAAGCACTGATTTCACTTCGTAATCAACTTCAAATTTCAAGTTATAGCTATGAGTCTGTAAACCTAGGAGGAGCTACAAAAGAAGTATCTATTGAAACGCCTGTTGCAAAAATGTATGCAATAGGAAACTTCTCAATTACTGAAAAAGAAGTAACGATTAAATTCCCTAATACAGGAACATGGTATAATTACTTTACAGGAGAAGAAATTAATGTAACAGAAGCGAATCAAACGGTAACATTTGCTCCAAGTGAATTTAGAATTTTTGTAGACCAACAAATGGATTTTCCTGAAGAGGGTATCGTGAAGGCATATACACCTATGGTACAAGTAAATCCATTTGAGTTTGATGAAGATACTGAAATTAAAATCATCTTTGATCCTGCAGAAGGTAATGCAGCTTTACTAGGTGAGGAGAAAGTATACGTTCAGGCTGGTTTAATTTTAGAAGATATTGGTTCTGAAAAAGTAGAGAAGCTAACAAGATCAGAAATGACAAAGGTTGAAGATAAGTGGGAGTTAACGATGACTCCAAGAGCTTATTTTGAACTAACAGCATCTGAAAAGCCATTCCATTTTGTTCTTTATTTTGAAAATGAAAGTGGGGATAAAAAAGGGCTTACTTTAGAAGAAAAAGAAGTTGTTTTAGACTTTAAACAAAATATTGAAGATGGGAAAATAGTATTCTCGCCAGCCAATTGGTTGCCATCAGAAGAAGTGACTATCACTATTAATGTTTCTGGTACATCATTAGAAGGAGATCAAGATGCATATCTTTGGGCTTGGATTGACCCAAGTTCAGTTTCTTCAGATATTGATAATGGCGCTTGGGAAAACTCTTCAGAAGGTGCTAAAATGGTGAGAGTTTCATCTACAAAAGTAAAGATCACAATGACTCCAACTTCATATTATGGGGCTTCTTCAGCTGACATTTTTGCTAACGGGATTAAATTCTTGATTAAAACTAAAGATGGAGGTTCTCAAACTGCAGATATGGGGCCTTTTAAACCTAATGTAACTACAGGTGTTGAAGATGATTATAAATCACAGTCAATGTATTTAGCACCTAATCCTGCAACAGGGTCAGTTGAGATTGGTTTTAAAGACCAAATCACAGAGCCTGTAGCTGTAGATTTCTTTAATATCCAAGGTCAACATATTTTCTCAGGGCTTTATAGAGCATCTGACAGTAAAATTGCCTTAGATATTTCAAATCTAACATCAGGGATTTATGTAGTTAGAACTGTCTCAAATTTAGGCGTTCAGACACAAAAGTTAGTAGTGAGATAATATTTCTTGAACCATAGATTAGAAAACCCCAGTATGATACTGGGGTTTTTTATTTTATATTTAGTACGAATTAAAATAAATATACTAATGAGAAGATTTTTTACGTTTTGCGGAGCCGCTCTAATGATGGCTTCTTGTGCAGCTGATAAACAAGAAATGGTATTGAATGGTACTGTTGAAAACTATGAAGGAACAGAAGTAGTGATCACAATGCCAGAAGGTGAGGAGTGGAAGTCTGACACTGTTAAAATTGAGAATGGGAAATTTCAATATACTAAAGCGCTAACGTCTCCAGAAGTGATGCGTATTTCCTTTGGTGACAAAGGAGGTGTTGTAGCTTTTGCTGAAGATACTGTCTTAAACTTTACGGTTAATACTGACAGTGTGATGGGCTATTCTTTGGAAGGTTCAAAAACACAAGATGAGTATAAAGTTGCATCTAAGATTGATGAAAAGTATAGACCTCAGTTCATGAATCTAAGAGAGGAGTATGAAAAAGCAAATGCAGAGGAGAACAAAGAAGAGGTGGAGAAGATCATTGCGAAGTATGATGAACTAGATGCTCAGATTAGTAAAGAGAAGACTGCTTTTATCCAAGAAAACCCGAATTCATATGCTTCAGCTTATGTATTTAGTAGAAATGTTTATTACATGGATTTGGAGCAAATGGATAAGACTTTCCAACTACTATCTCCAGCGGTACAATCATCTTTCTATGGTAAAAATATCAAAGAATATATTGATGCCAATAAACGTACAGCAATTGGACAAAAAGCTCCTGACTTTAAGCTAGCAACACCTGAAGGAGGAGAGTTGGCTTTATCAGAAATTAAAGGACAGAAGTTATTACTAATTGATTTCTGGGCATCTTGGTGTGGACCTTGTAGAAGAGAAAATCCAAATGTGGTAAAGATGTATGAGGAGTATAAAGGCAAAGGCTTAGAAATCTTAGGTGTTTCATTGGATAATAAGGATGAAAACTGGAAGAAAGCAATTGAGAAAGACCAACTGTCTTGGAAGCATGTTTCTGACCTGAAAGGTTGGTCAGCAGCTCCAGCTAAGCTTTATGGTGTGAGAAGTATTCCGAATACTTTTTTAATCAATGAGAAAGGAGAAATCATTGCGAAAGGTTTACACGGGGAAGAACTAAGAGAAACAATCAAAGCATATTTAAACTAATCGGTTATACATTAGTTTAAGAGAGAGTCACTGGTAAGTGACTCTTTTTTTTATGTCCTCACTTCAAAATTTAATATTTTGGGTGTAGATATTTTAAAGAACTATTACTTAAAATCATTTGAGGGAAACCTCTTTTAAATGTTATGACTAACCAATTCAAAAATTTATGGGCATATCTGCTAATCGGTGGTATGTCTTTTTCAGCTTGTCAAAATCTAGATCAAACGAATGCAACAACAGCTAGCGTAGAAGAGTCTCAAAAAGCAAATATGTTTTTTGAACGCGTTTATGAAGAAGGAGTAGAGCGTTCGCCTATGCAACAGACTTACCTTGGCCGTAAGACAAATAATGACAAATGGGATGATCTTTCAGAAGCCTCTGAACTTGAAGAACAACAAATCAGAAAGGCATATTTATCTTTTCTCAAAGACTCAATAGATGCATCATTACTTGATGAACAAACACAGTTGAGCTATCGATTGATGAAAGAAAAGTTGAAACGTCAAATTGAAGGCTTTAAATACAAAGATTATTCATACCCAGTAAATCAGATGTTTGGGCTTCATGCACAAGTTCCTGCTTTTTTATTGTCATTTCATAAAATTGATACACCCACAGATGCTCAGGCCTACATAAGTAGATTGAATGCTGTAAAACCAATGTTTAAACAGCTAGAGGAAAATTTAAATAGACGTGCTAAAGTGGGGATTTTACTGCCTACCTTCCTTTACCCGAAAGTATTAGATGCTAGTAAAAATGTGATCAAAGGTTATCCTATGGATGACTCTCAAACGCCGAACCTCTTCCTTAAGAACTTTGAAGAAAAAGTGGCAAAACTAGATCTGACAGATGAGGAAGTTGGAAAGTTGAAAAATGAATGTATTTCAGCTTTAAAAGAATCTGTAAAGCCTGCATACGAGAGTTTGATTCAATTATTAGAAGAGCAGCAGAAGCAAACAAATAATGATGCAGGAGTTTGGAAGTTGAAAGATGGGGATAAATTCTATGATTTTGCTTTGGCGGGAACCACAACAACAAGCCTGACTGCCGATGAAATTCATCAGATTGGATTGAATGAGGTTGATAGAATTCATGGAGAAATGAAAGCAATCATGAAACAGCTTGGTTTTAAAGGAACACTACAAGAGTTCTTTGTATTTATGAAAGAAGACCAACAATTCTATTACCCGAATACGGAAGAAGGAAAGCAAGCCTATTTAGACTCAGCAACCAAGATTGTAGATGCTTTTAAGTTGAGACTAGACGAGTTATTCATCACAAAGCCTAAAGCAGATATGCTTGTAAAACGTGTAGAAGCTTTTCGTGAGAAAACAGCAGGTAAAGCATTTTATAATAGTCCTGCAATTGATGGATCACGTCCTGGTTTTTATTATGCAAATCTTTATGATATGAATAATATGCCTAAATATGAAATGGAAGCTCTAGCATTTCATGAAGGGATCCCAGGTCACCATATGCAGTTGTCTATTGCTCAAGAGTTAGAAGGTATTCCTGAGTTTAGAAAACATGGGAGATACACAGCTTATATAGAAGGTTGGGGGTTGTACTGTGAGTTTATTCCTAAAGAGATGGGATTCTATAAAGATCCTTATTCGGATTTTGGTAGACTTTCTATGGAAATTTGGAGGGCTTGTCGTTTGGTTGTTGACACAGGAATTCATGCAAAAAAATGGACAAGAGAAGAAGGTATTGCTTATTATCAAAAGAACACGCCTGCGTCTTACTTAAACTGTGAGCAAATGGTAGATCGTCATATCGTAATGCCATCTCAAGCTACAGCCTATAAAATAGGAATGCTTAAGATTTTAGAGTTAAGAGAAAAAGCTAAAATAGCATTGGAAGATCAGTTTGATATTAGAAAGTTTCACGACATCGTCTTGACGAGTGGTCCAGTTCCTTTAAATATATTGGAAGAAATGATTGATAACTGGATAAACGAAGAGCAAAAATTAGAAATGTAAGATTGGTCTTATACTAACTTCTTCAACACCTCTTAATTTAAATTAGGAGGTGTTTTTTATTTTAAATCTCATTTTTTGAAATCTGAGTAAAATAAAATATTAGTGGTTTATCGATAGGTCTTACGAAATATTCTCAAACTGCTAAAAATAAATTCTGAATTGTGAATAAAAGTCACAAAGTTAAAATTAATAAATCGGGAAAGGCCTGAAATAACATATCTGAAGATTTGTTTTTACATCTATTTTTTAATTATGGTAAAGGTTGTTGTGTAAATAATAAGTGTATAATCTTACGCTAATAACATTGTTTTCATGTTAAAATAAGCCCGTTTACCTTGGTTTGATTTTATTAACAATAAAAAATGAATTATTTATTCCTATAACACTGTGCATCGAAACGGGTTGCGGAACCAGTTGCATGAGTGTAGAGTGAATAAGTGTATTTTAGAAGATTATAGCTTATTATCTTAAATACCTATGGAATAATTTTTAAACGATAGAATAACACTTAATAATATTTGGTGTAAATGACACTTAAAGTGAAACATTATTTTGTAAATCTTGCTTAACTCAGCTGATTATAGAGTATTTAACACTGTTTTGATCTTTTTTAATAGTTTTTTTACTTGCACTCATTATCAGACAAACAAACAGTTCAAGAGACGACGAAGCGGCTAATTTATTCTAGTGTGTAGTCTAATAATTAACAGTTAACCACTAGTTTTTTTAGTTATTCAACTATCAAACACTGTTATCCCCTTGGGGAAAATGTTTTTTTATTCTTGAATACCAAACGAGAAACGCTAAGTATGAAAATGACGAAAAACCTATCCTTGTTGGCAGGGATTTGGGTACTGAGCCTTCTAGTACCTTTTATGTCTTTTGCCCAAGAAAGAACCTTGACAGGTACGGTGCTCGATGAGACTGGAACACCACTTCCAGGTGTATCTGTAATTTTTGTAGGTACGACTACAGGTGCTGCCACAAATTTTGATGGTCAGTATAAACTAAACATCCCTGAAGATGCTAGCCAAGTTAAGTTCTCTTACATTGGTTACATAGAGCAAGTAGTAGAACTAGGAGCTCAATCAATCATAGATGTAACATTGCAGCCAGATGCAGATCAATTAGAAGAAGTTGTTGTAATTGGTTATGGTTCTGCTAAGAAAGATGATTTGACTGGTTCTGTAGAATCAATTGATACATCTAAGTTTAACCAAGGTGCAATTTCATCTCCACAAGATCTTTTGACGGGTAAAATTGCCGGTGTGAATATTACGAATGGTGGTGGTGCTCCAGGTGCTGGTGCAACTATCCGTATTCGTGGAGGGTCTTCGTTATCAGCTTCTAATGATCCACTTATCGTAATTGACGGTGTACCAGTAGATTCTGATGGTGTAGCAGGTATGCGTAACCCGCTTAACACGATTAACCCTAACGATATTGAAACATTTACAGTATTGAAAGATGCTTCAGCAACTGCAATCTACGGTTCTAGAGCATCTAATGGTGTAATCATCATTACTACTAAGAAAGGTACTAGAGACGGTATCCAAGTAGAATATAACGGTACTGTTTCAGTAGGTACTCCTACAGGTCAAATTGATGTGCTTTCAGCTGACCAATACAGAGACTTAATGATCAAACAATATGGTGAGGCTTCACCAGAAGTTGCTTTGTTAGGCTCTTCAAATACTGATTGGCAAGAGGAGTTGATGAGAAATGCAATCTCTACTGACCAAAACATTAGTGTTGCAGGTCGTACAGGTATCCTTCCTTACCGTGTATCATTTGGTTATAACAACTCAAATGGTATTTTGGAAACTTCTAATATGGAGCGTTACACTACTTCTGTTAACTTGAACCCTAAGTTTTTCGACGATCACTTAGCTGTAAACGTTTCTGCTAAATATGTAAACGTAAGCAACCGTTTCGCTGATACAGGTTCTTTAGGTTCTGCAATCGCTTATGATCCAACACAATCAGTAAAAGGATCAGGAGATCAATACGATGCATTTGGTGGGTATTATACTTGGTTAGATGCGGATTATAATCCAATTACAATCGCACCTTCTAACCCAGTTGCGATGCTTAACCAAACTGAAAATACTTCTACAGTAAACAGATTCATTGGTAACTTGCAATTTGATTACAAATTCCACTTCCTTCCAGAATTGAAAGCGAACTTGAACTTAGGTTATGACCATTCAGCTTCAAAAGGTGGAACTTACAACCCTATCACTTCAGCTTGGAACTATAACATTACAGATCCTACAATGGGTGGTAGCTTAAGTCACTATGATCAAAATAAAACAAATGAGCTTTTAGACTTTACTTTACAGTATGATAAAGAACTAGGAGATCATAGATTCAACGTATTAGGAGGTTATTCATGGCAACACTTCCACCAAGAGCAAGATGACTGGTGGACTAACGCTAGAGGAGATAGCCAAGCTGATAACCCTAACGCTGGTACTTACGCTTTCGCAACAGAGTATTACTTAGTATCATTCTTTGGTCGTGCAAACTATACATTGAAAGATAAATATATGGTAACTGCTACTGTTCGTTCAGATGGTACTTCTCGTTTCTCTGAAAACAACAGATGGGGTATCTTCCCTTCAGCAGCTTTTGCTTGGAATATTGGTAAAGAAGACTTCATTCAAAATTCAGCAGTTGTTTCTAGCATGAAACTACGTGCAGGATGGGGTATCACTGGTCAGCAAAATATTGGTGGTGGTAACTACCCATATATGCCAACTTATATTTATGGTGATGAGCGTTCTCAGTATGTTTATTACGATCCGAACACAGGTAAAATGATTTACCCTACAATCAGACCTAATGGATACGATGAGAACATTAAGTGGGAAGAAACAACTACTTATAACATTGGTTTAGATTTCGGATTCTTCGATGATAAGTTAACTGGTAACATTGATGCTTACCACCGTGTTACAAACGATCTATTGAATACAGTTCCTGTTGCTTCAGGTTCTAACTTGACAAACCAATTGCTTACAAACGTAGGTAGCTTGCAAAACCAAGGTGTTGAATTGACTTTGAACTCTAAACTAGTTCAAACAGGAGACTTCTTCTTAGATTTCGGAGTAAACTTCACATATAACAGAACAGAAATCACACAACTTACTTTGGTAGATGATCCTGATTATGCAGGTGTGAAAGTAGGTGGTATTGCAGGTGGTACAGGACAAACAATCCAGATTCACCAAGTAGGTTATGCTCCTTCGTCTTTCCTAGTGTATGAGCAAATCTATGATGACAAAGGAATGCCAATCGAAGGTGCTTATGTAGACAGAAACGGTGATGGTCAAATTACTGAAGCTGATAAGTACATCGCTGGTGATCCAAACCCAGACTTCATGATCGGTGTGAACATGAGAGCAACTTATAAGAACTGGGATTTCAGCATGTCAGGTAGAGCAAACTTTGGACAGCAAGTTTACAACAACGTAAATTCTGCAAACTCTAACTTAAACGGAATGTCTGTTTCAGGATTCAACTCAAACAGAACTGCAGATGTGTATAACACAATGTTCCAAACGATGCAGCAACATTCTGATTACTATGTTCAAGATGCAAACTACTTCCGTATGGATAACATCATGTTAGGTTACAACTTCAATAACTTAGCTGGTGGTAAATACAATGCTAGAGTTTACGGTACAGTAAACAACGCATTCGTAATTACAGGATATGATGGTCTTGATCCAGAGGTTTCAGGTGGTATTGATAACAACCTTTATCCTCGTCCAAGAACTTACATGTTGGGTGTTAACTTGTCATTCTAAAAGCGAATTAATCCATGAAAATTCAAAAATATATCATGAAAGGTGCAGTAGTAGCTACTGCTGCACTTTCACTAACATTCTCTTCTTGTATAAACGATTTGAATGTTGATCCAATCGATCCAAACTTAGATAGTAAAGATAAAATCTATACAGATTTAAATAGCTATGAGCAAGGATTGGCTAAAATTTATGCAGGTTTAGCAGTTTCAGGACAAAAAGGTCCTGCAGGTGCTCCTGACTTGGGAGGTTTGGATGAAGGAGCCAGCCAATACCTAAGAAAATACTGGGAATTCCAAGAGCTTCCAACAGATGAAGCAATCAATGGATGGGGTGACCCAGGACAACCAGAATTAAGCCAAGCAACTTGGGCTGCATCAAACGTTTTGGTTGAGATTCTTTACTACCGTATGACTTACCAAATCACTTTGGCTAACCAGTTCATCCGTGATACTGAAGGTGCTGATTTTGGAGAGGATGATCCTACGGATAGAATGAATCAAATGAGAGCAGAGGCTCGCTACCTAAGAGCAATGAGTTACTGGCATGCGCTAGATTTCTACGGAAATGGTATTCCATTTACAGATGAAAACTCAGCAATTGGTTCAACTCCTCCAGCTCCTCCAGCAAGCGGATTCGGAGGTACAGAAATCTTTGAATTCATCGAAAGTGAATTGATGGAGATTACTTCTGAGGATGCAGTACAACAATTGAAAGCAGCAAAAGCTGGCTTTGTTGGTCAAGCAGATAAAGCAGCAGCTTATATGTTATTGGCTAAGCTTTATATGAATGCAGAAGTTTACACTGGAACTCCAAGATGGGAGGATGCTAAAGTTTATTTAGAGAAAGTAATCAATGCAGGTTACTCATTGGAGGGTGATTATGCAAATAACTTCATGGCAGATAACTACTTGTCTCAAGAGATTATCTTCTCAGTAAACTATGATGGTCTTTACACACAATCTTACGGTGGTACTACATTCTTAATTCACGGTGCTGTAGGTGGAGACATGAGTGCTGAAGAATATGGTATCGATTCAGGATGGGGTGGACACCGTTCTACAACAGCTCTAGTAGAGAAGTTTGAAGATGGAAACGAAGTACAAGTAGACCCAAGAGGTATGTTCTACAGAGAGCATGACAGAGCAAATACAGACTTGACTAAATTTACAGATGGATATGCTGTAGTTAAATATACTAACAAATCTCGTCTAGGTTATAACGGATCAGACCCTAACTTGACTTTTGTAGATACTAACTTCCCTGTATTCCGTTTAGCAGATGCTTACTTGATGTTAGCTGAAGCAGAAATGAGAATGGGTGGTGTTTCAGGAACGTCAATGGCAAACCTTGAAGAAATTTGGACAAGAGGAAATGTTTCTTCTGATCTTCAAACGGCTTACAAAGCAGAATTGTCATCAAATCCTGAAGGATTCCTTTTAGATGAGCGTGCAAGAGAGCTATACTGGGAAGGACACCGTAGAACTGACCTAGTTCGTTTCGGTCAATTCTCAACTTCAGAATATGTATGGCCTTGGAAAGGTGGAGATGTAAACGGTAAAGGACTTGAGTCAAAGTTCGATCTATTGCCATTGCCTTCATCAGAAATCAACGCTAACCCTAAGTTGAAACAAAATCCAGCTTGGATGTAATCATAACTCTTGCCTAGGTTTAGGCTTAGGCAAGATCTAATCATTTTTTAATAGGATTTTTGTTGTAAATACTACGGAAATGAAAACAAACTTTGTTAAATATATTCTTTTCTTCTTGGCTTCTTTTGCCTTTGTGTCTTGTCAAGAGGATGACCAAGTGAAGTTTACTGAAGATACTGCTACAGTTCCAGTTTTAACTAACCCTGAGTTTGAGTCGCTTTACAATCTTGATAAAGCACAAGCAGATGATGTGTTTAAAACATTTACATGGACGGCAACTAAGACTGACTTCCCTTCAAAAATTGTTTATGCATTAGAGTTGATCTCAGAAGAAGGTCTTTCAACAGTAATTGAAGAGACTGCATCTTTAACTTCTGAAGTAACAATTGGAGAGTTAAACTCGGCTTTGGGTGCTGTAGAAGCAGATACATTAACTGCTGCAAACTATGAATTTAGAGTTGTATCTAAATTGGCGAATGACTCTGGTAACAGTACAGGTGTAGGTCTAGCGTCTGAGTCATTCAATACTTCGATCAAACCTTACGCATCTCACTACAAGTTATTTGTAGTTGCAGCTTCAGAAGGTGGTAAAGTTGTAGATTCAGAGAGATACATTATCTCATCTGCTGCAGATCATGAGTATGCAGGAGCTGTGGAGCTTTTAGCAACAGAAACTTACGAATTCTACACAAATGACTTTAATGACGGATCAGCTATCGTTTATGGTGTTGTTGATGGAGCATTTGTAGAAGGTGGAGATGCCTTGGTATTGGAAGAAGACGGGAAATATAACTTTACAGCTAGTCTTAACGATGATCAAGCTGTATCATTTGTAAAAGCTCAACCTATCCTTTGGGTACCTGGTGCTCACAACGGTTGGTCACATGATATTGTAGAGCCGGTAGAAGGTGATATTCAAAGTTATACAAATGTAAATCTAGTATCTGTACAAAATAATGGAGTTTATACTGGTAAAGTATGGTTAACTTCAGAATTTAAGTTCTCTGCTCAAGCAGGATGGGATGGTACTAACTACGGTGCTGGTTCTAGCAAAGGTCAGTTAGATACAGATCCAGGAGCAGGAAACCACAATGCTGCAGATTTCGAAGGTCCAGGTCTATATGAGTTAGAGGTAAACACAAACTCTAATATTTTCAAAGTACTTTCTGTTGAAAAACTTCCGATTGAAGTACCAGAAGAAAATGCATTATGGATTGTAGGTGATCAAAGTGCTTGGGGATTGAACGTAAATGATATCATTCTTGAAACTAAAGAAGGTTCTGGAATCTATGAAGGTGTTGTTGATCTTGTAGGTGCATTTGACTTGAGAACTACTCAAGACGGTATCAAGGTAGACAAAACATATCGTTCACCAGTAATCACTGAAGGTCAGGTATCAGGTAATGTTGAAGAGAATGCAACTTATACTTTCCGTGTACCTAAGAAAGATAAATACTTATTGAAAGTTGATCTTAATGAAGGAACATACGAATTAGGAGAAGCTATCAACTATGTTTATAAAGTAGGTGATGCAAACGGTTGGAACAACCCTGATGATGCAAATTACTTCGAAATCAAAATCCCAGAGATTTACGTTCGTGGTTCAAAAGTTTATGAAACTACATTGACAATGACTCCTGGTGAAGGATTTAAAATTGTTGGTGTACCAGGTTCATGGGCTGACTCAGATGGAAACTGGGGATTTGATAACTTCCCATCAAATAGTTCATTGATCAATAATGATGGAGGAAACTTCAAGTTTGTTGGAGAAGAAGCGAAAGAGTACAAAGTAACTCTTGACTTTAACAACAACACTATGGCATTTGGTGAGCGTATTTATAAAGTAGGTTCAGCAAACGGATGGAATGATACTGCAAACTCAAACAGACAAAGAGCTGAGTGGGTAAGCGACCAAGTTTATGTTCTTGAAACTGCTCTAGTAGCAAACGAAGAATTTAAGTTTGTAGGTATCTTAGGATCATGGGATGATGGAAACTATGGTTGGGGTGATGTAGAAAATACTACTTCTGAATTGCTTCAAGATAAAGATGGAAACATCCAATTCGTAGGAACTGATGGAACTTATAAATTGACAATTGACCTAGCTTCAAAATCAATTGAGATTGAAGCAGCTCAATAATCGATAAGATTTCTGATATAAAAATCCTCACTTGGCCTAGCTAAGTGAGGATTTTTTTGTTCCATAATTTTGGAATTGTTCTACCAAATTTGGTTAACTAAATTAAATGCTATAAAAACTTAAAAGACACTTAAATCATATTAACATTAAAAAATCAGCCCCTCGTTATTTAACATTAGAAAAGGCATCGGTTGCGATTCCCGTTGTTGCTGTTAATTATAAGAAGTGTAGATTAGAATATTATTGTGCGTTGTTAGGTAGAAAGAAATAATAATTTCTTAACAGGAAACAGAATACTTAAGGATATTTCGTGAAAATGACTTTTATACCCTTAAAATATTCTGAGTATCCCTCATATGACCGATGATTATTTACCCTTTAACAGCGTTTTGATAGATTTTAATAATTTTTTTACTTGCGGCGCAAATAATCAGACAGAGTAATTAAGAAGGCGGGAGAGAAACAGTTGGGAGTGAAAAAGGGTAAGTTTAAACAAATACAATAACTTCAATTTCTAATAAACTCAAGACCTAATTTAATCCAGTCCACTTGATAAAACTAAACACTTTTCCCCTCGGGGGATGATTAAAATCGAGCAAATACCAAACGAGAATGCTAAGTATGAAAATGACGAAAAACCTTTCCCTATTTACGGGGTTGTGGGTACTAAGCCTCTTAGTCCCTTTCGTATCTTTCGCTCAAGAAAGAACTCTTACAGGTACAGTAGTCGATGAATTCGGAACACCTCTACCAGGGGTTTCTGTAATTTTTGTCGGAACAACTACTGGAGCAGCAACAGACTTCAATGGTCAATATAGATTGACAGTTCCTAATGATGTAAATGAGGTGAAATTCTCATACATCGGTTACCTTGATCAAGTGTTAGAGGTAGGTGCTCAATCAATAATCGACGTGACATTACAACCTGATTCTGAGCAATTAGAAGAAGTTGTCGTTATCGGTTATGGTTCAGCTAAAAAAGAAGATTTAACAGGTTCGGTTACAGCAATTAATGCTTCTGACTTTAACCAAGGAGCTATTACTTCTCCTCAAGATCTTTTAAACGGTAAAGTATCAGGGGTACAAATTACTACAGGTGGTGGTGCTCCGGGTGCAGGTTCTACTATTCGTATTCGTGGTGGTGCTTCTTTGAATGCTAGTAACGACCCACTTATCATTATTGATGGTGTACCTTTGGACAACGATGGTGTTTCAGGTATGCGTAACCCATTGAACACGATTAACCCAAATGATATTGAAACATTTAACGTATTGAAAGATGCTTCAGCTACAGCTATTTATGGATCTAGAGCATCTAACGGGGTTATCTTGATTACTACGAAAAAAGGACAGAAAGGTAAACTTTCAGTAGACTATACAGGTACGGTTTCAGTTGCGAAAGTAAACGAAACAGTAGATGTTTTGACAGCAGATGAGTACAGAAGTTTTATGTCTCAAAACTTCCCACAATATGCAGAAGGTGGTTCTAGTCAACTATTGGGATCTGCGAATACAGATTGGCAAGATCAAGTTTTCAGAACAGCAGTTTCTACAGATCACAATGTAGCAGTTTCAGGTGCTGTAAAAGACATGATTCCTTTCCGTTTGTCAGTTGGTTATAACAATAGCCAAGGGGTTTTGGAACAGTCTGATATGGAGCGTACTACAGTAGCACTGAACTTGACTCCAAAATTCTTTGATGATCACCTTTCTACAAATGCAAGTATCAAATTTGTAGACATCAACAACAGTTTCTCAAACGAAGGCGCAATCGGTTCTGCAACTGCATTTGACCCAACACAACCAGTAAAATCAAGTGATGCAGCTTATGCTCCTTACGGTGGATATTATACTTGGTTAGACGCGCAAGGAACTCCAATGTACTCAATCGCTCCTGGTAACCCAGTAGCTATGATTGACCAACGTACAGATGTTTCTGACGTAATGCGTTCAATTGGTAACATTCAGTTGGATTATAAATTCCACTTCTTACCAAAAATGAGAGCGAACTTGAATATGGGTTATGACTACTCAAAATCAAGAGGTAACATTGCTGTTTCTCCAGAAGCAGGTTTCGATGCAGGTGCTGTAGATAGAGATGGTAGTTTCAGTAGATACGAGCAAATTAAGCGTAACGAACTATTGGATTTCTACTTACAATATGCGGATGAAATTTCTGGTCTTGATTTGAAATATGACGTAATGGGAGGTTACTCTTACCAATATTTCAGAAACGAGAATGAAAACTGGTCTACATTTGGTAACGGTGAGCAATTAGAAAACTGGCATACACTTTACAAACAGCATAACAACCTACAGTCATTCTTTGGTCGTGCAAACTTCAACTTGAAAGAGAAGTACTTGGTAACAGCTACTCTTCGTGCCGATGGTTCTTCTAAATTCAACGAAGATAACAGATGGGGTATCTTCCCAGCAGTTGCTTTGGGTTGGAAACTAGATAAAGAAAACTTCATGGCTGGTGCTACTGCCGTTTCTCAATTGAAACTACGTGCAGGTTGGGGAATTACTGGTCAGCAAGATATCGGACCTAATTTTGGTTACATGCCTATCTATGTTGGTTCTCAGCCAGATGCAGATTATTCATTCTACAACCCTAATACAGGAGAGTGGGTAACTGTTCCTACAAACCGTCCTTCAGGTTATGATCAAAACTTGAAATGGGAAGAGACTACAACTTGGAACGTAGGTTTTGACTTTGGTTTCTTTGACGATAAAATCACAGGTACATTGGAAGGTTACTACCGTAACACAAAAGACTTGTTGAACTACATTCCTGTACCAGCTGGTTCAAACTTGACAAATATGTTGACAACAAACGTTGGTAACATGACAAACAAAGGGGTTGAATTTAACATCAACACTAAGTTAGTTCAAACAAAAGATTTCTTCTGGGATTTAGGTTTGAACGCTACATATAACGAAAACGAGATTACTAAACTTACTTTGACAGATGATCCTAACTACGAAGGTGTAAGAACTGGAGGCGTTGCTGGTGGTATGGATATCTATGCTCAAAGACACAAAGTAGGTTACCCTGCTAGTTCATTCTTCTTGTATGAGCAAGTATATGATGAGTCTGGTAAACCAATGGAAGGTATTTATAAAGACCAAAACGGTGATGGTAAAATTGATGAGTCTGACTTAGTATATAGCGGAAACCCTGCTCCAAAATGGATGTTTGGTTTTACTTCTAAAATGACTTATAAAAACTGGGATTTCTCTGTAGCAGGACGTGCTTACCTAGGAGGTATGGTTTATAACAACGTAGCTTCAGAAAAAGGACATGCTCAAGCAGCACACACTTCAGGTCAGGTTGCTACAAACGTTCACTACTCAGCAATGGAGACTGATTTCCAATCACCTCAGTTGCTTTCAGATTACTACCTAGAGAGCGGAAACTTCTTCCGTCTAGACAACATCATGGTGGGTTACAATTTCTTCAACTTGTTTGATAAAGACATCAACGCAAGGGTTTACGGTACTGTAAACAACGTGTATTTAGGTACGCAATATTCAGGAATTGACCCAGAAATCTTTGGTGGTATGGATCAAAACATGTATCCAAGACCAACTACTTACATGATGGGTGTAAACTTAAGCTTCTAATAATTATTGATTCGATTATCATGAAAGTCATCTATAAATCAATCTATATAGTAGCGTTATTCTCAGCTACACTATTAACGTCTTGTTTGAACAGATTGGATTTAGATCCAATCGATCCAAATGAGGATACAAATATCTCGACACCAGAAGATTACTTCGCTTATTTGACAAAGCTTTATGCAGGTTTGTCAAATACGGGGCAGAATGGCGGAGATGGAGACCTTGGTGGAGCAGACCCAGGAGCAACGCAATACTGGCGTGTATTCTGGAATGCCCAAGAATTCCCTACTGATGAGGTAGTTAACTCATGGACAGATGAAGGTGCTCCAGATATGAGTTACATGACTTGGTCTGCAAACAACCCATTTGTATTGGGTATGTACAACCGTATTTATTACCAAATTTCAGCAACAAACGAATTCCTTCGTAAGTCTGCAGATTTGAAATTGGAAGACCTTCCAGATTGGAAAGAAGATGAAAACGGTGATAAGCCAGTTTATGCTACTGAAGAGCAAGAGCAGTGGATTGCGGAAGCAAGATACCTTAGAGCTTACTCTTACTGGCATGCACTTGATTTCTTTGGTAACAAAGTTCCTTTTGTAACTGAAGAAGACCCAATTGGTAGTTTCATGCCAATGCCAGCAGGTACAGATGAAAGAGGTCCAGAGTTATTCAACTATGTAATGGAAGAGTTGGAATACTTAGTTTCAGCTGAAAGTAAACTTCCTGCTATCCGTCAGGCATGGTTAGGTCGTGCTGATAAAGGTGCTGCTTTAATGCTTCTTTCGAAATTGTACTTGAACCACGAAGTATACTTAGGAAACAAAGTTGCTGGTTATTACGAGAAAGGTCGTGAGCACTTATCAAGATTGATTAACGAAGGTGGTTACAGCCTTTATACTCAAGCTGAAACAGAAAACTATTCGGCTTACCAAAGTTTGTTCATGGCAGATAATGAGAAAACTGCAAGTGAAGTAATCTTTATGATCATGTCAGACAGTAGAAGCATGCGTCACTGGGGTGGTACTACTTACTTGATCGCTGCAGGTATTGGTGGAGATATGGATGCGCAAGCACAAGGAATCAACTCAGGTTGGGGTGGTAACAGAGCGACTCCTACTATGGTAGATAATATGGAATTAAGAGGTGGTGATGATCGTGTGATGTTCGCTCGTGAAGACGAAGGACAATCTAAAGAGATCGATAACTCTGCTGAATTCCAACAAGGATACGGAGTGAAGAAGTGGAATAACTTGCAACAAAACGGAACGAAGAAGAATGAAACAGAAGGTGTATTTACAGATACAAACATTCCTGTTTTCCGTTTGGCAGATGCTTATTTGATGCTTGCTGAATTCGATTTGAGAATTGAAGGATCAGTATCAGGAGTTGCGAAAACGTATGTAGATGCAATCTTGGAAAGAGCAGATGCAAACCCTGTTTCTTCAATCAACCTAGACTTCATCTTGGATGAGCGTGGTCGTGAGTTGTACTGGGAAGGTCACCGTCGTACTGACTTGATCCGTTTCGGAAAATATACTAAAGATATGAACTGGTCTTTCAAAGGTGGTTCACCTTCAGGAGTTCCAAACTTGTCAGATCACTTGGAGTTATATCCTATTCCAGCGGCAGACCTTGGTGCTAACACGAACTTATCACAAAACGCTGGTTATTAATCCAACAGTTATTTCACAACAAAGGGAGGTGTTAATCATCTCCCAAATGCAATCTTAAAATTGTAGATGAAATGAAAACAACTTTCTTAAAAAATATACTCCTTCTTTTAGGAATGGTATCGCTTTTTGCGTGTTCAGATGATGACAACATCACATTGAAAAATGGCGATATCACAGCTCCAAACTTTGATATAGAATTTCAATCGTCTTATGTCCTTGATAAAGAAGAGGCTGATGATGTTTGGGAAAATGTAACATGGTCTCCAATTAAGTATTCACAGGATGTTCCTACGGGTTATCACATCCAAGTATCAGGAACTGAAGACTTCGCTACTTTTGGAGATGTAAAAACAGTTTTGGCAGATACAGCTTCTAATGTTTTAGTGAAAGAGTTGAACAACGCTGCAACTGAGTTTGTAGCTGCAGGTACTACTGGTGATATCTACTTAAGAATTGTCGGAGGACTTGTGGATGCTAACGGACAAATTAAAGCAGATTCGTCGTGGATGGCTACAGATGAAGTAGTGAAATTTGTACTAACAACTTACGAAGATGTACCTGGATTTATTTTCAAGGTTGGTTCTGAGTCAGACTGGGATGCAGGTAATGATCAAGCTTTCCAATTGTATGAGTTAGAAAGAAATATCTTTATCGGTAACTTCCATATGGAAAATGGTGAAGAATTTAAATTCTTATCAGAAGCTGGAAATTGGGATACTCAGCTAAATGGGGCTAGTTTCAACGCTATGGGACCTGAATTCTCTGGAAGTGATAACATTACATTCTCAGGTGAATCTGGAAATTACCAAGTAGTTGTAGATCGAAATGCAGGTACTTTAATGCTAGGTGACGAAGTGCACGCAATGTATAAAGTAGGTTCTCAAAATGGTTGGAATGACCTTGGTAGCCCAGAGTATTTCGAAATTCCTCTATTCCACCTTTATGGTACAGTTTATAAAGGTGCTGTAGATATGGTAGCTGATGAAGAATTCAAGTTCATTGAAACTCCAGGAAGCTGGAATGGTGAGATTTCTGGTGGTGCTTTACCAAACAAATCTTCAGACTTTGAAGGTGATGGAAATATCAAATTTATTGGTACTGAAGGATCTTACGAAATGATTCTTGATATCGATAAAGGAGAACTATCAGTTCAATAGAATTATCCATTTTTAGATGATATAAAGGCAATCTCATACTGTTGAGATTGCCTTTTGTTTTTATGAATAGTATTCTTTTATTTTCTATACTTTTTAAAAATTTGGATACTCTCAAACATGCTATGATAAGCCGCATTTCCATGAATATTTCTTCCAGACAGATTAGAATATTCGGAGAGCTCAATCAGTTCAATTTCAGTAGCACCTAAACTTTTCATTTTAGCATATGCTGTTTGACTGCTTTCATAAGGCACTGTTTGATCGTCTTTATGATGAAGAAGGTAAACAGGAGATTTAGGAAGCCAATCGTGAACTGAATTTTCAATGAGTTGTCCTTCTATGAATGAGATATTTTGCTTTTCCCTGAGGTCTAAAAGAAAATCTTCATTGAAAAACTCAGAAAGGGTGTCATTTAATGCATTATTGAGATCACTCATGCTCCTTGCTCCATCCACTAGATTTGGTAAGATTAGAGCATATTTCTCTTGAAAGTAAGCCGATAAATCAGCTTTATTTCCTAATCTGTTATAAGTAAGAATAGGCATAGAAATAAGGATTGGTGATTCATAAATATCTCCTTGAACAATGTTTGTCATGGTTTCTGTCAAGTCATACCCTCCGGCACCTGCAGCCGTTGCTACAACATCAATATTCAAGTTATGATCTTCGATATATTTCAGTGTAGCCATAGCAGAATATCCTCCTTGAGAATACCCCAAAATATAGAGTTGGTCTTGGTAAGAAACTTCCATTTGTGCTAGCGCTTCCTTTACAGCTTTATACATATCAATTGATGCTTGAGCTGTATATTCGGCATGGTAGTATGCTTGAGGATATGCTTTTGAGCTACCTAGCCCTAATAGATCAGGAGTGAAGCTAATAAACTCCAAACCGGCAAAGATATCATAAAGTGGAACGGTTAATTCAGTAGGTGCAAGCAAGTGCTCAACTGTTGTACCTCTGTGTACCATCATAAGAGGGTAGTCGGTCGTCTGATAATCTGAAGGTAAGGTCAATACACCGGACATTCTGACTCTTTCATTTTCGTAGTCAGAATAATATGTTACTCTAAAAGATTTAAATCCTTTCGTGAACATGGTGGACAGAGAATCATCAAAAGCAAGGCTGATTAATTGGATTACTTGCTGTTGGCTTGCTTCATTTTTATCCTCCAAAGAAATTAGTGTTTGAGTACTGGGCGCAGAGTTTGAGTCATCATCATCTGAACATGATGAAAAAAATACAAAAGAACTTAGAAGTAGTGGTAAAATTAGGTTTTTCATAAATAGGGTTTTAGTTCATTTACAAAACACCTTTTTTTAATTGCTTTATGACTGATGTACTTTATCCAATTAAATTTTAGTAAAACCTAGTCCAAAACAAGTACATTTTATCGTTTATCCTCTTTTTTTAAAAAAAAAGTATGATTTGTTACGACTAAATGTAAAAATAGTTTGTCTTCATATTAAAGTGTAGCTGTTACGGCTTATTAGAGTTTGTAAACTCCTATTAAGTAACCTTACAAGGTTTATTGGAGTAAAAATTCTTATCTATACTTATTGTTCATTATTATTTCAGAGAGGTTTGAAGTACTTATTATTAACTTTTGTGCTCTCATTTCCAGTTGGGAGTGTATTTTCATTCAACAAAGCTCAATTAGTAAAAGCTGAAAAGTTACAGCAGGAAGATCAAAAAGAAGTTTCTGCAATACATCAAGATCCTAGTGGAAGAAGCTCATTTATTAAATTGCGAATTTCAGTACTGAGATATTCTTATTTGGTGAAGGTCAATGCAATTAAAGCAGAAAGTGGCACATGGGAATATTTAGATGAAGTAGTAGCTTCAGAGACAAAGGATTATTCCGATGGTGATTTGTCCGTGTATTACAAGTTTAAATATGAGCATTCAGGAAAAACGTATTATTTTAACGCCTAAACAAAAAGGACACTTTTCATTTTAAAGTGTCCTTTTTCATTATGCAGATAAAAATGTATTCTTGTCTATTTCGTACAAAACACATTCTTCTAAATCCGGCTCATTTTTGAGTCTAGGATGTTTGAAGGTTTGAACAGGATGCATTCCGATTTTCTTCATTACTCGGATTGATCTTTCATTGGCTAAAGGAGCAGTAGATTTAACACTTTGGATGTTTAGCTCTTCAAAAGCGAATTGTAAGCATCTCTTGGCGCCTTCAGTAGCATAACCCTTATCCCACGCGTTTTGAGCTAGTCTCCATCCAATATCTACAAAAGGAGAGAATTCTGCTTCAAAATTTTGATAGCATAGCCCTAAAAAGCCAATGAATTCACCACTGTCTAATCGGTCGACAGCAAAGTAACAGTAGCCTTTTTCTTTAAATAGGCGTTGCATTCGAGCTATGAAGTTCTCAGTTTGTAAAATACTAGTTGTACAAGGGAAGTATTTCATCACACTAGGGTCTTCATTGATAAATGCCATCTTTTGGATATCAGCAACTTGCCAATTTCTAAACCCTAGACGTTCTGAAGTAAATA
Organism: Sediminitomix flava; assembly: GCF_003149185.1. Taxonomy (NCBI): domain Bacteria; kingdom Pseudomonadati; phylum Bacteroidota; class Cytophagia; order Cytophagales; family Flammeovirgaceae; genus Sediminitomix; species Sediminitomix flava. Next base: position 24,155 of record NZ_QGDO01000002.1, on the reverse strand, counting down.
AATAAGATTTCTCCATAGAATAAATTAATAGACTATTGCTCAGTTTGGGCAGCCCAAACCAAACGAATCATTTCGTAGAAATTTCCTTTATGAAATTGATAATCGGTTTCAGTATTAACTCGGTGTACTAAAACAAGTTTTGATGCTGGATAAATTCCTAACATATGAATTCCGACACCTGTATGGTAGAAAGAACGACTTTTTCGTGTTTCAGTTTCAGTGAGTACATTCCAAAGCATTCCGTATGCTAAACCGTATTTCTCGTTATAAAGCGAGTAGGGAGTTGTACTTTTTTCAATCCATTCTTCAGAAATCAATTGTTTACCTTTCCATTTTCCTTTATTGAGGTAGAGCAAACCATACAAGGCTAAATCTCTTGCTGATAACCTAAAATGATAGGCAGGGTATTTTGACTTACTTTTTTCGAAAGAATAAAAACCATCAGTTTGAGGGATTTGAGCTTCATCATCATCCATATTTACAGAGGTGAAATCCCCTTTGAAGTCAAGCATTCCTAGTGGTTTCGCAATTCGATTTTCAAAAAGCTTATAAATACTTTCTCCCGTTTTTTCCTCTAGTATGGCACCTAACACATTGAAATCCCAATTATTGTAATAGTAAACTTCATTTGCTTGATAGCTTCCCCTTTGAGGCATTCCTCTTAGCATCCCTTCTGATACAGCGGCGGCATGATGGTAAACACCAGATCGTGACTTGAGCAAATCAGCTATTCTAGCTTGCTTTTCATTTTCAGTCAACGGATTTGGAATATCATCGATACCTAAAGACAGCAGGTTTTGAGTCGTATCAATGATACCTTCCTCTATCTTTATACCGTACAAAGAATTCAGTAAAGCTTTACGAATAGAGTGAACAAGATGTTTTTCTTTGGTATTTCCCCATTCAAAAATGACTGCTCCATCCACTAAAATAAGCATAGAAGAGGAACCTGCTTTTCCTAAAAAGTTAGCTAAACTATCTAGTCTATCAGCTGAAAAACCTTTGCTTTCAGGTGTCGCATATTTAAATGCAGAGGTTTGTTGTCCAATACAAAAAGATGTAAAGGAGAGTTGGAGATAGAGTGAAACTAAGAGTAAGTATTGAGCTCGCATAAGTAGAAAAAGTTAGAGCGTAAAGCTATTTATCCTTTTAAGGTAATAGATTTTTTTCAATCTCGATTAACTTTTTTCAGAAGTTCTTAATCGCTTGATTCTCTATTTACTTTTTCTTTAATCTGTATTTATGAGTACTTAATATAGTCCAATAAGATTTTTAGCAATTATCTTTCAATCCTAAACTTATTACCTTTGCAGTATGGAAATTTCAAACAATTTGGAGCAAGCCTTAAAAGCTCTTGGAATTCAAGAACTGAATGCAATGCAAGAAGCAACGCTAAAGGCAACGAATGGAGATGAAGACTTGGTTTTACTTTCGCCAACAGGCTCAGGAAAAACCATTGGGTTTCTTTTGCCATTACTGAAGCGATTGAAAAAAGAAGAAAAAGATATTCAAGCTTTGGTGATGGTTCCTTCAAGAGAACTAGCACTCCAAATTGAACAAGTATTCCGTAAAATGAGTACAGGTTTCAAGGTCCTAAGTGTGTACGGAGGACATTCCGTTCATGTTGAATTGAAAAGCTTGGTTGAGCCACCAGCAGTGCTTGTGGGTACTCCAGGAAGGTTAAAAGAACTTCTGAGAAGAGAAAGCTTATCTTTTGATCATCTTCAAGTTTTAGTCTTTGATGAATTTGATAAGTCGCTGGAATTTGGTTTTTGGGAAGATATCGAAGAGATTTTATATGATGTACCAAGCGATGTCTATAAAATTTTAACCTCAGCTACAAAGGCTGTTGATATTCCTGATTTTGTGAACTTATACAAATCTCAGACACTAAATTTTCTAAGTGATACACTACCAAAAGGGCTTACACTTCATGCCCTTAAAGCAGAAAAGAATGACAAGCTAGATGCATTACTTCGTCTGATTGGTACTTTTAACAATGAACAAGCAATTATCTTCTGTAATCACAGAGCTGCGGTTGATAGAATAGGAGAACACCTAGAAGAAAATGAGATTCATTTTGATAGTTTTCATGGCGGATTAGCTCAAGATGTTCGAGAAAGGTCACTCTTGAAATTCAGAAACGGAAGTATCCAGTATTTGCTCACGACAGACCTAGCTGCTAGAGGTTTAGATATTCCAGAAATTAAACATATTGTGCATTATCAGTTGCCTCAAACTGAAGATGCATACATTCATAGAAACGGACGTACTGCTCGTATGCATGCGGAAGGAAAAGCATATTTGGTTTGTTCTGAAGATGAAGAAATGCCAAAATATGTAAAGCAGCAACTTACATGGATTGATATGCCCCAAGCGATTATTTTACCAGATGATCCTGAGTGGGCTACCTTATATTTTTCAGGTGGAAAGAAGCACAAGATCAATAAAATTGATATTGTTGGTCTGCTTTCTAAAAAAGGAAAATTGGGCAGAGATGAAGTAGGCTTGATTGAAGTAAAAGACTTTTCATCTTATGCAGCAGTGAAAAGAGACAAGGTTCAAAAAGTGATGAAGTTGATCAGAAACGAAAAGGTCAAAAAACAGAAGTTGAAGATTGAAATCGCGAAATAATAGGGAGGTAAAGGAGCATGAAAAATAGATGGCTAATCGTATTCTTTTTAGGGTGTTTCTATACTATTTACCCTAGCTATGGGCAAGATGTATCTTTAGAGAAAGCACTTGAAGATTTGGATGAAAGGTTAGATCGGAGAGAAGATTATATCCAACAGAAAAAAGGGCAGCTTAAGGAGCTTAAAAAACAAGCCAATAGTGAGAAGAGTACTTCTGAGCGTTTCAAGAAATTTCGATATATAAGTGAAGTCTATCTTCCTTTCAATGCAGATTCGGCACTTTTTTATGCTGAAAATGCATTTGCGGAAGCAGAAAAACTGCATAGTACTAAAATACTAGTTGATGCAAAGTTGCAATTGGTTCAGACCTACCGATTGCAAGGAATGTATATTGAGTCTTTGGAAACTTTAGAAGGTATCCGGAAAGAGCATTTAGCGCAAGATCAGCGAGCATTCTATTATATGGTTTATTCTTCTTTGTATGGAAGTATGTCTGCGCATCGTAGCAATCTTACCCGAAAAGAAGAGTTTATGCAAAAGAGTAATCGTTATCAAGATTCTCTACTCTTACATCTTGATAAAAATGACAATGTATACAGGGTTGTAAATGCAGAAAAGAAGTTAAGAAACGGTGAGAAAGAAGAAGCCATAACTATACTGAAAAAGGCAATTTCACAACTTCCGATGGAAGATAGGGCTTATGCTTTTACTGCATATGCACTTTCTTCTTGCTTCAATAATGCGTCAGAGATTGATAAAAAAATGTATTATCTGTCTCTTTCTGCTCAGTCGGATATTATCTGTGCTATTCAAGAAAATGTTTCATTGCGAGAGTTAGCCTTGCTACTCTTTGAGGCAGGGAATATCGAAAAAGCATACAAATATATCAGAATAGCCTTAGATGACGCTCTTGCGAGTAATACAAGTTTACGTACCTATGAAGTCTTAGAGATTTTACCTGTCATTGATCATGCCTACGAAGATATGCGAGAACGAAGACGCCAGAACCTTCTTTATTTTACGTGGGTAGGAGGAATGTTATCGCTCTTACTTCTTTTTGCATTTATGCATATCAGAAAACAAAAGAGAAAGTTAGAAGATGCAAATCAGGAGATTTCAGAAAAACACGAACAAATGCATCTGCTAAACGAACAACTTTTAGCTAGTAATGAAAAGGTGGCAGCAACCAATCAACAGCTAAAAGCTGCTAATAATCTCCAAGAAGAGTATATCGCGAGGTACCTGAAGTTATGTTCAACATATATCGGAAAAATTGATAACTACCGCCTGTCCCTTTCTCGAAAGGCGGCTAAGAGTTCAAAAGAAGAACTGGTGAAGCAGCTCAAATCTAAAGATATTGTAGATAAAGAGCTTCAGAGTTTCTATGCAGATTTCGATCAATCCTTCCTTGATCTGCATCCAAATTTTGTAGTGGCTTACAATCAGCTTCTGAAGGAGGATGAGCAAATTGTACTGAAACCTCATGAACGATTGAATACAGAATTGAGAATTTTTGCCCTAATTCGATTGGGAATTACAGAGAGTTCGCAGATTGCGGAGTTCTTAAGGTATTCTGTTACAACGATTTATAACTATAGGACCAAAGCTCGTAATAAGGCAAAAGTTACCCGTGATGAGTTTGAAGATCATGTGATGAGAATAGATTAAGAAACAAGTCAAAAAGGTTACGATTTTAACGAATTATAATTAATTTAAATTTTAATTTTTTCAACGAATCTGTAATCTATGAAGATCTTTAACAAAACTATACTCATTACTGGTGGTGGAACAGGCATTGGACTAGAACTCACTAAAGGCTTCTTAAAACGAAATAACAAAGTCATTATCTGTGGCAGACGTTTAGCTCCTTTGGAGGCAGTACAAAAAGACTATCCAGAAGTTGTAATTCGTCAATGTGATGTCAGTAAAGAAAATGATATTCTTACTTTGGTAGAGAACCTTAAAACAGAGTTTGGAGGGATAGATGTACTGATCAATAATGCAGGGAAAATGCAGCCTATTGATTACACCAACTACGAAAATGTAATTTCGATAGATCAGCATTTGTCTGAGGTAGATATCAATATGAGTGGCCCTATTCGTATGACACATCATTTTTTACCGCAACTTATGGAGAAGACTGAGCCCGTAATTGTCAATGTTTCTTCGGCTCTTGCTTTTTTACCGCTAGCATCCACTCCTGTTTACTCCGCTACAAAAGCAGCGCTTCATGCCTGGACACAATCTTTAAGGTGGCAGATGCGAAAGACGAAACTTAGAGTAATAGAATTAATGCCTCCTATGATAGAAACCGATTTGGTAGACCATATGGAAGGTGGAGTAAGAATGTCTCCCGAAAAATTAGGAAAGCTGTTTTTTAAAGATTTGGAAAGAGGGAAAGAAGAGATTAAACCAGGACAAACAAAGCAAGTAAGATTTGCGAGTAAGTTTATGTCTGGATTAGTTTTTAAGCTTGTAAATAGCAGATTTTAGCTATAAAAAGACTTCAATTCTTATGAGTTGAAGTCTTTTTTAATTCCCTTATTAGAGACTTTGGCTACAATTACAATTGTAAAAGTTTTTTAGTTTAAGATCTTCCAAAAGGATGAAATTCAAGTACTCTGGATTTTTCCATAAATTACACCATTCTTGCTCACCCAAATAAGGGAATTGTTCAATGAGATAATTGGCAAAATCATGTTCTGAGTCAAACTCATCGAATTTTAAACAGACATATAATTGTAGGCCTTTTACATGTGGTTCAGCTCGTGTTGCTATTGGTTCAATTAATTTTTTAGCGGTCTTAAATTTATCAATAGCACAATAGAATAGAGCGTATTTAAGTCTTTCTTGATCACTTAATTTCGAATCATCAGGATGGAAATATCTTTTAAAGTCATCCGTAAGCCCATTGATTTTGGAGTTGGGAGGAATCTGAAAATTATAGTATTTAATCAGGTTCAAATAAAAGTATCGCCAAAGGTCATCAGTATGCTTATTCCCATTAATACTTCGATCGAAAGAAACGAGTTTTTGAATGGCTTTTAGGGTTAGAAAATCATTATCAACCCAGTTATTTCTTTTGCAATTAATCTTTTTGTACTGCTTGAAAAAGTAATCTCTATTGACCATTTGAGGGCAATAAGGATCTTCAAGTAAATCTCTCAGTTTATCCTGTTGATACTGACTGAAAATGATGACCAAGTTGTTATAAATCAGATCAGACTTCAACCGACTAGGGAAATTGTCTGAAGTGCCGATTGTGTGTAGCCTTCTAAAGAATTGTTCTTCATTTATGTTTTTGTAATGGGTGAATTGAAATACCAATTCATGATATCTAAATTCAGGATGCTTCTCAAAGAAAGGAACTTCGAGAAGGGTTTGAGGATAGGATTTGTTTTGATATAATTCTTTATAGTAAGCCAATTGAGCTTTTTCTAATGCAGAAAATAGATTTTTTGTAGGCTTAGCAGCGGTCTTTATTACGTGTAGTAATGAATCGAATACAGACTCAGGACTAGGTCTATGGATAAATTCTTTATATTCTTGCTCCCAAATCAATTCAAAATCTGTATATCGTTGCTGATTCAGTAGATTCGCGATATAAGGGTCTTCTTTATTTGTATTTACATAAGCCCGAACTTCATCCATTTTCATTTTACCCAAATGTTCCAATGGACTGTCTTGAATTTGTTGATGAAACAACTTCCATTGTTCTTTATACTTGAGTATAGATTTTACAGACTTTTGATCAATCCAAGGCTGAATGTATTGAATGAAGTATTCCTTCCTTTTGAGTGCTAATTGGTTATTCGCTATTCTGTCACCTTCAATACTCGCATAGGAGGTAGCTTTGACACGCTTTATCCTTCCATCTAAGTTTTTGAATTTATTTAGCAGTTGTTTTACCGTATCAGGATGGACTTCAACTTCACCAGTTTTGTAATAAGCCCTAAAATTTAGGGTGTCGAAAGAAGTTAGAACCCTGTATTTGGGTAGCGAGTCAAGTGTATAGAAGTGATTAGTAACTTTTAAATCGGGGAAAGGAGTGTCAAAATACGACCAAGGGACAGAGATGTAACTTCTTAAAGTCGTTATTTTTTTCTTCTTAAGCAGAATAATGTTGTATTCATACTGACTCGAATTTGTAGGCAGAGGGAAAATGAAAGTTTGTGGACGTTTCTTAATTTTTAGAAACCTAGTATAAATGAAATAATCGTCATTTACGAGTCTGCTGTATTTTAATAATTTATGTCGATAAATAGGCTCATTTAATTTTCCATTCAATTCAAATAAACCATTTCTTCGGTTCGGTATGTCAGTATAAGTTTTTGAATTTACATCATACTGACTTAGAGGAATAAACTCCATCACTATACCGCTCTTTTTACCTTTAAAGATTTTTTTAGCGCTTTTGAAGCTTCCTGTCAAGTACCCTTTTTCTAATTTTAGCTTAGAAAAGTCTTTGACTGCTTCAAGCTCTCTCTTTTTATATTGGTATTTCTTTAGACCGTAAGGTAATTGTGGTTTTCCAAGATTTGGAATTTTAGTAGAGATATCTTCGAGTTTCGGGATACTTAGAGGTGTATTGCTAAATCCGAAAACTTGTACAGCAACAAGTCTTTGGCTAGAAGAATCATATGCGACTGCCGTTGCTGAATAATTATAGTGATCGGAAAAGGTATTTCTTCTAGTTGATTTCGATTTAGTAAAAAGTTTGGTTAAAGCTTGACTGGTTGAGGCGTATGTGATCGTATTTTTGATGAGTCCATTTTCTTGAAATCGGATGCCTAGACTGAGATCGATGACATTTTCTGAAACTTTTGAAAAATCAACTCCACCATGCAAGCGTACACGAGTGACGGGGTTTCTCTTTTCTTTCGAATGCTGATTGTGGCTAAGTTTAGTTTTTGTTAGCAAGTATGTCGCATGATCTTTGGCTGCTCTGTAGAGTACATCATCCCAATCTAAATTTGGTAGATTTTCATTCTGCCTTAGCCGATTTATTTCAAGAAATGAAAGTAGTTCAAGTGTCCTTATGTTTGGCGTTTTAAGGTCAATGGGAGCGTGGGCCATTTGAGCACTTGTCAAGTGAAAAGTAAGTGTAGAAAAAGCGAATAGAATTATAGTTTTTAAGCTAGTTATTCTGCGTATAGATATAAAAAATAGTCGGAACATCACTGCTTGCTGTTACTAGTAGCTTTGCTAAAAAAATGAGATATTAAGGATAACGCACTAAACTGTTAACATAGTATGCTCCATTTAAATATTTCCTAATAAAATATAACTGTTTCAATTTATATGATTTGTGTTCGTATAAAATTCTCATAAGAAATACACTTCAATTTGAAGTCGATACTAGTTTGAATGTTATCAAGTGTTGTAAATACATTTTTTAGTCTTTTTTGTTGAATTCTATTAAATAATTATGGATATTCAATGCATTAGATTGTTCTGTTGAAGAATAATACAATAGCTTGATGAGACGATCAATTTACCTAACCTAAACCGCTTTTCGTATGGACTTTTTTAATGAGAATAACCATCAGTATTCAGCAAGAGCTATTAAAGTTGTTGGCATAGGAGAGAATGCTGGAAGAACGCTAGAATCTATTCAAGGTATCTTATCAAAAGAAATCGAAAGTTGGGTGATCAATGATGATCCAAATTTCTTATCAAAGACGACGATAAAGCGTAAAATCAATTTTTCAAATACAGAAAATCAAGATTTAGCAAGTCAGCAGCTCGCTTTCATTGAAAATGAAATTCAGTTATCCCAAATCTTTGATGAGGAAACAAAACTGATCTTTATTGTTGTGAATGCTGCAAATGAAAATGTGAGAAGTATTGCCCTTCAGCTTTCTCAATTGGCTCGTGAAAAAGATGTGCTTAATATTGGAATGGCAATTCTGCCTTCTAAAGACCTTTCAATAGATCTTCGTAAAAAAGCCGAAATCAGTTTAACTGCTTTGATGACGACATGTAACGGCATGATGGTATTAGACCCTGACGTATTCGCAGATGAGAATCCTTCTTTTTCAGCATACATGATCGACTCCCAAATGAAGTGTTTATTGGCTTCAACAATCTGTTCGATTGAAAAATTGATGACGAGTAAGGGGGTAGTGAATATGGACTTCGAAGACTTGAAACAAAATATTCAAGATGCCATATTTATTAAACATGCTTCGGGCGTAGGTTATGGCGTACAGCGCTCATTGGAGGCCATTAAAGAAGTGCTTTCTAAAATGGACACGCAGTATGCCCATAATGAAGATATGAAAACAGTGCTATTAAGTTTGATTGTAAAAGATGTTAATCACTTTAGAATAGATGATATTGATTGCATTACGGACTACTTGAAGAAGGAGTTGAAGCACGATATTGATGTGAGCTTTGGCGTGTATGAAAATCCCTCTTTTTTAGAAGATGACGTTCTAAAGATTCAAGTAATTATGGCTTAAGTAAATCAATAAATATTCAGTTTTATTTCGCCCTTCTTTTCATTGAAAGAAGGGCGATTTTTTTAGGCCAAAACAACTTTTTTAGCAACAGACTTTCTTGTAATGAGGTAATCTAATCCAAATTTACCAGAACCTAGTACAAGGCAATACATGCTCATCCATAAGAATCCCATGGCAGGGAGCATTCCCCAAGTACCTTGTTCCCATTTTTGAAAGAAGATGGCGACTAGCATTGTACATGCAATGAAAAACGCAGAGATTCTAGTGCCAAGCCCTAACGCAATGAATAATCCGCCAATAGCTTCACTTGCCGCCCCAAGCCAAGCAAATAACCAAGGAGCTAAACTAAATGGGATACCAAATTTAGCCACATCTTCAGGGAACCAAGCTGCGACTTCAAACAGTGAAAGATTTTGTTCTTGATCTGTCCACGGCATTCCAAATTTACTAGCACCAAAGTCTATGGTGAGTAAAAGACCGCAAATAATTCTTGGTATAGCAATCAGAAATTGAGCAGCAGTATTTATCCCTTCTGCTGGTGTAAGGATTTGTTGAAAGAGATTTTTGAATTTTTCCATAATAAAAAAATGACCAAAGGGTCCATTACTTTGTGATGGGTAATGTTATAGAGCACTGAAGCAAGACACGTTTCAATGTACTTTGCTTGCTGTTGTGTTTATGTTTTAATTACTTTTAAAATATAATGTAAACCTTTAAATATTTAAAATGAGACTTTTTATAATCATTTGCACCATTTTTCTATATAGTTGTGAGTCATCAATCAATAAATCAGTTCTAGAACCTTTGAGTACTTCTGAACAGAGAGATATTTTGTCTAACCGACCAGAGCTAAAAGAGTATTATCCCTTTATTGAAAAGGTAAGGGATAGTATCCTTGTATCAGATTTAGATAAAGAACCTTTTGTGAATTTGAGTTATGAAAAAGTTTTAGATTTTATGAATAGAGCAACAGATACTAGTAAATTTAATCTCATGTCTATTCGTAATGAAAAAATATGGATAAAAAATAATGCAGAGACCGTAGCAAAAATAGACTCTATCATCTCATATTGGGAGCCTTTTAAAGGAACTAATAAAGCTCCCGAAGTCATTAAGACATTTTGGAAATATGGAAAGTTTGATACTGACTATCGAAAAGCAGAAATAGGTAGAGACCTTATTGATAGTAATTTTAGATCAAAAAAAGAATATTGTTTAGGTAAAGTGATTAAAATTTTATCAGAGTATGATTCTTTATCTTTTGATTATATTCTCAGAAATGATGATTTTTTTAATGGTGAACCTATGAGATACGTGTTAGACCGTAATTATAAAGTTGGGGATACCCCTGTTTCAGTACAACTTGTTTTTTAATATCTAAAGACAAAATAATTTCATTAAATTATTTTGTAATTGACACAATTTGAGCTTATTAATTTATGAAGGCTCAAACCAAAACAGAATAGAAAGGTGTTTCATTGTTGATAACCCTAAACTCTAATCTGATGAAAAAGAAAGTTTTTTGCAGAAAAAGAAGGAAACGAATTTTGAAAATGGGATTACTTCTGATGTATTGTATGTACAAGAGAAGAAAAAACAAATGCTAATTTAGGTTGAAGTCTGATACTTATGTTTTGAGCTATTAAGAAGAAAAGTTCTGATCGTACTATTGGAACTTTTTTTCTTAGCTAAAAAAGCGATATTTTCGAGAGAAAATAGGATTTTTTATTATTTACAGACTTATGAATTATCGTTTGAATTTGATTTGGTGGGCATTTGCAATCCTTTTTTTGAATAGTTGTGGATCGGTACCAAAATATAAAGCAAAAGAAGTACAAGACTTTTCGGTTAAAAACAGACAAACTTGGCCTCAATTAAGCCTTGCTGAACAAAGTATCAGATTTGGTCTTTTTGAAGACAAAGAGTCATTTCAGATCTTAGCTGAGACAAGTGATCCTGCACCAATTCTTAAAGCATTGGATAATGGTATCGGAGTATTGTTTGATGAAGATGGAAAGAAATCAAGGTCAAACGGATACATTTTACCTGTAATACCAAATGACAATATTGAATCAAAGCTTTTGTCTCCTTCAGAATCAAAAAGGGAAGAAGCGGTTTTGAAGTTTAACCAACATTTTAAGAGCATTAATGCTGCTTTGGAATATGGTGAAGACGATGCATATGTGACTCTAGATAAAACAGGGAAAGAAGGTTTGAGTATCAATGTATATATGACTGATGAGTGTCATATGTATGTAAGTATCAGACTTCCTAAAAACTTGATCGGAGAAAATGTATCAAACACAAGCTTATGTCTATTTATCCCTAAATTCGATACCGATGGATTTAAGGAATTGAACAAAAAGTTTGAAGCGAATAGAATTAAGGTTGGTCAAAATACACACAGCTCTTATTTAGGAACTGATTGGCAACAACTTTATAAGGATACTCAGATTTGGATGATTGCAGAATAATCATTTTTTACGAGTGTTTTTAATCAAGCAATATTTGAATAAATATGAAAAAGCACCGAGTTTACACTCGGTGCTTTTTCTTTATCTACCCTTATTCCAATAGCCATTTTTTAGTACTTATTCAGAATGCCAACATTCAGAACGTCAAGTAAATCTCACTTTCACTTACCGTTTAAAGATGTCGCGAATCCTAGTAGAGATGAAGGAGAAGATGATGATTAAGCAGTTGGGCATATTTTCGAGTCTGAAGACTCTAACCCCCATTTATTAATTCGAAGATCGTTACACTAACTCTTCAAATAGTTTGTGTTTTTTATCTAAAAAATCATTTGTCTATCTTCTTCAGTACTTGGACAAAAGAAAACGAGTAATACTATCCTTAGAGTTAGCGGAGCGATCTGAGGATTTATCTATGAAAGCAAGAGTCTTTAGACTCGAAAAATGTACGCAAAATCGAGTCTGAAGACTCTGGTATTCATTTATGAGTTCTCAGAGTAACTCTAAGAACAGTAAAGTTTTATCTCGAAAATATATGTACTAGTACTTATATACACATTCATCATTATCTCAGAATTCTTTCTTCAATTTACCCCCTTAAACTTATCTGAATCGTTTTTTTACGGCTTCTCTTATCGGATTGAGTTTAATGTTGTTATTCCAATTTTCTCTTAGTGATGGCGGTACATGGAGCTGTATTTTTTGAGAGTTATTCATAAAATACAATGAGTCTTCCAAAAAGATACGGTTGAAATAAAGTGCTAGACGTTCTAAGGTTTTGAAATTATTGATAGAGCTATCGTAGATATTGAAGAAGATATATGAGGTCAGTTTGAAGAATTTATTGAATCCATCATTTTTTTCTTTGATACCTACAATATCTGCCAGTTCATCTCCAATCATGTAGCGAACAAGTAGGCTCGGAAAAGCTTTGAAGAAATTACTTGGATTCATATTCTGAATGAAATTGACACAAGTATTGGTTAGCACTTTTCCAGCCTCAGACGGTTCTTTCTGATGATTTATGATTTGATTGGCTAATCGATACCCTTGAATAAATTTTTGAGGCATCATTTCTTCTTCTAACCCTAAAATATGCCCAACTACTCGCCAAGTATAGTAGTAATTTTCCTTTTCTTCATAGCTTAGGTTTTTACCTATTTGTTCTAAGCCCAAAAGAGGGATGATCGAAAAAGAGAGAAGTGTTCCCGCCATATCTTCTTGATTGATTGGAACACCGTATGTTTTATGATCCCATTCATGCTGATGCATAAGGTAATAACGAATTGCGGCATGAATCAAACGTACTTTCTGAGCTGAACGAATGCCTCTTCCATAAGGTCCTAAACCACCTTCTGACATCACATCTACTACAAACTGAGAAGTTTCGATCAATCGTTTTGTGAAGTTATCCATGTCTCCATTTTTGGAAGCATGAAAACGCCCAGTCATGTAAAGTACTTCAGCTCCTTTTCCACAAGCGTAGGTTGTGGGTAAGGCTTTACATAAGAGTAAGAGCGAGAGCTGAATACCATATTTCTGATGAAATTTGGAGGCTGCATCAAGCTTTTTGTAATCAACCCAATCAGGTAACTTTGCAGTCTCTTCAAAATAATCTCTCAAGACTTTAGGCATCTCTATTTTGGGTAAAGATTTATTCTGAGAAACCATCTCAAATATCATTCGAATAGACTCTAGACCATTTTCTTCAATTAGTGTCTGAATGACTTTGTCGGCTAGAGGATCACCTAATTGTCTTTTTTTCTCAAGAATCTCAAAAGTTGGAGTCGTGTACATAAGCTAGTTCTTTTTGGGTTAGATTCTCTTTTTTCTAGTAAAGCAGTACGATGTAAGGATAACTCAATAGTAGAACAATCAGTTTAGTCATTCTATCGAAAATAAATCAACTGAAGTAGAGAAAGTTATACGAATAGCCCAATGACCTCCTTAAAAAACAAAAGAGACAGCCTTTTTACAGACTGTCTCTTAAAAAAATATATAGGAGGAAATAATTATCTCAATCTTACAAGGGTAACACCTGCGCCACCTCTATCAGGATGTTCATCAGATACACTTTTGATTCCCGAGAAGTTTTTCAAGTGATTGCGAACGACTTCTCTTAAAGCTCCAGTCCCTTTACCATGAACAATTCTTAGTTCTGTACCATGGCTAAGCATAATTGCCGTGTCCAAGAAATCATCTAAAACGCCCATTACTTCTTCCGCTCTTTTACCTCTGAGGTCTAGGTTAGGAGAGAATTCAATGTGTTTGGTGTTCATGTTTGAACTTGCAGAAAGTGTAGAATAACGGTCTTTCTGTTTGTTTTCCTTTCTGAATTCTTTACGACTTACACGCTCCAAACGATTTCGTTTTATGTTCGATTGCAAAGCACCCATCGCGACACGGATATCATTATTTTTGATTTCCATAACTTCACCAATGGTTTCTTGCCCTTTGATTCGTACATAATCTCCAAGCTTGATTTCACCACTAATAACCTCAATAACCTCTTTAGGTTCTTTTTGCTCTTGACCTACTTTGACTTTGTCTTTGTATTTGCCAAGTTCTTCTCGAAGTTTCTTGGTTTTTTCTTTTTCAGCTTTCCCTTCACGAATTTCTTTGATAGTCAATTCGATCTGACGATTGGCATCATCTAAGATGGTGTTTGCTTCACGCTTTGCTTTGTCAATCAGTTTTTCACGTCTTTCTTCAATACGTTGTGTCAGACGTTCGTACTTTTCGAGCTGTTGCTTCAGCTTATTTTCTTTATGCTTAAGTTCTCTCGTTTTTTCGGTCAGAACTTTCTTTTCGTTCTCCAAGTCACGAAGAAGCTCTTCCATACTAATTTTCTTACGACCAGCTTTATGACGAGCGATGTTCACTACTTTTTTAGGAAGTCCTATTTTACCCGCAATTTCTAAGGCAAAAGAGCTACCTGGCTGCCCTTGTTCGAGTTTGTAAAGTGGTTGAAGGTTTTCAACATCATAACGCATTGCTCCATTTTGCAATCCATCATATTTATCCGCATAAAACTTCAAGTTTGCATAGTGAGTCGTGATTACGCCCCAAGCTTGTTGACGGTTCAGTTGTTCAAGGATAGCTTCTGCAATTGCTCCACCAAGCTCGGGTTCTGTACCTGCGCCAAATTCATCAATCAAGCAGAGCGATTTTTCACCCGATTTCTTCAAGAAGTGACGCATATTGGTCAAGTGAGAAGAATAGGTTGAAAGATCATTTTCTAAAGATTGATCATCCCCGTAGTCCATGAAGATATCATCGAAGATACCCATTCGAGAACCTTCAACCATTGGTACTAACAAACCACATTGATACATATATTGTACCAAGCCGACTGTTTTCATAGCAACAGATTTACCCCCTGCATTAGGCCCAGAAATAAGAAGCATACGTCCTCGCTCATGATCCAATCGGATATTCTGAGGAATAACTTCTTTTTCTAGTTTCTTATGATGAAGAATCAGTAGTGGATGCTTTACATTATACCACTCTACATGAGGTTCATCAATGGCATCTGGCATGATTGCCTCCATTTCTTGTGCTAAAAGCGCTTTTGAGCGAATGAAATCAATCATTCCCAAGAAATTATTTGAACGCATCAAATCTGAAATGTAAGGACGCACCTGATCGGTAAGTGCTGTGAGGATACGTACAATCTCTTGTCTTTCCTTTAAGGCTAAATCCTTGATTTCATTATTGGCATTCAATACTGTTTCTGGCTCAATGAAAATGGTTTGTCCAGTAGCTGAGGCATCATGAACAAAACCTTTTACATGCTTTTTATGCTCTGCAACAACTGGAATAACCATACGTCCTTCACGCATAGTTTGCAGTGCATCTTCTTTTACCATGCCTTTTCCTTTCAAGTCTTTCAGAATACTATCCATTTTCTGACGAAGACTTGACGAAATTTGTGCAATTCTAGCTCTGATTCTTTGTAGTTCAGCAGAGGCAGAGTTACTTACTTTTCCTCTGTCATCAATCACTCGTTCAAACTCACGAAGTAACCACGCTGGGAAATCAATTTGAGCGGCGAGTTTATATAATTCAGGAAATTCTTCCTCTTTACGAGTTCTAAAAAATGAGAGACAAGCATTCAAGGTTGTGAATGCTCTTTTGAGGTCATAGGCTTCTTCTTCAGTGAAGAATGTACCTTCAACCTGTGCTTTCTTCAGAAAGCTGTATATGTCAATAAAATTGCTGGCAGGGAAATTCGCCCCTTCAGACAAAATGTATAAATATTCTGATACTTGTTGGTTATGTTTTCGTATAACCTCTGCGTTATTTGTAAACTTAATTCGTTCTACATAAGATTTACCTACCGCACCGTTACATTTTTCAATCAAATAGCTTCGAATCTGATCAAAGCCTAGTTTTTCTTCTAAATTTCGAGGATATAACATTCAGTATTACGCTATGTCTATGGGCAAATTAGTAATGAAAGTGGTTTGCCCCTTCTTTGTAACTGCAAAGGTACAAAGTATTGTACAATTTTGAATAACAATACGGTTTAAACAAAAGAGAGGTTTCTGTCTTTCCATAAAGCGATACATTGCAGCGTATGTAGGAACAACTGAATGTATGTGAATGTTTTAGGAGAGCCTGTGAAGTCTCACTTAAATTTAGGGCGAAATCAGTAAGAAATATTGATTAGACAAACTGCTAAACTGACATTCAATGAATAAAGACGAAATACCTCAATTAATGTATGGCATTTACCTCAAAGGACATGGGGATTATGATATGTTGGAATACAGAGAAGATATTCCTGTACCAGAACTAGGAGCTGATGAGGTACTTATTAAAGTAAGTGCGGCAGGGGTAAACAATACCGATCTGAATACAAGAATAGGTTGGTATTCTAAGGGTGATGCCAACAGTGAGGATGCAAGTTGGTCTGGTAGTGCTATTGGTTTTCCACGTATTCAAGGAGCTGATGTTTGCGGACGAATTGTAGCTGTGGGTAAAAATGTCAGTGAAGATAGGTTAAATGAAAGAGTACTTATCGAACCTTGTATTCGTGAAGTAAAAGGAGAGTTGTTGGAGCAAGCTTGGTATTACGGTTCGGAGTGTAATGGAGGTTTTGCTCAATTTACAACAGTAGCTTCTCGTCATGCTCATGCAGTAAACAGTACGATGTCAGATATTGAATTGGCTTCTTTTCCATGTTCTTATTCTACAGCTGAAAACCTACTGACAAGATCAAGAGTGACGGAGAATGACACGGTCTTCATAACGGGGGCGTCTGGAGGTGTAGGGTCTGCGGCTATTCAATTGGCAAAAGCAAGAGGAGCACAAGTGATTGCGGTTACGAGTCCTTCAAAAGTAGATGAACTGAAAGATTTAGGAGCCGATAAAGTGGTGCTCAGAGATGAAGATTGGCTAACTACATTAGGTGAAAATAGTGTAGAAGTGGTTATTGACTTGGTTGCAGGAGATAAATTTCCTCTTCTTCTTGATCTTCTAAAGCCATTCGGAAGGTATGCGGTATCTGGGGCGATAGGTGGGGCACATGTAAATTTGGATGTGCGAACACTGTACCTTAAGGATTTAGATTTGCTTGGTTGTACAATTTTTAAGGAAGAAGTGTTTATAAATCTGATTAAGAGAATTGAAAATGGAGATGTAAAACCGCTAGTAGCTGCTTCATATCCTTTAAAAAATATTGTAGACGCTCAGAAAGCATTTACAGAGAAAAAACATACAGGGAAAATAGTACTCAGACTAGACTAGGAAGCTAATTGTATAGGTTTTCTTATAGAGTTAAAATACCTCACAACAATCCTTGTGAGGTATTTTTATGCTGTATGGATTTAGAAATAATATCCGAAGTTGATATTGAATCGTAAATGCCATTCAGCACCTTCTGAACCATAAGCCAAAGCTGTATTATAATCAGGTCCTAGCCATGGTTGGTTCTTTCCTAATGCGGCATCTATGTAGGTATAAATTGGACCAGCAAAGACTAAACAGCCTGTTACATTCTGATATGAATCATAGAAACTATCTTCTGCTTTATCCATATAGCCAAAATCGTTGTAGAACATCAAGCAAGAAATTGGTCCCCAATCTACAGCTTGGGTAAAACTTAAGCCTACAGTATAAGTGGTCGCTTCTGCGGCTACTAAGTAAGGCGCCCCGAAAGCAGTCATTGCCACTACATCGGTTCTTTCTCCTTCGGGTGTATTAGGTGAATTTTTGTAATATGAAACCTGTGTTTTTAGTTTCCATTTTCGGTAGCTTGTTTCGTAGTGAATTGCTGTCGCAAAATGAGAACCCATTCCTTCTGTATCTAGGTTGTATAATCCTCCGAACTCTCCAGAAACACCCATATTGTGTATTAATTCTCCTTCTTTGATTTGGCGATTGAGGTGAATATTCAATTGATTGACCTCTTTGTTTCGGTATTGAAGTTCTCCATCGCCATTTTCATCAATAGAACCTACGTCATATGAGTATCGACTATTTGAGGCATCAGAATTACTACCAAAAGTGAGTTCTTCTGCATTCTTGAAAAATGCAATGGCATAAGACCATTTATCGTCTTTATGCTGATACTTAATACCCATATCATGATCGTCTTCTAGTCCGATGTAGTAATTCAGACTGAAGAAAAAACTATTGGAATTGTAATGTGTGATTCCGAATGGAACTTGAGTTAAACCTAGTTGTATTTGATCTTGTGCCGTAAAATCGTAATCGAACCAGCCCTGTTTTAATATTATTCCTCCAAAACCATCGGTGTACAATCGGACATCAGCATTTACTCCAATTCCTTTGTAAGAGGCTTGTGGACGTAAGGAAAGGACGTCATAGCCAAAGTCTCCACCTCTTTTTTTATGTCCATCTTTCCAAGATGAATAATTGTAGTTGAATCTTAGCGCCCCACCAAAGTGAAACTCTGGAACATCTTTATCTTGTGCCTTGAGCCAAGACGTTGATGCGATAACCAAAAGGATTATTAAAGGTAAGTTTGTTTGTTTAGTTCTGTTCATCTGAAATTTCATTATCAAGAAATGCCTCCACCTAGGATTGATCTAATGAATCCTTGGGAGAGGCATTTTCACGAAATTTAGGTGAATTTTATATAATGATAAGAACCTGTTAAGTGTTGTTGGCTATGGGCTTTGTGTAATAGAAAACGTTGATTAATAAGAGGTGTATTTTTAGTTTATAAAAAAAACAACCCTACTTACTTTCAATTTCATGAAAATAGGCAGGGTTGGTTTAACATATATCGTAGGGGTAGAAGCCTTATTCTGCAGGTGTTTCTTCCTCTTCTGTTACTTCTTCAAAATATCCTTCAGTTCTAACAGGTTTAAGCATGTATTTGCCTTGTCCTGTGCCGTGAATCATTTCTTCAATTGGCCCCATATTAAGGATGAGTTTGTAAGATTTATCTCCTTCAACTACATTCTCACCTTCAATCATGTCAATTTTCATCTTGTTTGAAGGAGTCTGAAGAAACTCTTTTTTTCCGCCTTCTTCAATGACATAACTGTTTCCTCCAAGTTTGACTTCAAGTTCGTCCACAGTTCCAGCTAACCATTCATCATTCCAAAGGTACATAGTAGAATCTTGGTAATCCATGATATTGAAGTTGATGGTTGTGTCTCCTTCAGATACTTCATAACCAGCACTGTCATTTCCTGTAAGTACAGAACCTTTAATGTAGAGTGCGACTACATCTAGGTAAATAGAATCAAAGCTAGGAGTTTCTTTCGCCAAAGAGATTAAATTCATGTCTTGAGCAGTCATGCGTAAATCAACTTTTACCTTTTGGTTTGAGCTATTCACTTCATCATCATTACATGCTGTAGATAACATTGTAAATGCTACTGCTACACCTAATAAGAATTTCTTCATTTTTATTTTTTTTGTATTCTCTGTGTTATAGACAGTAAAAATACTTGGTAGTTAAGTGAGAAGTTTAGTCTATTAAGGATAATTAGTATTAGAATTTGGTAGTGTAATATGATGCTATTTTTTACTGTTTAATATTAATAAATGAATATTCTAAAGGGTGTCGCGAATAACAATCTTATAATTAGTATATCGTAAAATATAGTAAAACTATGTGTGTGTTGTGTTAATGAAATTTTTGGTATAAACGATGAATTGTATTTTTTAGTGAAAAATTCACATTGGCATGAAATTTTCATTACAGCTTCAAACAATTAAGACCAAAGATAAAGATCCTCGATAGGATGTCAATCAGCTATAAACCAAACCAATTTCAAAGAACGATATTTCTAGTTATCGCTCTCATAACAGCCTATACACAGAGTTTGCATGCACAAGATGTGCAGTATTCTCAGTTTTATGCGGCACCTTTGTATTTAAATCCTGCAATGACAGGTACCACTTATGATGGTAGAGCTGCTGTGAACTACAGGAATCAGTGGATTGGTTTGCCTGTTAATTATCAGACCTTTCTTGCCTCATACGATCAATATTTACCCAATAAAGGAATTTCATACGGTGCCATGATCAAACAAGATATCGTGAGCACTGGGCAGTTTCAAGACCTAACAGAAACAGCATTAGATTTTACTGGAGCTTACCTCTTGAGGGTGAATAAAAATCTAAATTTTAATTTTGGTTTACAGTTAGGATTGAATCAAACTTCTTTAGCCTTACAACGTTTTTTATTTAACGATCAAATTAATTCAGATGGCGTTGGTGGCCCTTCACAAGAGAATTTTTCGACAGATAATATTATTGTTCCAGAGATTGCTTTGGGTGCTTTAATGATTGGTAAAGGCTATTGGTTTGGACTTTCCGCACATCATGTCAATGAACCTTCAAAGAGTTTTTTAGGTGGAAAACAGTATTATCCTGCTAAGTTTTCAGTGATGGGAGGATACGTCATACCGCTTGAATTTCATAAGCGATACTTTGTAGGTAACTACGGTAATAAAACCATCTCCCCAGTCTTTCTTTTTACACAACAAGACAAAGCTAGCCAACTAAGTATGGGGGCGTATCTGACCTATAGTCCAGTGATGTTTGGGATGTGGTATAGAGGTATACCCGTAGTCAAACAAAATGAGAAAAATACAATGAACCAAGATGCTCTCATCTTCATGATGGGAATGAAATATAAGCAATATAAAATAGGATATAGTTTCGATTGGACGATTTCAGATTTACCGCAAGACAGAGCCATATCGCATGAAATCTCAATTACCTATCAATTTGAATTCTATAAAAATTATCGAAAAAAGCCTAAGAAAAAGGCTGAACCACTTCCATGCCCAATTCCATGGAATTTAATGTAGAAATAAGGAGCAACTAAGCCAGGTATATATCATGATTAGGGTGAATCACTTTAAAGCATTTTTTTTAATAACAATTTTCCATCTCTTTTTCGGAAATGCTGCGCAAGCTCAACAGCCTCCGATTGATATCGATGAAATATTGATATGTTTCCCTCAGATCAATAATCGTGTACAGAAATACGATCTGTATGATACTGATATGAGTGGGGTTTATGATTTTCGTTGGACAATTGTAAGTCAGGATGTTGGGACATTTACGATAAATGGTAACAATAGAAAACAAGAAGTGTTTTTTAAGGCTTCTGAAGATGCGACAGAAGGCTATGCCCAAGCTACGGTAAGGGTTGAGGTTTGGGAAAAAGGTTGTGCAACTCAAAGCGGTTGCGTACCTGATGGATGCTATAACTGTAAAGAAATTCCTGTAATATTTTACAGACTACCTGAAATCACCTTAGTAATCGACCCCGATGCTTCCCCTTATTGTATTGCTCCTGGAGGAAGTCAAACCGTAAATATTGAAGCACAAGTAACCGATAACTCTGGAGGGAAAGTTCAAGTTACTCCAGAATGGGCGATTACAACGACTGGTGCTTCGGCTGCTGCAGATGCTATTTATCAGCAATTAGCACAAGATGCTACAAATGCAGGTTCTTATGAGTTGGATATAACAGTTGATAATTCTCATTTTGATGCAAGCTCAAATAAAATCACACTTGAAATTACGGGTTTAGCACAATGTCAGGGGGATAGCGGAGAAGAAGAAGATATAGATGTCATTACCCTAGAGTTTGAAAGAAACCCTGAATTTACGGGAGTATCAGACTACGCTGACTGTGTGATTAATGGAGGTAACCTTGGTGAAATTATTCCAGCTCAAACAGACAGCTTTTTTAGCTACACATGGTCAAAAACCTCAAATACAGGTGGAGATATAAGTTTCTCTACTACGGGTACTAATAACAGCGGTCTTTCTATTGACCAAATTGATTTTGACAATGGTTCATCTGCTGTCACTATAGAAATGAACCTAAATGCTGTAGGAGGATGTAATGTTAGTGATCAATCTGTTACGCTTACTTTTTATCGTATACCAGACCCTGTCACGATTACGGATATTTCATTGTGTGAGTTAAATAATGCGAGTGCTGTTATTGCTGTAGCTGAGAAAACCGATGAAAATATTGCCACATTTGAATATCAGTGGACACTAGCAATCAATACTGGAGGTAGTTTTTCAATCACGCCTTTTGGAAATATGTATTCTGGAGTTCAGTTTGATAATATTCAATTTTCAAATGGAAGTGCACAAATTTCTGCTGATTTGGAGCTGACAATCTCAGGCTCAGATTCTAGTTGTAGTGTTCAAACTGCAACAATTCCTGTTGTAATCAATCGACTTCCAGATGCTATGGGAGTAACAGCTCTTACATTCTGTGAATTAGATGGAACGACAAACTTAGAAGTTATCAGTGCTTCTTCTGAGAATATCACAGCTTATCAATACAATTGGTCGGTATCTTCTCTTTCCAATGGGAGCTTTTCTTTGGAAGAGTTTGGGAATATGGATTCAGGTCTTCGTTTGAATGGCATTAGTTTCAATGCAGGGGAAACGACCATTACAGCGAATATCGATTTGACCGTTGATGGAGTTGATGCTAGTTGTACGAATACCCATACGATTCCCCTTACAATTCACCGTTTACCTGATCAACTCAGTCTGACAGCTCAAGAGTTCTGTACCTTAAATGGCGCAGACAATTTACAGGTAGTTGCAGAGAATGGGACAAGCCTTTCAGGTTATAGTTATAGCTGGACGATGAATAGCATCAGTGGCGGGACGGTAAGTATGTCTGCCACCGGCACAGACGGTTCGGGTCTTGAGTTTGATGCGATTACATTTGGAACAGGAAGTAGTGAAATTACAGCCAATGTACGTTTGGAAATCACAGGAATGGATGCGAGCTGTGGGACAAATACCGTAGATATTCCAGTAACACTTTACCGCATTCCCGATCAGTTAAGTTTGACCTCGATCGAGAATTGTATCTTGGATGGCACAACAGACTTGGAAGTGGTCACGGCAAATACTGAAGTGATTTCAGGTTATACTTACACCTATACCTTGAGTGCTTTGAGTGGTGGTACATTCAATTTAGAAGCGCAAGGTTCAGACGGTTCAGGTTTGGAATTGGATAATATCAGCTTTGCGACAGGCAGTGCTAGTATTACAGCAAATATCAACTTAAGTGTTGGCGGATTGAATGCGAGCTGTACGACAAGTTCAATAGAAATCCCTGTAACGCTTTATCGACAAGTCGATCAGTTAAGCTTATCAGCGATAGAAGAGTGTTTGCAAGATGGTTCGACAGGTTTATTAATTGCAACAGAGAATACGAATCCTGTTGATAGTTATACCTATACTTGGAGTCTCACAGGTCTTTCGGGAGGAAGCATTGACTTGAGAACAAGTGGAACAGATGACTCGGGTTTATACTTTGACAATATCAGCTTTACAGGCAGTTCAACAGAGATTACAGCTGATTTGAGCTTGACGGTATCTGGAATGGATGCGAGCTGTGGCACAAATACAGTGACTGTATCTGTAAATATTCACCGTTTACCCGATCAACTTAGCTTGACAGCTCTAGAGTTCTGTACCTTAAATGGCGCAGACAATCTAGAGGTAGTCGCAGAGAATGGGACAAGCCTTTCAGGTTATAGCTATAGCTGGACAATGAATAGCATCAGTGGGGGAACAGTCAGCATGTCTGCTACAGGCACAGA
The DNA here is from genome assembly GCF_003149185.1 of Sediminitomix flava. Taxonomy (NCBI): domain Bacteria; kingdom Pseudomonadati; phylum Bacteroidota; class Cytophagia; order Cytophagales; family Flammeovirgaceae; genus Sediminitomix; species Sediminitomix flava. The sequence goes on along the minus strand of NZ_QGDO01000002.1, from coordinate 504 downwards.
CGGTTCGGGTCTTGAGTTTGATGCGATTACATTTGGAACAGGAAGTAGTGAAATTACAGCCAATGTACGTTTGGAAATCACAGGAATGGATGCGAGCTGTGGGACAAATACCGTAGATATTCCAGTAACACTTTACCGCATTCCCGATCAGTTGAGTTTGACCTCGATCGAGAATTGTATCTTGGATGGCACAACAGACTTAGAAGTGATCACGGCAAATACCGAAGTGATTTCAGGTTATACTTACACCTATAGCTTGAGTGCTTTGAGTGGAGGTACATTCAGTTTAGATGCACAAGGTTCAGACGGTTCAGGTTTGGAATTGGATAATATCAGCTTTGCGACAGGCAGTGCTAGTATAACGGCAAATATCAACTTAAGTGTTGGCGGTTTGAATGCGAGCTGTACGACAAGTTCAATAGATATCCCTGTAACACTTTATCGACAAGTCGATCAATTAACTTTAACTGCAATAGAAGAATGTTTGCAAGATGGTTCGACAGG